>JAISLF010000019.1 GCA_031260605.1 Oscillospiraceae bacterium
TTCTTCTAAAGAAGTCGCCCCTTTTTGGTTACTTTTTCCGGCGAAGCGGAAAAAGTAACCGCCCGCCGCGCAGGCGCTCTGCTGCGCGAAGCTGCCAAGCTTCGCCCCAATTTCAAACACCGCACCCTGCGCCGCAGGTCTGCGGTTGCACCCAAGTAAAAGCAAATCAGAACGGCGAAGCAAACCAGCGGGCGACCGGGACGGGTCGCCCCTACGCCCGCCGAAAGTCCCTGCGCAACCGCCACAAGGGACGCTGAGGGCGGCGTCCCCTACAGAGACGAAGCCCTAAAAAAAGATAAATCCCGCCAAAAACAGCTCCCCCTGCGCCGCAGGTCAACGCGTGCACCCGAACAAAAGAAAACCCCGAAACAAGTATCCGCCGACAAAAAAAGCAACAGCCCCTGCGCTACCGCAAGGGCTGTTGCCGACACCCGCACCTTTACTCCTCCAACAAAACCATACCGTCAACCGATGCCTTGCTGCTTGCCAGAAACGCCAGCGTAATCCGATCCGCCCTGCAATTCTCAAACAAGACCTTTTTCAGATTGCAGTTTTTGAAAAAGTTGTTTCGCAGAGTAAGATTCCGGAACACTACGCGCGCCGCCGAAAGTCCCTCAAACGCGCAGTCGGTGATTTCGCCGTCAAACACAAGGTCAGACAGCGTGGTGTGCCGAAATGTCGTGCGCAGCCACCTTGCGCCTTGCACCGTTGCCTTTGAAATGTTGCACCGCTTGAAAACCGTATCGGTAAAGTCCGCGCCGTCAAGCGTGCATTTTTGGATGTTGCTGCCGGAAAACTCCGCTCCCGAAAAGTCGCACACCGAAAAATTGGTGTTTTGCAGATTGCAGCCGCCGAAACGGCTCGCGCTCAAATTAGAGTCGGAGAAGTCGGACTCCTGAACATTATTGCCGCGTAGCGTAAGTCCCGCCATTTCAGAGCCTACAAACTTACACCTGCGGATGTTCGAGCCGGAAAAGCGGTCGCCCAGGCTTTTCAGCCCCGAAAAGTCAGCGTCAGTCCAATTGCCGCCGGACATATTCCAGCCCGGTTTTCGGGCTGCGCCGTCCTCCGTGTCAGGCTGCGCGAACTCAGGCGTTTCGTATTCCCGCAGAGGTACCGGTGCGTTGGAAGTGCCATCCTCGCCGAAATAGTTGAGGTCTACTCCCAATACGGAGGACAGCCGCACAAAAGCGAGAATATCGGGCATAGACTCGCCGCGCTCCCATTTGCCGACGGCCTGCGAGGTGACGGACATACGCTCTGCAAGCTCCGCCTGAGAAAGATTTTTCAGCTTGCGGGCGACGGCGATTTTGTTTCCGATTTCAATGGTGCTTTGCATAAAAACACACTCCTGCTTGTTTATTTGTTGCGTTGTATGCAGTCAGTATATCTAAAATAATATCGCCTGTCAAGATAAATGATGAAACAGTTAGTTGTAATTATATGCAAATCGTTGTTTTTGAGAAAAAATGATACTTTATTACTGTCTGAAAATAAAACGGGCAAGCGCGACGGTTAAAACCGTGCACCTGCCCGCTTTGCAAAGTCTGTAATTGCTGAATACCCGCAATCAGCCGAGCTGAAGCTCAGTTCTGCGGATTAGGTCATTCTGCGCGTCTGTATGCAGCTCAATAAAATACGTCGAGAATCCGGCGACGCGCACTACGAGATTCTTGAACTCGCCGGGCTTGTCCTGCGCGGACTTCATCACGTCAGAGTTAATGACATTTATCTGAACCTCCATTCCGCCAAGCCTGAAATACGTTTGCAGCAGGTCTGACAGCTTTGCAATGCTGTCCTGTCCACTGAGCGAGGTGGGGTGGAATTTCATATTGAGCAGCGTGCCGTTCGGGTAATTTCTCTGGTTGATTTGCGACACGGACAGAAGCACGTTTGTCGGACCGTTAACGTCCATTTGCTGTACCGGTGATATACCGTCGGCAAGCGGTTCGTGCGCGCTGCGTCCGTCAGGCGTTGCGGGCGTCATTTTACCGAAGGCGATATTTGTCGTAACCGGGTACAGCCCCGCGCTGTAGCGTCCGCGCGGACCGGTGTGCGAATTCACCGCGTCCGAGAAAACACCCGCAGCCCAGGCCGTCCATTTATCGACCTCGGCGTTGCCGTTGCCGTAATGCGGCGCGGAGTTTTTGATATAGTCCCGCAGCTCCTCGTAGCCTGCCCAATTGTGCTTAATCGCGTCGTACAGCTCACGCGCCGTGCACTTTTTCGTGTCATACACAAGGTGCTTTATCATCTGCAGACTGTCGCCGACATTGCCGATTCCGACGCCTGAAATTCCCGTTGAGTTGTACCGCGCTCCGCCGTACATAACGTCGCGCCCGCTCTCCATACAGCCGTCCATCGTCGCTGAAACAACAGGCAGAGGCAGGTATTCGCGCGCGACGTACTCAAACAGGTTCGTCGCAACAACGTGCCAGCGCACAAAGAACTCCACCTGCGTCTTGAACGCTGCGAGAAGCTCGTCGAACGTCTTCATATTGTAGAAATACCCTGTCTGCGGCGCGACGCAATCCGTTTCGGGACCGTCGTCCCAGCCGGGTCCGCCGCCGAAGGACATCGGGTTGCGTCCGTTGTTGAGCGCCAGCATAAACGCGCCGACAATGTTCCAGTACGAGTCGTTACCGTCGCCGCCGCAGGCAGGCCATTCGTCTCCGCAGCCACCCGGCTCAACACAGCCGATAAGGCAGTAATTTCGTGCGCTGGTAAGCGAAAGTCCCCTGTCCATCAGCGCGGGAATTATAACGTCGTCGTTTTCAAAGGTCGGAACGCCGCCGCAACGCTTTGTTGTTTCAATCGCCGCCTCCCAAAGCTCGGGCGGGGTGCCCTTGTGTATACGCAGAGCCTGCGGGGGAGAGTGCAGATACAGCCGCCCGCACGTTTGAAGCATCATATACGATACGGGGTTCGAAGCGTCTGTTCCGTCCGCCTTTACGCCGCCGAGCGTCATCAGCTGACCGCTTGTGTAGCCGGGATTTGCCTCTGTTCCGATTGCGTCCCAGGGCTTGTTCATTTCCGCGACCTTTATATAGAAAAGATCCATCAGCTCCTGAGCGAATTCGGGCGTAAGCTTGCCTGATTCAACATCTGCCGTGTAATAATCGCCGAGGTACTGGTCAATTCTGCCGAAGCTGATACCGTGCAGGTTTGAGTCCAGGCAAAGGCACGTCTGGTACATATAAATGCACTGCACAGCGTCCAAAAAGCTGCGCGCGGGCTTGTCCATTGTGTGGTTCAGCGTGTCCGCCATCATTTCAAGCTCTGCCTTGCGTCCGGGACGTGTTTCCGCCGCCGCCAATTCCTCCGCCAGCGCCGCGTACCGCTTTGTGAGCGTTATCATACCCTCTGTGACGATGGAAATCGACCGGTAGAAGTTGTACTTTTCAAGCGTGCCTGTGGGAAGTCCGGCGTCCTCGTATTCCTTAACGTGCGCATCAGCCTCCGCCTTTATCGCGGCAAAGCCTTTCTTTATCGCGTTGTGGTAGCCGGTGCAGAAATGTCCTACAGGGCCCGTTCCGCTGCCGCGAAAGCCGACAAATGTTGCGGGGTTGCCCATATACGGCTTGTACGCCTCAGGCATATAGGCGCGGAATTTAGCGCCCATATTCTCGTTTGTCCAAAAGTCGGCGGTTTCAAGAAAATAGTCTCTGTCCTCGTCCGACATAATGTACGGGTCAAGCTTGCGCGTGGAAATCAGTCCCGTTTTTGCCTCTGAAATCAGCCACTCAATGCCGTTTTCGGGGTACAGCGCTGCCGCCTTGAATTTGCCCGACTGCGCGCCGACAATAATCTCGTCGTCGTCAATTCGCACGGGAATATTCTCGCAGATATGGCGGAAGCACTTTGCGCGTTTCAGTATTCCGATTATATCTGTGTTTTCCTTGTAAAATTCCGTGATAAGCCTATACCGCGCAAGACAAAGCTCAGGCAGTGTTTCGCGGTATTTCTCGCGCATTTTCTCTACGCGAGGCGTTACCGGTTTGAAAGTATGCATTTTTTGGTTTCTCCTTTTTTGCGGCGAAGCACCGCTGCGTGTTCACTCGAAGCACGCGATATATAGCAACGTGATTTATATTAGTCCCGCGGGACTAATAGGAAACAGCTTGCGCTATTTCTGCCGCCGGAGGCGGCAAAATCATTAGCTGTATAGCAATTTGCCGGCGGCCGGCGGCTTGCAAGCGGAGCTTGCACTTTTTGAAATAGGACAATCAAAAATGAAATTGCTATATCATAAAAAGTCCTCTGAGGCGAATGAAAACATTCGCCTCAGAAGTGATACTTCTATTACTGTGCTGTTTCGGTTGCAGTGCCGCCGCTATGACGCGAACGACATTTCCTGATAGCGCGGGCTGCCGTCAAGGTAGAACGCCGGCACGTTGACTGTTTTTGCTATGGCGGAAAGCGTCGGTGTATCGCAGATTCCGAAGAATGGGCTGATCTCCTCAAACGCCTTTACAACCTCAAACAGTTCGTCGCTGCGGACCTTCGGGTCCTTGAGTGCGCCTGCCAGCGGGATTGTGCTGAGTGCCATAAACGTATCTTTTTCAGGTCCTTCCCAGCCAAGCGGGAAGAAGAAGAACGTGTTGTTCAGAACGCCGTCTGCGCGGACGTTCGGAGCCGCTGTCGCGTAAAGCGCAACTTCGTAGTTCGACGGGTCTGACATCATTGCATAATACGTCGCCTGGTCGTAGTTGTTAATAACCGCCGTAACGCCGATTTTGCCGAGGTCTTCCTGAATGATTTCCGCCATTGTTGTGTACGAGGACGCGCCGTTTGTCATAATGCGGATTGTTTTGCCGACGAGTCCGGCCTTTTCAGCATACTCTTTTGCCTGGTCAAGGTTGAATCCGAGCGCATATGTCTCGTGCAGTCCGGCAAAGCGTTCTTCAAAGTCGAGCATAGCTTCGGAGCACGGCCAGTCAACAACGGAGGCATATCCGTTGAAGCAAAGCTCAACAATCGCTTCACGGTCAATCGCGAAATCAATTGCGTAGCGGGCTTCTTTTGTTGCGAGCAGTCCCGTTGAGGACATATTGTAGTACGCGGCGGTTGCATAACCGGCGTTCGATTGCGCGATGTTGAATTTGCCGAGGGACTCGATATATTCAACGTCTGTTGTGGGGACTCCGCCATAATCAATTTCACCGATTTCAAGTGCGTTTGTAACCTGTGAGGTTTCGTTAATTACCTTGAAGTACAGGTTTTTGATTGCCGGCTTTGCGCCCCAGTAGTCTTCACGCGCGGTCAGCGACGTGTGCGAGTTAACAACATAATCGGTTACGATGTACGGACCGGTTCCGATGGGATTCGCCGACATTGCCTGCGGGTCATAGGACTCGGAGTCAACAATCATAACTGTGCTGAGCTTGCCGTCTTCGTTTACGGTTATAGCGGAGGTGTACCAAAGGTCGATTGTATAGTCGTCGATAATCGTGGTTTTCTCAAAGTCGATGTACATAACTGCCATCATCTGCGACGGAACGTCGAGGTACATCTTCAGTGTGAACAGAACATCCGCCGCTGTGAGCGGGTTGCCGTTTGAGAACGTAACGCCCTCACGCACGTGAATGACCGAGTGAATGTCGTCGATCGTGTCAATTCCCGTTGCGAGAACCCAGACGCGCTCACCGTTTGCCTTAGTGTCGAGGAGAGGCTCCATATACGAATACATCATCGCGAGGAAGCCGCCGGCGCCCGTAATGCCGACAGGGTCAAGTGTGCCGCTGTCAAGCGAAACTGCGCCGTAAAATGTGTCCTTTGCCGGAGCGGCGGCTGTTGTTTCAACAGGCGGCGCGTCAGACGCGGGAGGTGTAGGGGTTGTGGTGCCTGGTTTGCCGCATGCGAACAATGAGACTACCAGTATACACGCAAGCAAAGCGGATATAAGCTTCTTAGTGTTGTTCTTCATTTTAACTCCTAATATTTTTGTTGTTTTATTTTTTGTAACACACAAGCAGCGCGCTGTTGCGGCTGATCTATGTGCGGTTACAAGACAAATTGTTGATTCCGAAACAAAATGTGCTTCGGATGTGCCGGGGGAGCGCGGTGCTCACCCCGGCGCAGGGCTGCTGCTAATCCTTCAGATACTCGTCCGGCTTCGGGAAGCACGCGCCGCATATGTTGCAGCGCTTTTTGTCGTTGAACTTGCAGAAGCGCACGTTGTCTCCGATGTAATTGTAGGTGTGCGCGCGCGCAAAGGGCATTTTGTCCAGAACCTCCTGCGGAATGACCGGTTCTTTATCCGCCGGAGCCTGCGTAATGGTGCCCCAGGTTCCGGAAAGGAACGCTGCCTGGAAAACAAGCGGCTTGTTCATTTTGCGGAACTTTATCGGACAGTGCCACACGTTCGCGGGGATACGCACAACTGTCGGCTTTGTGATAATCTTGCTCTCAAGGTGATCCGGGTCGTCTCCGAAGAACATCTCAATTTCCGCGTCGAAATCGAAGATATTCATCGGGTCAGCGCCCATAAAGAATATGTATTCCTCAACGCCCTGGTGGAAATGCGTGTCCTCCATATCGTTCGGTCCGGCAAAAACCTGATAGCCGACGTGATATGTCGCGTCCTCCATATAGGTTTCTCCGCGGAAATACACCTGGGGCGACGGGCACCAGTCGCCCCACTGCGTCTCCTCCTTCGGGAACGCAAGAACGCACTTTGCAATGTCGGACGAGAGCGCGGGCTTCGGCGCTTTGAGCTTTGTTGCGTCTGAATACGGCTTTGACTTGTAGTCCGGCGTTATAACGCAGTCCGGCGAGGCGGGCGCTTTTGACGGGTCGTATGCGCCTGTATCGGTGTAGGACTCAACGCCGTCCTCATTCACGACTGTCCACGGAACGTAGGTGTACGGAGATTCCGGCAGCTTTTCCGGATGTGAGAAGCAGTAGCCGCAGTAATTGCAACTTTTGTGTGAGTCGAACACGCAAAGGCGCGTCTCGTCGCCGGAGAATATGTACTGGCGATCGCCGGTTTTCTTGTTCTCGACAAACTTAATGCAGCCCTCTTTTCCGGCCAGAACAACTGCCTGGAACATCAGCGGCTTGTCTATGCGAACAAAGTTCAGCGGGCTGTGCCAATAGCCCTTCGGCAGTTTGATAATCGTCGGCTCTGTGATGACGATTTTCTCCATTGTGTCAAGCGTTTTGCCGAGGAAGAAATGCACCTCAGCGTCCCAGCCAGAAAACGTATCCGGCAGTGTTGCCCCGAGAAAGACGAGATACTCGTCCTCACGGTGAAAATGCGGCTCGCGCTCAAGCAGCTGAGGCTTTTTGAACACCTGGAAGCCGACGTTCATCACCGCGCCGGGAATGTCCTTTTCGCCGCGAAAATATGCCTGCGGCGAATGACACCAGTCACCCCAGTTTGTCTCCTGCGGGACAAATTCGTAAAATAGCTTCTCGTATTTTTCCTGCATTTATTTTCTCCTTTTTATGTTTTGCAAAAACCGCCCCCCCGTTCGTGTACAACTGAACAGAGGAGCGGAGTTTGCATAGTTTATTAGCGTTGTTGTAGGCTTCTCAGACTACGAAGCATACGACAGATACTGATACAGCACTTCACCGGCGAGGTCTGTAATGAACCCGTCGATTCCGTTCGCGATTGCCGTGTAAGACGGCGTGTCGCAGATACCATACCAGGGGCTATAGTCAACAAGCTGCTTTGCAAGCTCAAACAGGTTGTCGCTGCGCTCTTTCGCGTCAAACGTCGCGAGAGTTTTGTTTCCGAGGGCGACATAATCGTCGCGCTCCTTGCCTTCCCAGCCGAGTGTGAAGAACAGGAAGGTGTTCGTCATAACGTCGGCACCCATTGCGCTCGGGCAAGCCGTTGCATAAAGCGCGATTTCGTATTTGGACGGATCCATAATGACGGAATAATAGGTCGCCTGGTCAAAGTTCTGGATTTCAACTGTAATGCCGATTTTGCCGAGGTCGCCCTGCAGAATTTCAGCCATCGTTACATAGTCGGCGGCGCCGTTTGTGACGACGCGGATTGTCTTTCCGACGAGTCCGGCGGTCTCTGCATATTCTTTTGCTTTGTCAAGATCGTAGCCGACAGAATAGGTTTCGTTCAGGTTTGCAAAGCGGGTTTCATAGTCCTTCATACCCATTGACACAGGCCAGTTCACGACTTCCGCGTATCCGCCGTAGGCAACGTCTACCATTGCCGCACGGTCTGTTGCATAGTTAATCGCGTAACGCGCTTCTTTTGTTCCGAGAAGCGAGCCGGCTGACATATTGTAGTACGCAGCTGTTGCGTAGCCTGTGTTGACTGTTTCAATTGTGAAGCCGCCGAGCGACTCAATGTACGAAATGTCTGTTGTGGGAACGCGCGCAATATCAACATCGCCGACTTCAATCGCGTTTGTAATCTGTGAGCTTTCGTTGAGAACTCTAAAGTTTAGGTTCTTAATGGGAGCCTCTCCGCCCCAATAGTCTTCACGGGCGACGAGTGAAAGGTGTGAGTTTACAACGTAGTCTGTTACGATGTACGGACCTGTGCCGACGGGCGTCAGCGACATTTTGACAGGATCATATGACTCCGCGTCAACGATCATACAGGTGCTGAGTTTGTCTTCGTTAACAACGCTGTAGTCTGTGTACCAAATATCAATGGTGAGATCGTCAATGACCTTTGTTTTTTCAAAGTCAACAGCCTGAACATCCAGCATTTTGTTCGGATGGTCCTTGCAAAGGTTGAATGTAAACAGAACATCCTCCGCTGTGAACGGGTTGCCGTTTGAGAAGGTTACGCCCTCACGCAGGTGAATGGTGTACTCAATCTCGCTAATCGCGTCAATGCTTGTGGCAAGACCCCAGATGCGTTCGCCTGTCTCGCTGTTTGCAACGTACAGTGCCTCTGCATATGCGGGGATAACCTGAAGCCAGCCGCCCGTAATGTCGATCGGGTCGAGTGTTCCGTTGTCGTTGCTTGCCGCGACGTTGAGCGTGTCGCGGACGGGAGTGGTAGGCACGTCAGGCGTGGCGGTATTTGTCGGCGCGTCGGGCGAGGTGGACGGAGGGGTGTCTTTTTTGCAGGATGCCAGCGCGAACATCATCGCGAGGCAAAGCAGCAGAGCAAAAAGCTTTATTGTGTTCTTTTTCATTATTTCTCCTCTTAAATATTGTTGTTGATTTCTTTATACTTGCAGCACGAGACGAAATGACCGGGTTCGGCCTCTTCAAGTGTTTGCAGTTCGTGGCACTCCTCCGAAGCGTAGGGGCAGCGCGCAACAAAGCGGCAGCCGGGCTTAGGGTTTACCGGGGAGGTAATCTCTCCGGTCAGCAGTATTCGCTTTGTCTTGTTATGTATGCTCGGAATCGGTATTGCCGAAAGCAGAGCCTTTGTATACGGGTGCAGCGTGTTGCGGAACAGCTCGTCCGCCGGCGCCTTTTCGACCATCTGACCGAGATACATAACCATAATGTCGTCTGAAATATACTTAACAACGGAGAGGTCATGCGTTACGAACATATACGCAAGACCGCGCTCCTCCTGCAGGTCAAGCATAAGGTTTATTATCTGCGCCTGAATCGACACGTCAAGTGCGGAAACAGGCTCGTCGCAGACGATGAACTTAGGCTTCAGCGACAGTGCCCGCGCAATTCCGATACGCTGCCGGCGTCCGCCGTCCAGCTCGTGAGGGTAAGCGTTTTCAAACCGGCGCGCAATGCCGACCGTATCCATAAGCAGACGCGTTTCTTCAAGCATATCAGACTTTGACAGTCCGCCCTTCAGCATAAGCGGCTCCATAATCGCCGCCGAAACCGACATACGCGGGTTCAGCGAGGAGAACGGGTCCTGGAAGATAATCTGCATATTCTCGCGCAGCTTGTGCAGCTCTTTTTTTGAGGGATTTGTAATATCCTTTCCCTCAAACAGAATCTGCCCGTCGGTTGCGTCCAGCAGGTGCAGTATTGTTCTTCCGAGTGTGGATTTGCCGCAGCCGGATTCGCCGACGACGCCGAGGGTCTTGCCCTCGCTGAGCGTGACGTTTATTCCGTCAACCGCGTGCAGCATACCGCCGCCTGTCTTAAAATATTTCTTTAAGTTGCGGATTTCGAGTAATGGTGCCATTTTATTCGCCCTCCCGTGCCGCTTCAGCCGTTTTTTTGCTGTATTTGAAGCATTTTACAAAATGTCCAGGCGCGATTTCAATTTCCTCGGGAGCTATCGCAATTTCCTCCGGCGCTGCCGCAAGCTCTCCCGGAGCTTGCGCAGGTTCCTGAGCAGCAAACCGCACGCAATTATCAGAAGCGTCCGGACACCGCTCGTAAAAGCGGCAGCCCTTCGGCAAATACGTCGGATCCGGCATTAAGCCCTTTATCGGACTGAGTCTGCGCTCTGTTGACTCAAGCGCCGGAAGCGAGCCGAACAGACCGACTGTGTACGGGTGCGAGGCGTGGTCGAATATGTGCTCAATAGTGCCGCGTTCAACTATTTCTCCCGCGTAAACTACGGCAACAGAGTCGCAAATGTCTGCGACGACGCCCAAATCGTGCGTTATAAGTATCATTGAGGTGCCGAGCTTTTCCTTGAGTGACTGCATCATCTCAAGCACCTGCGCCTGTATCGTAACATCGAGCGCTGTCGTCGGTTCGTCCGCCAAAAGCAGCTCCGGGTTGCACGCAAGCGCCATTGCGATAACGACGCGCTGCTTCATTCCGCCGGAGAACTGGTGCGGGTAGTCGCTGAAACGTTCCATCGGGATTCCGACCATCTCCAGCATATCGCAGGCGCGCTTGTGTGACTCAACGCGCGAGATTTTGTTGTGAATTTTGATTGTTTCGGCAATCTGGAAGCCGACGGTTTCAATCGGGTTCAGCGCGGTCATCGGGTCCTGGAAAATCATCGCGATTTTGTTTCCGCGGATTTTCCGCATTTGCGCTTCTGATACCTTCAGAACATCAGTGTCCTCAAAGAGTATCTCGCCCGAGATAACCTTTGCCGGAGGAATCGGGAGTATCCGCAGAATGCTGCGGGCAATCGTCGTTTTTCCTGCGCCTGTTTCACCGACAAGACCGATTGTTTCGCCTTTTTTTACCGTCAGGTTAATGTTGTTAACGGCGTATATAATGGCGCTGTCGGTATGGTATTCAACCGCAAGGTTTTTAATTTCAAGTAGTGTTTCGCTCATTGCAGCCTCCTAATTCTTCAGGCGAGGGTCAAGCGCATCGCGCAGTCCGTCGCCCAAAAGGTTGCAGGAAAGAACGCTTATCATAACGCAGATACCGGGATACAGCGCAAGCGTCGGGTGATCGCGCATTACGCTGCGCGCGTCTGAAATCATAGCGCCCCATTCGGGTATAGGCGGCTGAACTCCGAGTCCGATAAAGCTGAGGGCGGAGCCTGCAAGTATGCAGCTTCCGACTCCCATCGTGATCTCGATAATCAGCGGAGCCATAGCGTTCGGCAGCATATGCTTGACGATAATTCGCGCGTCGCTTGCGTTAATTGCCTTTGCCGCCTCTATGTATTCCTTTTCGCGTATTGTAAGCACCGTTGCTCGCATAAGCCGCGCGTATCCGGGAACAGTTCCGATACCGAGGGCAATAATTGCGTTTCTCAGAGATGGCCCGAGAACCGCCGCCAGCGTAATGCAGAGCAGAAGCATAGGCATTGCCTGATAAATGTCAAGCAGACGCATACAGAGGTTGTCAACCCAGCCGCCGTAATATCCGGCGACAGCGCCGATTGTAATTCCGATAATCGCCGCGATAACAACCGCGATAACGCCCATTTCAAGCGACTGCCGCGCGCCGTAAATCAGTCTGCTGAGTATATCGCGTCCGAGCTTGTCTGTTCCGAGCAGATGTGCTCCTGTCGAACCTGCGTATTGCAGCTTCGGGTTTTGATCCGCATAGTGATACGGGGAGATAAGCGGCCCGAGTATTGCAAGCAAAGCAAGCAGGATAAGTACGACAAGCGCAATTACCGCCAGCTTATTCTTCTTGAGCTGACCCCAAATCTCAAACAGCCGCGATTTCTTGCGATTCTTTTTCAATTTGCGTACCTGCCTTTTTCTTAGACTTTTTGGACTTTTTGCTGTATTGAGAGCGTATTCGCGGATCTACAAACGCGAAAATAATATCAACGAGCAGAATTACAATTGCAAACATTGCGGACAGTATCAAAACACTGCCCTGTATAACAGGGTAGTCGCGGTTATTCAGCCCCGTGAGCGTGTACTGTCCCAGACCGGGAATTGAGAATATAACCTCTGAGATGAGCGCACCGCCCAGCGACGAGCCGAAGATTCCGCCGATTATCATTATAATAGGAATGATTGCGTTTTTCAGCGCGTGTCTGTAAATGACGGTTCCGTTGCGCAGACCTTTTGAGCGCGCGGTTACAATGTAGTCCTGCCGTATTACTTCAAGTAAGTTTGACCTTGTTTGTCGGGCAATGATGGCGGTTAACCCCAGCGCCATTGACAAGCACGGCAAAACCCAGCCCTTCCAGCTTTCGATACCTGCAATCGGCAGCCACCTCAGATTAACGCCGAACCACTTAATCAGCAATAAAGCAAACCAGAAGCTCGGCATTGAAACGCAAATCAGCGAAATGAAAATCGCCGCATTGTCTTTCCACGAATATTGATGTGTTGCGGCAAAAACGCCGAGCGGGATTCCTAAAATTATCGACAGCGCAAGGCTGATTGTAACGAGCTTTAATGTGTATGGAAAACGCTGTATCATTTCATCAAACACAGGGCGCTTCGTCATAAACGAGGTGCCGAAGTCTCCGCGGACAACGTTCCAAATAAAACGGCCGAAACGAATAAAAATTGAGTCGTTCAGCCCCAGACTTTGCCTAAGCTCCGCAACCTGCTGCTCCGTCGCGGTCATACCAAGCATCATACGCGCCGGGTCTCCGGGCGTAATGTCAATCAGTATAAGCACGACAAAAGAAATACCCAGCAGAACAGGAATCAGCATAAGCAGTCTTTTACCTATATATCTTGCCATTTACACAGCACCTCTATTTTTTCCAGTCTTCCTCTAAGCATTTGCCGCAGGAGTCGCATTTTTTGTTAAGATTGTACTTACACTGCACAGGACCGTTATAGTGCATCTCGACCTCGCCGTCCGGCGTGTCGTAGATACCGCCGAACATCGGTTCCATAAGCGCCGCCTGGAAGAATACCGGCTTGTCAATCCGCTTGAAGTTCAGCGGACAGTGGTACACACCGGCGGGGACGCGGATAATCGTCGGCTTTGTAACGTGAAAGACCTGCGCGTCCTCTCCGAGCTTTCCGAGTGTAAACTCAATGTCCGCGTCGAAATCAAAAACATTCGGAAATGACGCCCCGAGGAAAATCAGATACTCATCGTGCGCATGACGATGCGGGTTTCGGTCAAGAAAAAACGGTTTTACAAAAATCTGAAAACCGACATTAAATTCAGAGCCGGGAATTTGCATTGCGCCTCTGAAATACGCTTGTGGTTTTACGACATAACCCGGATCATCGCCTTCAGCGACAACTTCATTATTTTCCTGCGGAAATTCAAAAAACAACTTATCGTAGGACATAATTTTCTCCTTTCACATCTAAAATTTTTGTTAATTAAATTGGATAATTTGCACAACTAATGTTTACCATACAGCATCTATAATGTTATTGTAGCGCAGAGTAATAGTAAATGTCAAGAGATTGTTAACGAATTCTTAATTTTTCAATGTTCACGAATTGTGATGTTAAAGGCTATGTAATTTTTTGTCTAAAAAAGTAGAAAACACCCGCACGATACAAGGGTTTTGACGCGAGGGTAAGGGAAAACGGCGATTTTGCCTAAACATAGGGTTTTGCGAGCAGAGAGTGGAGGACTCCGCGCTTCAAAGTGTATGCGGGAGGGGGTTTTTCTATGCAGAAGGGGGGTGTATTTTCGAGAAGAGCAATATGCTGAGCGACACAACGCGCAAAGCGCGGAGAAAGACGAGGGCACTCGACGCACCCACATAGCAGGTTGCAGTTGTTTGACGCAAAATGCGGCGGCAAACCTGACAGGGGACGTCGAGGACGCCGTCCCCTACAAAAGCGAAGCCCTGCGGCCACAGGGGACACAAAGCACCGTCTTGCCGCACAACACGCGTCAGCAATCGTAGCAGCACAGTCCTTCCGGTTGGCACCCGTAGGCACCTCGCGGTAAGTAGGTGCCTAACCCGAGTCTCCAACGCCGCGACAGGCTTCGCCCCTGCGTGCGGCGCAGCGATGGCGTTCGCGCACTCCACCGCGATACGTCGCGGGGACAGGTACAATCTGCATTGCCGCCACCGCAGTTCCCATATAAAAAAAGATTGCTTCTTCTAAAGAAGTCGCCCCTTTTTGGTTACTTTTTCCGGCGAAGCGGAAAAAGTAACCGCCCGCCGCGCAGGCGCTCTGCAGCGCGAAGCTGCCAAGCTTC
>JAISLF010000064.1 GCA_031260605.1 Oscillospiraceae bacterium
AGGAGTCCGACGACGGAGGAGGAAACAGAGTCGTTTCGCGGACTTGTTTCAATCCACGGACTCCGCGCAGGAGTCCGACTTTGCGACTCGTAGCGGCTCAAGCAGTGCTTCCTGTTTCAATCCACGGACTCCGCGCAGGAGTCCGACCTGCTGTGCTACACCACAAACGCGCCGTCCATCGAGGTTTCAATCCACGGACTCCGCGCAGGAGTCCGACTACCCCGCGCCCGCGCTGCCCTGCGTCCTCACGCGTTTCAATCCACGGACTCCGCGCAGGAGTCCGACGAATTCCCCGCCGATATGCTTTCCGGCAACATAGGTTTCAATCCACGGACTCCGCGCAGGAGTCCGACGCGGGCGTGGGTATGATTGACGGAGTATCATTTTGTTTCAATCCACGGACTCCGCGCAGGAGTCCGACGCAGAGCGACGGAATGCCGCCCGCCCACATTTTGTTTCAATCCACGGACTCCGCGCAGGAGTCCGACAAAACAGGGTCAGTTAGGAGTAATTGCGCCACTACGTTTCAATCCACGGACTCCGCGCAGGAGTCCGACCTATGCGATACAGCGACGCTGCGGGGAGTATGGACGTTTCAATCCACGGACTCCGCGCAGGAGTCCGACGTTTGCCGCCAGACGGCAGACTGGATTGTAGGCAGTTTCAATCCACGGACTCCGCGCAGGAGTCCGACTTCGTTGAACTGGGCAAGTAGCTTGGGGTCGAGCGTTTCAATCCACGGACTCCGCGCAGGAGTCCGACTCACAAAAAACACAATTGTCAGTACTGTTGCGCCGTTTCAATCCACGGACTCCGCGCAGGAGTCCGACTCAAATTCCAGTACGCCGCCACGCTATTATAACGTTTCAATCCACGGACTCCGCGCAGGAGTCCGACCTTTCGACAATTCTGCATATATTCTAAGATATACAGTTTCAATCCACGGACTCCGCGCAGGAGTCCGACATGTTCTTTTTTATACTCACATTAAAGCCTGACAGTTTCAATCCACGGACTCCGCGCAGGAGTCCGACAGCTGCGAATCCCGGTGAGGGTGAGCGTCAACCCGTTTCAATCCACGGACTCCGCGCAGGAGTCCGACTCTGCTCTTCGGGGTTGCACTCCTCGCGTATGTAGTTTCAATCCACGGACTCCGCGCAGGAGTCCGACCCAATAAAAGTACCGGCGAGCGACAGAACTGTATTGTTTCAATCCACGGACTCCGCGCAGGAGTCCGACCTCAACGCACAGAACGCAGTAAACGGCGGCGTGGTTTCAATCCACGGACTCCGCGCAGGAGTCCGACGTTTGACCACATAATTATCAATAACAACTGAAAATGTTTCAATCCACGGACTCCGCGCAGGAGTCCGACTGTCGTTAAAACCGTCCACACGCCCCACGCATTAGTTTCAATCCACGGACTCCGCGCAGGAGTCCGACGAGGCGATTGGCACGGTGAAAAACCCAATGATACGTTTCAATCCACGGACTCCGCGCAGGAGTCCGACACGAGTGCGCGGGCGTGGCGTCGGAGCTGATACGCGTTTCAATCCACGGACTCCGCGCAGGAGTCCGACTCGATCATTCCTTGAATATCATTTACGCCGATTGTGTTTCAATCCACGGACTCCGCGCAGGAGTCCGACCTATAAACATCGGCTACGGCAACGCTGCTTCAAATGTTTCAATCCACGGACTCCGCGCAGGAGTCCGACCTATGTTGGCGGGATACGCTTAAGGTAAGGAGGAGTTTCAATCCACGGACTCCGCGCAGGAGTCCGACCGGCAGATTCTGCCGCGAACCTTGTTGCGGCTGTGTTTCAATCCACGGACTCCGCGCAGGAGTCCGACTGGCGATTTGCTGTATGTAAAAATCTTGAATTAGTGTTTCAATCCACGGACTCCGCGCAGGAGTCCGACTGTTATCGGACGCTGTCCGCAAAAACACCGCGCCGTTTCAATCCACGGACTCCGCGCAGGAGTCCGACCTACGCTTTTTTCGAGTGGCACTGTCACTTTTTCGGTTTCAATCCACGGACTCCGCGCAGGAGTCCGACTTGAAAACCCGCTCGCCATTTTCTTTGACAATTCCGTTTCAATCCACGGACTCCGCGCAGGAGTCCGACACGCTAAGCGTAAGTCCGTTGGGCTGACGGAGGAGGTTTCAATCCACGGACTCCGCGCAGGAGTCCGACTCAACCTCAACGCAAGTAGCACACAGCCCAGCTGTTTCAATCCACGGACTCCGCGCAGGAGTCCGACGAAACGCCAAAATGTCGCACGTTATGCTGATACCGTTTCAATCCACGGACTCCGCGCAGGAGTCCGACCTCTCAACGCGTATTTTCGGCGCAAAGGATTGACGGTTTCAATCCACGGACTCCGCGCAGGAGTCCGACCGCTTTATCATAAATGGAGGCAAAAAACATGACGGTTTCAATCCACGGACTCCGCGCAGGAGTCCGACATCACACTCGCACCCCACCGCCCCTTTTTTCTCGTTTCAATCCACGGACTCCGCGCAGGAGTCCGACCCCGACTTCTCAACAAGCGCAACCTGCTCGTCAAGTTTCAATCCACGGACTCCGCGCAGGAGTCCGACGGCGTTGGCTGCCGCAAGCGGATACGTTATTTCAAGTTTCAATCCACGGACTCCGCGCAGGAGTCCGACTTGCCGCGATTGTTTCTTGGGTTAAACTGAGCCTGTTTCAATCCACGGACTCCGCGCAGGAGTCCGACTCCTGTTCGGTGTCAATTACACGGTCGCGCTTTTGTTTCAATCCACGGACTCCGCGCAGGAGTCCGACTGCAAAATTGCACAAATGTGCTGCTTTGCTTTTATGCAAACTGCGCGAAATCGTCCTACTCGTCTAATTTTGGCGCAGATTTGCCCTTGTTTTTTGCGATTTCCGAAAAATCACACTTCTTTTTACTCTGTTTTTTGGTGCGAACGTTCCGGTTTTTTATGTTCGCTTTGGGTTCGCACCTGCGCGGCGCGTCCCCGCTCCCGGGTTAAGCGCGTTGCGTATGCGCGCGGTTACTTCTGGTGTCCTGTCATCCGCTCCCACTCACACAATCAGCGGGTCTGTTACGTCAAAGGACGGCTTGGCTCCGTAATGCTCGGTCTTGCTCTTGTAGTTGTTGCCGAGCGAGTAAAAGCGCAGGCTGTCAAGCTCCGGGTCGATGATTTTCACAAGCTTGTCCTTTACAAGGCGCAGCTGCGCCGCGTCCAACACGCACTCAAACACCGAGTTTTGCACGCGCTGCCCGTAGTTGACGCAGTTTTTTGCAACGTGCCGCAAACGCCGTCGCCCGGCGGCTGTTTCCGTGTTTACATCGTAGGTAATCAGTACAAGCATTGCTTCACTTCCACAAAAACGGCGGGTATTCGTCCAAATCACCGCGCAGGTGCCGCGCGAGCAGGAGTGACTGCGCGTACGGCACAAGCCCCCACGCGATTTTCTCGTTCAAAAACGGGTGGCTTAGCTGCTCCTGCTTGCGTTTTTGCCACGCCGTTAAAACCGCGCGGCGCGTATCGTCGTCCATTATCACCGCGCCGCTTTCCTTTACAGTAAAGCCTGATGCGTCCACCTGGCGCGTGTTTATCAGCGTTAGCACGAACCTGTCGGCAAGCGGCGCGCGCAGTTCCTCCAGCAAGTCAAGAGCCAGAGACCGCCGACCCGGCCTGTCGCGGTGCAAAAAGCCCACGTATGAGTCCAGACCCACCGAGGTCAGCGCGGACGCTATGTCGTTTCCAAGCAGCGTGTAGATAAAAGACAGAAGCGCGTTCACGCGGTCAAGAGGCGGACGGCGCGAGCGGGTGCGGAAGAAAAAATCGTCCTTGCTTTGCAGTATCATATCGTCAAAAACCGAAAAATACTGCTGCGCCGCTTCTCCCTCAATACCGCGCAGCTCGCCGAGCGTTTTTGCGCTCTGCAGCGCGGCGTAGGCATCTGCTATGAAGCCGGAGACGCGCTTTAGCTTTTCCACATCGAGCCGCAGTGAATAATCGCGCGTGGCGCGTTCTATAACCCAGCGGCTGTTGAAGAGCTTTCCCGTTAGGATATTTCTCGCGATTGCGGCGCTGGCTTCCTCGCTGTCAGACACGCGGTATTGCGTTTTGCGTAGCGTGACATTGCCCTGCTCCACACCGTGAACGCCCGCGATAAACCGCCCATGCGTGGTGAGAAAGGACAGAGATATTTTGTTCTCGGCGCACTTGCCCATAAGCGCGGGAGACGCGCCGGTATACCCAAAGGTGACGATTCCCTCCAGGTTGTGCAGCGGCACTCGCTTTATTTCCTCGTCTTCATTAAGAATAACCACGTTTTCGCCGTCAAGCGAAAGGTACGCGTCCGGCGATGTAACATACAGCGTATTGAGCAGTATTTTCACTCCGACCCCCCCATTGCTCCACTGATATATTCCCGCACGCTCGTGGCTTTCGGCAGACGCGGCAGGCAGATGTCCTTTAGCGAGCAAGCGTTGCAGGACTTCGTCATTTTCACGCGCGGAGTGTACCGCCGCTCGTAATAGCCGCGCATTTCGGCAAAGCTCTCCCGCACGGCGCCGCGCAGCTCTTCGGTCAACGCAACCGCCTCGCGCCGCCGTGTTTCTCCGTAATAAAGATACGCGGTTTCGATTTCCGGGCAAAGCAGCATTTCCTCAAGGCAGAGCGCTTGCGCGCAGAGCTGGAGCCTGTCAGCGTCGTTCACCTTAGGGCTGCCGCGCTTGTACTCAATGGGACAAGGCTGCCACAGTCCCTCACGCCCGTGCAGCGCCACTCCGTTGGGATTCGCGTGAAACTCCACAATATCGCACTGCCCGGAAACGCCGAGTGTGTTTGAAAACACGGGCATTTCACGCGTAATGATGGTGTTTCCTCGCTTTTCTCTAAAAAACGGGTCGTGCGCACGCTCGTGCATTAGCCTTCCCTCAACGGTGCGCAGGTTCTCGCTCCACGCCTGCTCGATATGAATCAGCGCCCACTGGCGGCGGCAGAACGAAAAGTGCTGTATACCGGAGATTTGCAGATAATCGTCCGCGTCCACGGCTACAGCAGCTCCAGCAGCGAAACGCCGTCCGGCATTGTCTTGTCAGCCTGAATATCGTAGTCACCGTACTTACGCGGAGGAGTTGTTTCGTCAACGCGTGTTGCCGTGATTTTCTCAAACAGTAACGACGCCGGGGCGTTGCCGAGAACGCTGTCGTGGCGAAAAGCGTACAGCTTTCGCGCGGACATCTTGCCTCGCGCGGCGGAATGGTCGTGCTCGAACATATTTTTAAGCGCTTGCCAAAACAGCTCAAGATCCTCTGCTGTAAAGCCGGTTTTCTTGGCGTAGTTTGCAGAGATAAAGCCCTCCGCGCGGTATAGAGCGTAGGGAACTACATATTTGCGTCCCATTGTGCGGTTCTCGCTCGCGGTTTCCTTTTCGGTGGTGGAGGCCATACGCGTAATTGTGACCTCCTGCTGCAAAATCGAGTCTTGGCTTTTCGCAAAGCAAAGCTGAATCGGCCCGCGAACCTGCCCGCACTTGTAGTCGCCCGTATCCATAACTGCGCCAAAGGTGCGTACATCAAAAAAGCGGTCGCACATCCATTCCTGTGCGCTCTTTTTTGATTCCTTTTTGTCCTCCTTTGCGGGAATTTCGAGCGCGTCATAAGCAAGCTTTTGCTGGTTGTTCAGCACAGAACCCTCGGTTACGTAAATATCGAGGTGTGAGCCGCGCTCGCTGTCCGCGTACTCGCGCGCAAGCTCGACGAAGTTTCTCACCTTGCGCTTTAAGCACACATCGGTGACGATTCCGAAGCCCGTCTGCGGGTCAATGCGCGGCATATTGCCCGCGTCCGGGTCGCCGTTCGGGTTGCCGTTTTCCACGTCGAAGTACAGCACGAATTCGTAGCGGTTGTTAAGTATTTCAGACATTGTTTGTTTCCTCCGTTGTTGTGTTAGATGTTTCTTTTTTCTTCCATAGGTCGTGGTTTTGGTGATAATAGCCGACAATAAATCTTCCTTGGTCTTCCGCGTTCAATGTTTGCGGGAATCCTGTAGAGTCGAACTCCTCCATTATACTGCCGACAAGCTGATTGAAATAAACCGCCCTGCCCTTGTTAAAGTCGGATTTTGCCAAGTGCTTTTTATGCAGCAAAAGCATTGATGTAAATACCATTTGCGGCGCGGCAAGAGCGGTATTTAGGTATTTGTCCAAAACGCTTGAGTTCACATTTCCAAGCGCCTCCTGCTGCGCCTTCTCAAATACCGCAATAAGCCGTCCCAATAAATACCCCCGATTTCTCTCCTCTAAATTCAGTGCCACTGTCATTGTCTCCTCTTGTTTATTTTTCCGCGCTGTGCGGTTTAGAAATCCTTTGACTACACCCGCGCGGGTGCGGTTTACGTTCTTATCCGCCCGAACACGCGTGAGCATTGCGTTGTACAGGCTGTATGGATACGCCGATTCGTCGAGTATGCTGCGAATCAGCGCGCCCTCAAGCGTCGGCGGGATGTTATCGTATTTCTGCTGAACCGCCGTTTCGCGCAAAATGTCAATCGGCTTTGTCAGCCAATCCCGGTCACGCTCCGATTTAATTATCGCAATGTCCTTATAGTGCTGTCCTATGCGCTCAAGCAGATTGCCGAAGGTGTCGGAATGGAAAAAGCGGATTACGAGGCGTGTTTTTGCGGCGGAAATGCCGAGAATGTGAAACGTCACATCCTTGTCAAAGCCCGTGGTGTCCGGGATTTTCCCGCTTTCAAAGGACGACAGCAGGCTTTGTATCTTCTTTGCGGCAGGCTCGTCCAAAATGCGTTCGTCCGATTTGCCGTCGTCCCAGTGGCCGCCGAACAGTGCGGAAAACGTTTCCTCTTCGTTTCTTGCCTCACTTTCCGCCCAGAACAACACCTTTGTGTCCGCCATTCGCACAACGTGCTTTGAATCGGCAATTAGGGCATTCAGCGCGGTGGTGTATTTATGTTCGGCAATAACTGAAACCGGTGCATTTGTACCGTTATAATCTTCTTCTTTTTTGCCTTTTTTTATAACCCTCGTAAGATTATATGACTTAAAAGAATCTTGATTGAAACCTACTACCGTCGGCTTATCCTGTCCAAACCCGCCGATATTGCCGTGTATCCGTGAAATAGGAATATCAATATCGCCTGTGACTAAACACTGCCCTTTCTCAAAAGTCGTTACCAATTTTTCATAGTGCCGCACCCACGCCGACTTTACCGCATGGCGGTTGTGGATATAGCCCTCACTCCCCTCGAGACGAAAAACAATATTGCCGGCGTCGAGCTTATCGGATAGCTCCTGAACGTCCGCGTCAAAAAATTTCAGTACGGCGGCGGCTCCGTCGTCGTCAACGCCGCCGAGGACTTCACGGTGCAGCTCGCGCGACGCCTCGCGTTTTTGCTGCCCGCGCTTTTCGTCAGCCGCGAAAAAATATCCCGTGTTATCGCACAAAAACGCGGCGTCAACACCGGAGGAGCGCTTCGGCTGCTGGGGCGTTAACATCTGCTGCGGCTTTTTCGCGTCCACGAGCGAAATCACATCGCCTGCAAGCTTGCCGTCCAAATCCAGCGTAACGCACCACGCAACAGGCGTGACCGCCCAGCCCGGCATCGCGGCATTGCCGTTTTCCGCAAGCCGATCGTAGTACCCGCAAAGCGCCTGCAAAATCATATCGTCACCGCCTTTGCCGTGTCAATCACGCCGCGCCGCATTTTCGCGCGGAAGAATTTCGGCGTGTATTCGTACTCTTTCTTCTCTTCGTTCACGGTCTTATACTCCATATCCCACAGCATAAAGCCGAGGTCTCGGCTCTCCGTATCCGCGTAGTAGCTCTCCGGCACGGTGTCGCCCTCTTCTATCAGCCGAAAGTGCGCTGCGAATTCGCGCGTGCCGAAATACGGCTGGTTGTAGCATTGCCCGCGCCTTGCGCGGCGATTGAACTGGTCGAGAAACTTGCCGATATTGTCGCTTTCGGTCATTTTCTCGCGGACAAGCTCAAAATGTGCGTCGATTATGTACGCCACATCGCGTAAAAGCAGTGTCGCCCGCTGCTGGCGGTCCTCGGTTATCACTTGGTGCAGGTCAATATCGCCGCCTTTTTGCGCAGTAGTTATATTGCGCGGCGGAATCTTTCCGCCAAGCTCGTTTCTCCGCACGGAATCAAAGCGAATCTCGTTTAGCACCGTGAGCTTATCCACAACCCAGCGCATTCCGGGGTGCCAGTACACTGCCTCAAGAACTCCGCGCGCGGCAGACGGCGTAATCACGTCGTAGCTCACGCGCTCCGCCTTCATTTCGGGGCGGGTGAAGCATGCGTAATCGCCCCAAACCAAAAGTCTCACGCCGTAACCCATAGTTTTTCCTCCTATACCCTAAAAAATTAACTCTTTCATCTCAAAATCGGACACAAGCCCAAGCTTTTCTATGTAGCAGTCCGCCATATTCTCCTCGCGCAGCGCGTAAATACCCATTTCGTCTCCGATTTCAGAAATAAAACCGTATTTATGCAGCTTTATGTAGTCATCAGCGTGGACTGAAACAGTGTACCGCTGCAAACCGCGCAGGTATTTCATCGGAAATATCGTGCCTTGCGCCTCTCGCAAAAGCTCCCGCGCCTTGTCATCATACGGGATGATCACGCTTGTTTGGTTGTCCTGAATCAGCTTGTATTTGTGTTCGATTTCCCTGTAGGAAAACGACATTTTGCGCCAACCTTCTGCAATACCGCTCAGGATTTTCTGCGCGTCCAAGTCCGTATCAAGCCCGTAGCGTAGGTTAAAAAACTGCTCTATCGCGTCCGGCAGGAGCGGATTTGGGTGCGCTTTCATCACCTCTGTACCGAGCTTTGCCATACGCTGAAAACGACCGCGCGGCACACCGTCCTCCGGCGTGAACACAAGCACCTCACCGGGAATGGGCTCGCCGTTTTCATCGGTAAGCTCACCCTCTCGGTTACAGCGTCCCGCCGCCTGCGCGATTGAGTCGATTCCCGCGACCGAGCGATAGACGCAGGGAAAATCAATATCAACACCGGCTTCGATCAGCTGGGTTGACACTACAACACAGCGCTGATTGTTCGTCAACCGCGCCTTAATCTCGTCAAGTACCCTTGTCCGGTGTTCGGGACACATAACCGCGCTCAGATGGTAGAAGCCGTCACTATCGCCGAGCAGGTTGAAAAGCTTTTTGGCGTGACCGCGCGTGTTTACAATACACAGCGCCTGCTTCCTCCCGCGCAGCTGCTCCGCAAGGACTTCGTTTGAGATTTCGCCGATTTGGCTGACCTTTGTTCTCGAAAGCTCCGAAAACAGCGCGCCCGTATCCGGAACAATCTCGGTTACGGCAAGACCGTCGAGCCATTTGGGCTTAAGTGACGGCTGTGTCGCGGTGCAGAATACGACCGTTGCGCCGAAGTCCGCGACGAGGCATTTCAGAGCGGCAAGCGTCGGCAACAGCAGGTCGTCCGGCAGACTTTGCGCTTCGTCGAGGATTATAACGCTGTTTGCGATATTGTGAAGCTTGCGCGCCTTTGACGGCTTTGCGGCAAACAGACTCTCAAAAAACTGCACGTTTGTAGTGACCACAAGCGGCGCGTCCCAGTTTTCGCACGCGAGGCGGCGGATTACGTCGCGCTCGTTTCCGTTTTCGTCACTGCCGTCCGCTTTGTTTTCGGCTCCGGCATTGCTGTGATGCTCAAGCACTAAATCACTGCCGAAAATTTCGCGGAACACGTCGGCGGTTTGCTCGGTTATTGAGGTAAACGGAATTGCGTAAATAATCCGCTTCATACCGTGCTTTTCGGCGTGCCTGAGCGCAAAGGCAAGCGACGAGAGCGTTTTTCCGCCACCCGTTGGAACAGTAAGCTTGAAAAATCCGCGCGGGGACTCTGCGGCGGACAAGCACGCGGAAAGCACGCCGCGCCGCGCAATGCTCACAGGATTATCCTGCGGGTAAGACAGCAGTTTCTGCAGCTTTGGCACAAACAACTCGCAATAACATGCAATCGGTGGGAGCTTCGGCCGAAGCTCGCTTTTGTCGTGCGAAGCAAAGGCCTCTGTATCCAAATAGTCAGCGTCAACAAGCGCAGAAAAAACCATTCTTGTAAGCATTGTGATGTAAAATGCCAAATGCTCTATGCTTTGCGCCTCAGTTTTAGGTAGCATAATAGACGCGGATGTCTCCGGGATGGTGCAGAGAAGCTCGCTGTCCGGGCGGCTGAGCATTTCGTCTAAGCCCTCACCATAATTCGAGGCGTCATCCGGCAGACCCCCGTGGTGACCGCTGATTATGTATGCAAGCAGCTTGCCGAGTTGTTTGCCGTATCGCGCGACGGCAATCCTCGCGCCGGCGGTTTTGTGGTCGGCGTGTATGTTTTTGCCGCGCAGCCGCTGCTGAAAGGTCTCCGTCGCCTTTCCTATGTCGTGCAACAATCCTGCGGCATAGGCAAGTTCGCCCGCGCCGAATTGCTCCGCAAATTCACGGGCAAGCGCCGCAACGGCTGTCAGGTGTGCGTCCAGAGTTTGCCATTCGGACTCCGGCAACACTTTTTTGTCGGAGTCTTCTTTAGTGTGTGCGAATACGGCGGCAGGCATTGTTTCACTTCCATTTCTATTATACGCTGATTATATCATTGCACAGAGCTTTTGTAAATATAAAAAACTGTAAAAAACAACAAAACCCGATAAAAATATGAAAAAAACGCTTCATCGGTCCATGATGACAACCTACTGCAAATCATTC
This sequence comes from Oscillospiraceae bacterium, assembly GCA_031260605.1. GTDB lineage: Bacteria > Bacillota > Clostridia > Oscillospirales > Oscillospiraceae > JAIRRO01. Next base: position 10,758 of record JAISLF010000064.1, read on the forward strand.
GATGGAGCCTCGTTCGGTTTGCCCCATTGCGCAAAGCACCCCCGCGCACCCACACCCTATTGACTGAACTCATCTAATGCATTATAATAACAGTGTAACTGCAATTTACTTCGTCCGTCACACTAAAAAACAAACAGCGGTTTCATAAAGGAGAATTTGAATATGGCAGGAAAAAATCTGATTGTGTATTATTCGCGCACAGGTATCACTGAACTGCTTGCAACGGCGCTTCAGGAAAAGCTGGGCTGTGATATTGACCGTGTGCAGTACGCTGAGCGCGACAAGGTTTCCTTTGCGGCGGCGGGGTTTGAGGCTGTCCGCAAAACCACTGTGAAAATCAAGGGCGACACACACGACGCCTCCGATTACAACAGAATCTTCATCATCTCGCCTGTATGGGCGAGTTCGCTTGCGACTCCGGTTCGCAGCTATCTTGCCGCAAATGCGGACAAGATAAAATCCTACGCACTGCTTGTCACCTCCGGCGGCTCCGACGTTGACGGCGCCGAACGGGACGCGGCAGCGGCGGCGGGAAAAGCGCCCGACGCGTCACAGCAGTTTCTTTCGGCTGATATTAAGCGCGGGAATTTCGACCTGAAAAGCTTCACCGAATAGACGTGAATGCTGACTACCCGCAGAACACACAAGCGCACCTGAGAACTATTGTTTTCGGGTGCGCTTCTGCGTATCACGCACTCATCAGCGCCGCTATACGCCCCAAAAAAGCGCCGATTTTGCTTCCGGACTGCCTTTTTTGTACCAAAACCTGCTTTTTAGACACGCAGAACTGCTTTTTAGACAAAAACACTTGCAATTGAGAATTGTTTTCGTTATAATCAATATATAGTATCATGGTGCTATTTTTGGCGCATTGTTCCGCGCAAAATCAAACTTCCTCCCTGCAACAAACTCGTAACAAAACGACGTGATTTTGTGTCGGCGGCGGGGCAAACTTATAGTAATAAAAAGTCAGCAATTTTCAGTGGTGGTGAAATGAAAAAACATACAAAATCAGGGCGCAAACCCTTTTCCAGAACACTTGCGGCAACGCTTGCGGTTGTTCTTATGTTGTCCTTTGCGGCAACGGCGCTGTCGTCCTCCGGCTTAGTGCCTGAGGATGAGGTCACGGACGCTGCCGTAACAGACACGGCGAACACAGGCGACGCGGCGGGCCCGTCCGAAGAGCCGCCGTCTGACCCGACAGACGCGCCGGAGCCGACCGACGTGCCTGCGGCGGAGGTAACGGACGAACCGGCGGACGAGCCGGCAGGCGACCCGTCCGAGGTGCCACCGACGGAAGAGCCGGGCGATGAGCCGGGTGACGCACCGACACCGGACCCGGACGCTGCCCCGTCGGCTGAGCCGTCGGAGGAGCCGGACGCCTTGCCGGAAGAGGCGGAGGAGGACCTGCCGCTGCTGACTGCCGGCGCTCCGACGCTGACGCTCTCAGCTGTAACCACCAACGGTTCTGCGCCGCTGCCTCAGCCTTGGGACTATGTGTCAGCTTATACCTACACCACCGTTATCTCCGGCGACCCTGACGGAACCGGAACAGGGCGCGTTATTACGTTGACCGCTCCAGCGGGTATGCGTTTTAACCTCGGCGCAGTTGCGGGAAAACCAGGCATTACAATAAAATACACCACCACGTATGCCTGGAATACCGCAAACTACGGCAAGGAAATTCAGTTTATCCTTGACGACGGCTTTAATGACAGCTTCCTGTTTCAGATTCCGGTGCTTGCCGCCGGAGCGAACACCGGAAACGCAACGACAAATAGCGCCCCCGCAGCCGCCCAGGCAAATACCGCCCTGTCCGTCGGCAATGTCATCTACAACTGGGGCTACGCCGGCAACACCACCGCACCAAAAAGCACCACCACTGCAACCGCCACCGGCAGCTGGGGCGGCACTGTGCCTGGTGCGGCACTGGAAATGGACTATGCAATATTTAATAAGGACGTATTTACGGGCCTGTATTTAAGCGGAGAAAGCGGTGCCCTTTACACAGCGGCGACCATAACAGGCGACGGGCAAATCGTCTATTACGCACGCGTACATTCGAGCGGCTCAATGTACTACAATACGACGACGGCGGACTACAACGCCTGGCTGTTTTACACTGACCAAACCTCTGTCAAGCACGTTCCGTTTTGGAACCTTACAGTTAAGGTTTATATACCTGACGGGCTAAGAGTATCTAACACTGCGCTTGCGTCGCTTGTTCAGAACGACGGGGACGGCAAGGGCAGTTATATACGCGTTGAAAACTGCAATCTATCCGCGCCGATAACCAACAGCTACGCGGTTACCAGAATGAAATCGCCTGTAGGCGGCGCCAGAATAACAGGCGGAAATAACGGAACCTACGGAATTTACGGCTCCAGCGCACATTACGCTGCGAATAATCTGTTCGGCCCTACCTATGCACTGAATCTCGCTCTTGCGCTTGATGAGCCGATTTCAAACGGCAAGGTTTATACCGCACCTGATACCGAATACGAGTACGACACATATGACGAAAACGGAGATCTTGAACACGTAGTTAAAACGCTGAATCCTGTTAGAATCACTACACCGAACTTAAAGGGTATTGACGCATACGCGATTACAGCGGGAACTGCCGATGCGGCGACCGAAAAACTGCAATACGCAACGATTACGCTGAAAAATCAGTATACCTATAACCACGCGAATTACAACGGACTGAATAAAAATGACCAGCACGTCGGCGGAACTTTGACCTTTGAAGCAGATCCGGCAGCTTATTCTTTGCAGGAAATGCGCGTAACAGCAGCGGTTGCTGCTAATCAGTTTTGGGCGCGCGGAGGTGCGTCGGGTTCAGGCGTGCCGGCTACCGCCAACGGTGTTCAGGTTCTAAACGCCCTACGCTCCGGTTTGCCTGCGAGTACAGTTGTGGAATACGAGCTTGAGGACGGGCTGACCTATACCGCCAACAAGACCATAACCCCACTTACGAGCTATCTGCCGCTTGTCGCGGGCGACCCTCTTTGCCAAATTCTCATTGACGACGGCGGCTTTATATCGGTTGTCGATTTTCCCGACGCAACGGACACAAACCGTGTTGTTAAAGTCACATTCACGCTTACCAAAGGGCTAAACCTTGCCTCGGCGTTTTATTACAATTTCAGGTACAGTTATATAGCAGACGCGGGACTTCCGGATAACGCGCCCTCCGAGGGGTCCGGCGTTCACAGGACGCAAATGGCGATTCTTCTCACAGAGCCGGGCGGCTGCACATTCCGCGACGGCGCGGCGGCTGATTCCTCACCTGTTATTACTGACGGCGCACACAGCCAGATTCAGACTATATATATCCGCAGTACGCTTGACCTGCTGCTTATGCAGACGCGCGGAATTTATATGTCCAACAGCCATACAGAAGCGGGAATTCAAGCGGGTATAAACAACACCGGTGTTCAGGAGGTTCCGTTCCTTAACGGCGGAACCGGAAATACCGCACGCTCCGCCACCATCGCGTTTGCTTACGGCTTCGTCGGCGACTCCACAAACTACACTGCCAAGCAAGGCGCGTGGCCTGTATACTACGATTTTGAAATGGCGATAAAAACAGATACGGAAGCACAAAGACGGTATCTTGAAACTGTAAAATCGTTTGATGTTCTCGCAACGATGTTCACTAACGCCAAAATTGAGTACACGACAAACCTAAGCGGGGGAGTTCAGACACTTACGCTCGGCTCAACAACGAGTTATCCGCCAACCGGCTCTGCGCTGATCGGCGCCACAACAAGCTCCTTTGGGACAAAGACATTTTCGCTCGCGGCTGATGAATATTTGACAAGCTTTGTGCTCAAGGCAGATGAATTCAAGGCTGGCGCGGTGTACTGGCGCAATACCTCACCTGTAGGAACTAACCCGGTCGGCTCCCTTTACCCGACGCAGGGCTACTGGGGCGTGAACGACGACGGAAGCTATCGCGGCAGCGGCATTGTGTTCTACTCGCACCAAACCCGCAATTTCCGCAGCGACGGCACACCGATTCCTGACGCATATGCCGAATATGCCGCCACACTTGCCACATTTGATCTGCAAACGCGCTTTTCGGGGCGGATTGACCCGCTGTCGCCCGACAGAATTGCCGAAAAATCAAGCTTTTCGTCTGCCGGCGTTACATTTCCGATAGTATTTAGAAGAACCGCAGCCGTTACGCTGATGATCAGTAATGACGCACACGGCTATTCGTTTGCGCCATATAATAACGGCTCGGAATACACAACTGCGGCGATACCTGTACAAGTAGCACAAGGCTCAACGTTTTCAATGCCAATAAGCTTGGGAGTCGGATACGCTTATATTCGGTCCGCCGGCTCACAGGTTAACCGATACAACACCATAACGTGGATGAAGGTGAACCCGAACTTTTCATATGTCGGCACTGACCCAAAGGTTCACGTCGTAACAGCATCTGACGGAGCAACCTGGCTGTGGATAGAAGAGGACCCCGTGAATCACAATATCACAGGTCAAGCCGCGTTTGTAGCATATCTGTCAATGCTGGCGCTGCCAACAGCGAGTGTCGGCACCACGCGTGTCGTCGATGAGCTGTACAGAACACTCGACACACGTGAGCAATACGACCGCAACTGGGGCATGACAAACGCTGCCGCCGGCTACACCTATAATATAACGCTGCCGCCGCTTGTGCCGGACATTTTGGAGCTGTATAACGGCAATAACGGAAACGGCACAGGAAGTATTCGCGCAGTAGCGGGCTATCCCGCAACGACCAACATCCTAAAGGCGTTCACCTCGGGCGTAACGCTGCTGTCAGGCGTCGGCTCGTCATACAGCGCGGTTGACGCAAACGCCATGTGGCGTGAGCCGCAGAGCAGTTCCCTTGTTGTACAAGCGGCAATCGGCGGCGGTTCGTCTGTGCCGGTTGCGGATTACGAGGTAATTTTCCACTTGCCGCAAAACGGCGAGACTGTTTCGCACACGCCGAAAAATGAAGGGCCGACCGATACTGTAGTGGATTACGGTCTGCATTTGCGCGGCGCGATAAACGACTCGCAGGCAGGCTCAATCCCGCACACGGTGGAGTACAAAATCGGCGGCACATGGTATGCGCAGGCTGCGGTTGACGCGAACGGCGGCTGGAGTGCGGTTACGAATGTAAAAGTGTTTTTCCCAAGCTATCCTCCGGAAACAACTGTCGGCATAATCCTGCCTGTCGCGCCGGACGAGTCCGCGCGAGCACTTACGCCCGGCGACCTGTCAGCCGTAACGGCAACGTACAGCTGGGGCGGCGAGCCGGCAAACAGAACCAACGCGGCGCGGTTCCTGCTGGAGAAATACCGCATTGCGAGCACCTCCGCTACGGCGGGGTACGCGTTTAACGACACGAACAACAATAACCTGTTTGTAAACAACGCAGGTCAGGGCGAAATTAAGCGCGCGGGAATGCCCGTTGAGCTTTGGGCAGCGGACAGCACGGGCGTGCCGCTCGGCGCAGCACCTGTTGCGACGACGGCAACGAAAAGTGACGGAACCTGGGAGTTCACAGGTCAGAACAGCGACTATTATGTTGTGAAATACGTTCTTCCGGAGGGCTACAGGTTCGCGGCAAAAGGCGCTAACACAACGGCAAACGCCTCGCATGTTGACACGGCGACGGGGCTTACGGACTTAATCAACGCAACCGGCGTTGTGGATATGACAAGCTCGCGCAACGCGGGCGTACAGGCTTCTCCGCTGGTTAAGGTAAAGTTTGTGCTGAAAAACGGCGATGAGGGCACGGAAAACGAAATTGTTGTTTCCTCCACGCAGTACGCCGGAATCATCGGCAATAACATCTGCACACCGGGCACAACCGCGGGCGTGAATGTGCCGACGCACTATCATCTGTCCTCAGGAGAGCCGGCAAGCCGAAATAAGGTGCTGAGCTTTGCCGACCCCGTCGCGTCCTTTGTCTGGCTTGTCGAGGGCGATCCGATTACAATCACCTACATCGGCAACAGCGGCGCAACGCCGGCGCCCGGCTCCGTTACAACCTACAACGAAACGGTGCCGTACGCGCCGAGCACACTGCAAAACAACCGCTTTGAGCGCACAGGCTACAACTTCATCGGCTGGGCAATGACAAGCACGGGTGCAGTGGCGTACCTGAACCAGTCGGCGTTTGCGAACTGGGAGTCTGAGATTGCGTGGAACGGCACTGCCGGCTCGGTGACGTTTTACGCGAAGTGGGAGGCAAACGGCGTTGCGCTCAAAATCGAGCATATTGACGTTGATGTGCCCACCGACAAGGTAATTGCCGATCAAAGCGTCACAACGGGTCACCACGACGATGACGTTACCGAGTATTACGTGACAAATCGCGCTCTGCAGCTTGACCCGACGGCGATTTACTACCCCTGCGACTCCCTCGGGAATCTGCTTCCCGCCGCGCGAATTGCGGATGGCAGATCAATCACGCTGGACGAGACGGAGGGCAACCCGAACGTGCTCACGCTGTACTACAAGCGGGCGTTTACTGTGACATTTGACGCAACCTACGGCGAATTCCCGTTGGCGGCGGCAACAGACACTGTCGAGGTTCTGCGCAACAACAAGGTTGCGGCGGCGCAGGCGGCGACAGAAGAGGGCAAGCTCACCGCGCCTGACGACGCGTATTTCGCGCACTGGAGCGCAACGACGAGTCCCAGCGGCGGACCTGTGGATTTCTCCTTAACGGCGGACGTCACGGCAAGCGGAACGGTGTATTACGCGATTTGGAACGTGAAATACACGGTGCTGTACATTGACGAGGACACGGGCGCGGTTATTACGGACGAAACCGACGCATACACCGGCTATGCTGGGCAGAGCGCACAGAAAACCGCAAGTGTGCCGGCGGGCTACCGCTTAGCTGACGGGCAGAACGCAACGGAAACGCTTGCCGCGCTTGATACGGTCAAGGCAAACAATGTCATTACGTTCTACCTCAAGGAACTGACATCGGTTGCGGGCAAAAAGGTCTGGATCCACGGTGAAAACGACCGGTCCAAGTGGCCGTCCTCCGTCACGGTAAATCTGCTGGCGGACGGAACGGCGGCTGACTCACAGTCTGTAACCGACGCGACGGAAAACGCAAACGGCGAATGGGAATTTGAGTTCACAGACGTTGATTTGCGCGACGATCTCGGCAATATTATCGACTACACCGTCAGTGAGGATACGGTTACGCCGTACAACGCGGCGTACGACCAGGCGACGCATACGATAACCAACACGTATGACGCGCAGGAGGTTTTGATTGAGGGACACAAAACGTGGGACTACGGAATCGCCTCGCCGAGCGAGCGCCCGACGGAAATTACAGTCGTCGCGCTTGCAAACGGTGTGATTGCAGACACGCTTGTCGTCACTGAGGCGGACGGCTGGGACTACAACTTTGTCCTGCCGAGATACGACGCTGAGCACAAGCTTATCGTCTACACAATAGACGAGCTGGATGTTGCGCACTACGTTAAAACAGTGACGGGAACGGATATTCTGAATACCTTTGACCCCGACAGCGTGACGGTTACGATTTCCGGCCACAAAACGTGGGATTACGGCACAGCGCCGGAGTCCGCGCGTCCCGAAAAGCTGACCGTGCAGGTGTACGAAGGCGACCGCCTTGCCGCACAAAAGGACGTGACGGCGGCGGATAACTGGGACTACGCGTTTGAGCTGCCGAAGTATGACGCGGGCGGCAAGGAGATTGTTTACCGTGTAGACGAAGCGTCTGTGCCAGGATACACCAAGGAGTTATTCGGATATAACCTAAAAAACACGTATGACCCGACAACAAACGAAACTGTCACGATAAAGGGCGCTAAAACGTGGAAGCACGGCGCAAATCCTGCGGAAAACCGTCCGACGTCAATACAGATTTGCCTTATGGTCGGCGATACAATCATCGCCGAGAAAAAGGTGACAGAAGCGCAAAGCTGGGGTTGGACATTCACGGCTGCCAAATACGGCGAGGACGGCAAGGAGATTCAGTACCGCATTTATGAGCGCTGGCTGCCGAACTATGACCGCAGGGTTTCCGGCTGGAACGTCACAAACACGTGGAACAACGGCTCGCCGAAAACAGGCGACATGTCGCGTATTCTTCCGTGGATTGCGATAATGGCAGCTTCTGCCGCGGGTGCAGTGTGGGTTCTTGCACCGTGGAAACGGCGCAGCAGGGACGATGACGCGGAGCCGCAGGATTAATTGAACAATGCCCGCCGCCCGAAAAGGCGGCGGGTTTTGGATATACGCCGATAAAACCGGGGGAATGAGTACAGGTGCATATAACTAAAGTGTACGTTGCCGTATGCGTCGGAGACGATGCGGATAACGCGGAGATTGTTCGCCGCTGCCGAGCGGTGGGTGAACAAAACAATATAGAAATCGGATTTCAAAGCTACGGCTCTCCGTCTGAGATGGCGGAGGAATTACGGCGTGAGAGCTACCGTGACTCGCTGCATATTCTCGTCACAGAAACGGCAGGCGAGGCAAACACCGCAATTGAAATCCGCAAAACAGGCTTTTCGGGGATAATCATCGAAATGAGCGACACACAGTCTGTCGGCGATATTGAAAAGGTGTTTGACGCGGAGGTTTTCAACTTTGTTGTGCGGCGCAAAAACAGTGATTCGCGCTTTGAAGAAGTGCTGCTGAAGGCTATATGGGAAATCACGAAACGGCAGCAAAAGCATATTATCCTGACCTTCGGCGGAGACACGAGGAAGATTCCGCTTGGAGATATTGTGATGTTCGAAACTGAAAATCGTATGATTAAGGTCACCTACGGGCAGGAGAGCTTTTTGTTTCGCTCAACGCTGGACTCCCTTGAGGAGCGTCTCGGCACAGAGGGCTTTTGCCGTGTGCAGCGGTCGTTTCTAATATCAATTGACCGTATTCGCGCATATACAAAATCCGCAGTCACTCTGGATAACGGCGCGCAGCTTCCGTTTGGGCGGCTGAACAAGCAAACAGCGCTGGCGCAGATTGAAAACTGGCTCACGGCTTCCGCCCCGTCGCAGGAGGCGGACAAATGACCGCCCCTCGAGTTCGCAAAGTCTGCGTGTTGCTGCTTGCGCTGCTGTGCTTTGCAATAGCGCTCAGCGCGGCGTGTCTTACGGTGCGCGCAGCGGAGGGCAAGGAAAGTATCTGGGGCGAGTGGATTATAGACCGCGAGCCGACGGAAACGGAGCCGGGTATGCGGCACCGCGTCGCAAAAACAACCGGCGCCGTCGAGTACGAGGAAATTCCGGTGCTTGTCCTCTCCCCTGCCCCGACGCCTACGCCGACGCCGGAGTCAACGCCACGCCCGGTTCCTTTGCCGTCTCCGACTCCCGAGCCTGTTCCCGAGCAGACTGCCCCGCCGGTGCTAACTAAGGCGGAGGCTGCCGCTGTCGGCGCGACAGGCGGGATAAGCGTGTTTTTTGTGTTGTTTTGCGTATTGTGGGTACTCCCCGTGCGGCGCATACTGCATACGGACAAATCCGAAAAGCAAAAGAGAATGGCAAAAGCAGCGGAAATACGCGCGGAACGGAGGCGGTTCAAATGACGTGGATTATTGCCGTGTGCGCGGCGGTGTCGGCTGTATGTATCGCGGTGTTCGCGGTTCTGCGCGCGCATTACAAAAAGCGGCTGCGGGATATAGACGGCTTTGTTGGTGTATATGACGCGGAGGAGGACAGCGAGGAGTAGCGGTCCACCGCGTGAACTCGGCATTGTTAGGTTATAATTAAGCGCACCTGAAAACGGCTGTTTTCAGGTGCGCTTAATTGTGGGGTGAGGCAGTTTGTTGCTAATTATGCATTGGGTACACCCTTACCGGTACGCCGAGTCTGCGGCAGTTCTCGATAACGAACCTTGTGCCGCCGCTGTGACCGTCCCAAAACGCCAGCACCAGGTCGGAATACTCGATAATCTGCAGATTCCGCTTCAGCGGCGCGGCGCGCCCGTACCGCGTGTACTCCGGCAGGAATTCCGTCAGCGCAATGCCGTGCGCCTTTGCGTACTCGCGGGCGCAGGTGTCCGCACCTGCGGCGCCGCCTGAAACGATTTCCGTTGTTTCAGGCGGCAAATATTTATCCAAATCCTTAATAAGTAACCCGCGTGAGCCGATGACCGCTACTTTCATATTTGTCCTCGCAAACTTATTTAGATATACAGTATATCCGTTTCCGTCAGTATATCACATATTGAGCATATAATAAAGCCATAGTATATCTATGTAAGGAGCGTATATTATGGCAATAAAGAGCTTATCTATTCGCATTGAAGAGGAAATGCTCGGAAAACTCGGCTTTGTAGCCAACTATGAGGGGAGGTCTCTGAACAGCCACATTCTTGTTCTGATTCGCGAAAGTATAAAGCGGCACGAGGAGCAGTACGGCATAATCAGCGGCGACGTCAGTCCGGACACAAACGTAAAGCCCTCGCGCAAATAGCAATTTTTTTGGTTCGTCATATATCCACCATTTTACCACCATTTTCGTTTTGACGCAAGTATGATTGTACAATAGATGGTAAATAACATCTATGAGGTGCATATATGGTGGATAAAGACATACTACGGTACACCCTGCGGACAAATCGCGAGCTGTTTCGGAAATTTCGGTATATTGCCGAGTATGAGGGGCGCTCCGCCAACCGCGAGATAGAGCAATTTATGAAGCAGCGCGTTAAGCAGTTCGAAGAACAGCACGGAGAGATAACCGCAGAGGATAACAAGTAGCCGCCGCGTGTTGCGCTGCCGCCGGTGTGTGCGGCGAGAATTTCGGGCACAGCAAAAAAGGACGCTCCCTTGCGGGAACGTCCTTTTTTGCGGATATTTTGTTGCGTAACGCTTTATTTGGCTGCGGTTAGGGTGCTTTACGGCTCAACCGCCGTACTTCTTCCGCGAATACTCAAACGTCTCGCGCATAATTATCTCCGTTACGCGCGGATTCATTCCCATTGAGAACATAACCATTCCGCCATTTTCGCCGTAGGTGTCTATCGCCGTGCGAACCGCCGCGACTATTTCGCCCTCGGCAACATCAGGCTTTTCGAGCAGTGCGGAGTCGAGATGTATCGTAAACGCGAGCTTGTCGCCGTGCGCCTTTTTGAGCGCAATGTGGTCGTTCATCGGCTGCCCCTCCCAGAGGTCGGCAAACTGCGCTATGTAAGGCACGATTGCGTCTATTTTGCCGCAGGAATGCATATTCACGTACTTGCCGCGCGAGTGAATATGGTCGGCAAGGCGCTTTGTCGGCTCAAAGAAGTATTTCGCGTACATATCAGGCGACATAAACGGCGCACGCTGCGTACCCCAATCGTCTGATATTGCGACAAAATCAATCGGAACCCAGCTGTCGAGAATCTTGTCAATAAGCTTGATTTTGTAGTCCGCCATCGTGTTTGCGTACTCAATAACATCGTCCGGCTCGGTCGCAAGCCACACGAAAACCTCTTCGGACTCCGAAATGTCGAGCAGACGCTCAAACATCCCGTTTTGCATAACGTACATATTCATTTTCTGCGAATTGTCGTACTGCGCCAGCGCTTCCTCACGCCCTTTGCCGAAGTCAATCGCGTCAAGATCCGGGAAAATCAGCTTTTCGCGCCAGTCTGCCGGGTCGGGGCAGATGTGCGTTTCCGGCGGAACCATCTGCGCGCCCGCCGTCTCCACAAACCGCCACGTCGCGCCGAACCAGTCCTTGCCGCTTTCCGTAAGCGGCGGACGCTCGCCGTCGTTCGGGCATTGGCAGAACGTGTTCTCGGCGAACATTACGGGTATCCAGAGCGGCTTTTTGTGCTCTAAAATGAGCTTCATATTCTCGCGCGGCGGCACGGGATAGTCGATTTTCGGCAGCTCCGCGCGATTCGCGACCGTGCCCGCCTTAATAAGCTTTTCGTCTTTTTCGTTCATAACACAAACCTCTATAAATTATTGAAATAGTTACAGCCGCATAGCCGCGTCAAACCCTGACGTGACCGCGTTCCACACGGAACCGCCGCCTTTTGCGTCGCCGACAATGTAAACGTCGTCCGCTGCGCTGCTAAAGCGTGAGAGCAGCTCCTCATCCGGGCGAAAGCCGAGGGACAGAACTACGTTGTCGCACGGCAGGAGTGTTTGCGCCCCGTCCTTTTGCAGCACAGCGCCGTCCGCGTTCACGTCCTCAATTCGGGTTTCGCCGATAATCCGCACGTTTGCCTCTTGCAGCAGCGCGCGCAGGGCAATCAGGTTTATCGGCGTTGCGCCGCCGCCCGTCTGCTCCTCCGGCAAGAGGTCAACGAGCGTGACGCTTTTGCCGAGTGCGGCAAGCGTCAGGGCAAACTCCATTCCGGTCACGCCCGCACCCGCGATTACAACATTCTCGCCGAGCCGCGCGGGATTCTCCTCCGCGTCTCCGACCCATAGCACGCTGCCCGTACCGCTTGCCGTAAAGTGCGGTATAATCGGCTTTGCGCCGATACCGAGTATCAGCGCGTCAAATTTCGCGTTCGCCAGAAGTGCGGGCGTCGCCTCTGTGCTCAGACGAATTTCGATTTGTGCGTTTTGGCTGACAACACGCCGCGCCCAGTCGAGATACACCCGCAGGTCGGTCTTTAGCTCGCCGACTGCCGCGAGGTTCAGCAGTCCGCCGAGCTTATCGGTCTTTTCAAACAGCGTTACTGTGTGGCCTTTGTCCGCGGCGGTGAGCGCCGCCTGAATTCCCGCGATTCCGCCGCCGATTACAGCGACGTTTCGGGGCGCTTCCGTTTTGCGCGTGTCAAACCGCGTCTCGCGGCCGATAAGCGGATTTACGGCGCAGCGCACGGTTTTGAACATCGAGTGCGTGCGCGAAATGCAGGTGTTGCAGCGAATGCAGGGGCGAATTTCCGCGTCACGGCCGTGCCGCGCCTTTTCCACACAGCGCGTGTCCGCAAGCACCGTGCGAATCATCGCCACCATATCGACATCGCCGTTTGAGATTGCTTTTTCGGCGGTCTCAAGGTCAAACGAGCCGACGACAGAAACGGGCACAGTCAGCGACTCCTTAAACCGCTTGGCGTAAGGCAGATTCATCGCGCGCGGCAGGTAGCTCGGCGCGTTGATAAACGGCAGGAGCGCGTCCACCTCCAGCAGACCGCGCGAAACGTGCAGCAGGTCAATGTACGGCTCGATTACCTTTGCGTACTCAAGGGTTTCCTCCAGAGTCGTCATATCCGGCTGCATTTCCTCGGCGGAAATACGGTATTCAACGGCGAGCTTGCCGCCCGTCGCCTCCTTAATTCCACGCAAAAGCTCTATGCCGAAGCGGCAGCGGTTTTCAAAGGAGCCGCCGAAGCGGTCCGTCCGGTGATTGAACTTTTTGTTGAAGAACATCGACGGCACATTGCCGTGTCCGCCGTGAATCATAATTATGTCGAACCCGGCGGTTTGGCAAAGCCTTGCCGCGTTTACGAAATCCGCGATAATGCGCTCGACCTCGGCGGTGCTTGTCTGCTGGGCGACGCTATCAGGCGGCGAGAGCATATATCTTCCGTGTACAAGCTCAATTCCCGCCGCCGCGCCGCAGCTTTTTATTCCCTCGGCAATGTCTGACAGTCCGGAAAGAAACAGCGGCGAGCTTGCGGATAGCGTCCTGCCTGAAATCGGCGGGCGCTCATCCACTCCGGTAACGCCGATCATCACGATACCGGCGCCGGAACGCGCAAGCTCGGTTGTGTAGGCGTAAAACTCCGGCGTAACGGAGCCGTCAGCCCCGGTTAGAAACGGAGCTGCGGGCGCAACCTCAATACGGTTTTTCACGCACAGGCTGCCGATTTGTATCGGTTCAAAAATACTTTTCATAGCTAAATTCGGGACAGACGAGTACGACTGTCCCCTCCTCAAGGTGCTTACCTGAACTTGAACATTAGTATAGTACCACACTGTGTGCGGTTAGTCAAGAGAAAAACAATCTCGGGGTGGAAATCCGGCGTCTGTGGTTTGCTTCGCCGTGTGGGTTTGCTTGAACTTGGGTGCAACCGTTGAACTGCGGCGCGGGTTGCTGCGTTTGGAATTGCGTCTTTTGCTTCGCCGCTTGGCGAAGCTAAGCGCCTGCGCGGCGGGCGGTTCCTTTCTTGTCTTGGCAAGAAAGGAACCAAAGAAGCCGCTTTTTCGCTTAGGCGATCGCGCTGCGGCAAGTGTACGTGTCCGTGCGTCCGCACCCGGACAGAATTGCCGATGGACGGGGCGTTAGGCCCCTATGTGCCGGAGGTGAGTATCGGCGGGTGGCCACAGGATTTGGCGAATCCCACCCGCACCGCGCCCTGCGCTGTGTGGTGCGGCAAGCAGTTGCGTGTCCCGACGCGCATAGCGCGAAGGTAGACGAGGACACCCAACCGCACCTACGCCGTGCGGGTGCGGTGGTTTTACACAAAATGCGGTGAGAACCAAAAGCCGGGACGATGAGGGCATCGTCCCCTACGGAGATGAAGCCCTGCGGCGACGGGGTACGAACCCGCACCGTACAGGTGCGCTGATTGCCGCAACATACCCGCCGCGTCGGGAGACGCACCTACTTGCCGCTACAGCGGGCGGCAGCAATCGTAGCAAACCAGTCCTTCTGTGGCCACCCGTAGGGACTTCGCGGCAAGCACTACCTTACCCCAGACATCAACCCCGCGACAGGCTTTGACCCTGCGTGCGGCGCAGCTGAGGCGTTCGTGCACTCCACCGCGATACGTCGCGGGGAATAGCAGACGACCACATTGTCACCACCGCAGTTCCCGTATAAAAAAAGATTGCTTCTTTTAAAGAAGTCGTCCCTTTTTTGGTTACTTTTTTCCGACGAAGCGGAAAAAAGTAACCGCCCGCCGCGTAGGCGCTTAGCAGCGCGAAGCTGCCAAGCTTCACCCCAATTACAAACATAGCAACCCGCGCCGCAGGTCAACGCTTGCACCCAAATAAAAGCAAAGCCCGGTCTCGACGCTTTACGAGTCCGGGCTTTGCTGTAATTCTTTGTTTTGCGTGTAATTACGCGTTTTTCTCTGCGAGAAGTGCCTTACGGCGGCGCTCTGCCGAGATATAGTCAACAATGAGCGCGACGACGAGCAGGAAGCCTGCCGCAAAGGTCGTCCAGTAGTCCTGCACGTTCAGAACGCGGAGCATATTGTTGAATATGTTCAGCAGGAACAGCGCAATAAGCGCACCGCCGAGGTGACCCGCGCCGCCCATAAACGAGACTCCGCCGAGGATTGATCCGGAGATAACCTTCATATCAGGTGCGGAGGCAGCGATTGCCGTTGGGCTTGCGAGCGTCAGCTGTGCCGTCCAGAGAAGTCCGCCGATTGCCGCGAGGACGCTGTTGTTAACGAACAGTATCATACGGATTTTGTTCGGATTCAGTCCTGACAGGCGCGCCGCAGGCGGGTTTCCGCCGGACATATAGACGCTGCGTCCAAAGCGAGTGCGCGACAGCACGAACTGATACACAACGACAAGAACCAGCGCGAACAGGAAGATTACGGGGAAGCGTCCGAAAAGGCTTGCCTTACCAAGGTCGAGGAAGCCCTGCGCACGTGTCGAGAGAATCTGCACGTTGTTGCCGCCGTTCATGACATTGCACAGTCCCTTATATACGGAGGACATACCGATGGTCGCAATGAATGCCGGGAAATGCAGCAAATTGATGAGTATCGTGTTGATGAGTCCGAAGCCTGCGGCGATTATCAGCGTAATCAGAAGACATACCGGCCACGGAAGCATTGTTTTTACGATAAGGTTCGCGAAAATCATTGCCGCAAGCATTGCCTGTGCGCCGACTGAAAGGTCGATATTGCCGCCGATAAGTATCATCGCAATTCCGCACATCATGACAATCTGAATAACCAGATTGTAGAATATGCCCAGCAGGTTGCCGCTTGCCATGAAGCCGTCCGTGAAGATTGCCGTAAACGGCTTTTCTCCCTTTGTCACGCCGCTGCTAATCACCATTGTGAAAAGCATAAGCACAATAAGCAGAATGAGCAGAGGCCCTGATTTGTCACGCAGAAAGCGTTTATACCAAGATGTCTTTTGCATTTTTTTACCCCCTTGCCTGCCGTGCCATTTTCTGACCGGCGCGAATCTGTGTGAAAAAGTCTATGGACAGTGCCACAAGGAGCAGCAGACCTGTGAATATGCTGTACCAGAACGGGTTTACCTTGATGCTTGTCATTCCGATTTGGAACGTGTTAAGAATAAGCAGACCGATAAATGCACCGCCCATTCCGCCCGCGCCGCCGCCGAACGATATACCGCCGAGGATTGCCGCTGTGATACCCGTGAACTGGTTGCCCTGCAGTGCAAGAAGCTGACCCTGACCGAGCTTTGCGGTATTGAATACGCCGGACACGCCGCCGAGAACCGCACTGTTGATAAACAGAATGTACGTAATCGCGCGGGAGTTAATTCCCGCAAGGTGCGCCGCCTGGCGGTTGCCGCCCATAAGCATAACCTTTTTGCCGAACGTCGTCTTTGAAATGAGTATTCCGTATACTATAAAGAATATCAGCATTATGAAAACGCCGGACGGTATAAACCACACCTTTCCGATTGTCAGCCATTTAAGAAACGCCGGCTTTTGAAAGGGAATGTTCTGCGCCGTTCCCGTCTCACTTCCGAGTGAGCTGAACAAACGCATAAGCCCCTGCGCCATATAGGACATCGCAAGCGTTCCGATGAATGCGGGGAAGTGGAACTTGTCGATAAGCAGTGCGTTTGCCGCACCGAATACCGCGCAAAGCGCCAGCCCGATAATCACGCCCAGGTACCACGGCAAGCCCCAGCCTGCCATCGCGGAGGCAAGAACCATTCCGCCGAACGCACCGACTGCCGCCTGTGACAGGTCAATGTCGCCTGAAATCAGCAAACAGCCTGCGCCTATTGTCAGGAATGACGATAGTACGATTGATTCGAGGATGTTCCTGAAGGTGCTCATCGCAAAGAATTTGTTGCCGATAAGCGGTGCCCAGACCGAGAATATAATCCAGAGTCCCGCAAGCAGAAGCACAAGCGTAAATACCTTATGAGTAACAATCGGCTTTACGAACCTTTGGTAAAAGCTCTTATTTGTTGTGTTTTCCATTGTTCGTCTCCTTAGTCCAGCATCGCCATGGCAAGCACGCTTTCTTCCGTCGCGTTTGCGCGGTCAACTGTGCCTGTGACGTGTCCGTTATGCATGACGATAATCTTATCCGCAAGGTTAATAACCTCGGTAAGCTCACTGGATATTATAATAACGCCGATTCCTGCTTTCGCAAGGTCGCAGACGGTCTGATAAATCTCCGCCTTTGTTCCGACGTCAATACCCTTTGTCGGCTCGTCGAGAATGAGAAGCTTTGTCGTCATCTGGCTACTTGTCCAGCGTCCGAGAATGACCTTCTGCTGGTTACCGCCGGAAAGCTCACCGACAATCTTGTCAACGGTCGGCGTTTTGATTGAGTATTTCTCAACCGCTTCTTCAGCAAGATCATCTACCTGCCTGTTGTTGACAATCTTGTATTTTGAAACCTTGTTAACAACGGGCATAACGATATTATCTTTAATTGTGCGTCCGAGAACAAGCCCCTGCTCCTTACGGTCTTCCGGACAGAGCGCAACGCCCGCCGCAATCGCGTCACGGGGAGACTTGAAGTGCGTAACCGCGCCGTCGAGGATTATCGTGCCGCCTGTAACGGGGTCCGCCCCGAACAGCGCGCGCGCAACCTCTGTGCGTCCCGCGCCGACGAGTCCCGCAAGTCCTACGACCTCGCCGCGGCGAACCGTAAAGCTCACGTCGCGCACGTAAGGCGTTTTGAGGTTCTGAACATCAAGAACAATCTCGCCGAACTCTGTGTTTCGCGACAGGCTTGCGTATGTATCGCCGATGTCACGCCCGACCATCGCCTTAATAAGCTCTGCTTCGCTCGTATCGGCGGTTTTAAGCTGTGTAACTAATTTTCCGTCCTTCATAACGACAATATCGTCTGTAATCTGGAAAATTTCCGCCATACGGTGTGAAACGTAAATTACAACCTTACCCGCTGCCTTTAGCTCGCGGATTATGTTGAAGAGAATCGTGATTTCTGTATCCGTCAGCGGCGCTGTCGGCTCGTCGAACGCGATAATATCCGCGTCACGGCGATATGCCTTCATAATCTCAACCATCTGCTGGTGTGCGATATTAAGCCGCGCGACTTTTTCCGTCGGGTCAATCGGAAGTCCGAATTTATTGATGATCTCAAGCGCGTCTTTGTAGAGCTTGCGCTTGTCAAACAGTCCTAATTTAGTTTTGGGAAGCGCGCCCGGGAAAAGGTTCTCCATAACGGACATTTCCGGCATAAGCTGGCGTTCCTGATAAATAACGCTTATTCCCGCGGAAATCGCAGCCTGAGGGTCTGCGAACTTCACCTGCTGGTCGTTTATGAATAATTCTCCCTCATCGCCGCGCTGGTCTCCGCTCATGATTTTAAGGAGTGTACTCTTTCCTGCGCCATTTTCGCCGAGCAGCGCAAGTACTCTGCCACCCTCAGCGCGAAAACTGATGTCGTCAAGCGCACGGACGCCGGGGTAGAGCTTCGATATTCCCCGGAACTCCAATGAATTTGCCATTCGTTCACCTACCTGAATTTCTGTATTGGCTTGGCTTTAACTTTTCCTTAAAAGAAAAGTATCAAAAGAAATATAATTCCGTCAGGCTTCAGCGTGATTTCAGGCATTTTGCCCGAAACGGAAGTTTCTGCTTTTGATTCGGAGCCTTGCTCCTGTTATTTACTAATAAAGCAAGGGCGGCGGGACCGCCGCCCTTGCTTTATCTTGCCTCAAACTAAGGGTTAAGTTTAAGGATTTGCTTACGGTTTTGCAAAGTCTGCCGGCACCGGGATGAATGCAGAGTAATCATCAAGTGTCAGGCCCGGTACGTCGTAGTTGTACTCGTTTGCTTTTGCATAGAGGTCAGACCACTCAAGGTAGTGCTTGTAGTCGTCCTGCTCAAGCCAGACTGTCGGCAGGCGGAGCTGCGGAATCGAGCGGCCTTCGGCGCCCTTGTCATCCCACTTAACCCATTCCGGCCAGATTGTGTCAGGCGTTGCCCAACCCATCAGGTATGCGTAGACTGCGCCGAGGATAGGCTCAGAGTACAGGTTGTTTGCTGTGTACAGTGCATAGCGGCATGCGTTCTTCGCGCCGCCGTCCCACATTGCGATGAAGCCCGATCCGCCGAAGGTAACGACGCAGGAGCTATCCGTCAGGCCCTGCTGATCGATAACCTGAGCAGCTGCCTGTCCGAGATCGTCGATGAGTCCCATAACGAGCCAGTACTTGTATTCGCCGTGTGTTGAGATAACAGGTGTGACAGCTTCGAGCCCGCCGTTAAGCGTAAGACCCGCAGATGCTGTGTCAACTTCAAAGTAGTTCGGTCCGTCTGTCTTGACGCCCTTGGATTCCCAAGCTGCCTTCGCGCCGATTACGCGCTCCTGAAGCGGGGGTGATGTCGAGAAGCCCATTGAAAGCAGTCCGATTTCTTCATACGGAACGTCCTTCAGGTTTGCTTCTTTCCACTCGATGAGCTTATAGATCTGCTGTGCGCCTGCGTCGAAGTTATCAAAACCAACGTAGGGGTTAATCAGGTTGCCGCCGATCGGGAGACCTGCGCCGGACGCGCCGTCACGCGGGGGAGCCATCTGGGACATCCACTGCACATCGGGATACTGCTCAAGGATCTCAAGGATTGCCGGGAAAACCGTTGTGTCAGGGTCAAGCACGAAGCCCTTAACGCCCTGGTCAATGAGGTTTCTCAGGTTTGTGAGGAACAGGTCAGAGTCGGAGTTCGCCGCCTGGAAGCCCTGCCAGTCAAGGTTGAAGATCGGCGCCCAGTGGGCATATGCGTCCGCCGCCATCTGATACAGGAAGCTGTTCTCTGTCGCCAGGTATGCAACCTTGAACTTCTCGTTCTGGGTGTAGTCATACTCAGGGTCATAGTGAGCAACTGTGTTGAGGTTCAGCGAGCCGTCTGCGTTTGCATGCGGATACGCTTTGCCCGTTGTTACGGGAGGCGTGTCGTCGCCGTCCGGTGCTGCCGTTACAGGTGCGTCCGGTGTGGGTGTCGTCTTGTCTGCCGGCTTACACGCAAACAGCGCAACCGCCATCGTAAGGGCAAGCAGTAATGCTAATACTTTCTTCATTCTGTTCTTTTTCCTCCATAATATTATGGTGTCTTTATATTTTGTAAACGTACACCGAATGAACAATTTATTTCAGACGGATAATGTTTACTTTGTGCATAATATCATACCCAAATTGAAATGTCAAGCATTTATTAAGTAACGACTACTTAAATATTAACCAAAAATTCGACCGCGGTTCACACTAAATTCACAAATTTCATTGATACTTCCGCAAAAATCGAGTGTATCTAATTTTATGTAACAATTTCGAAACATTATTATAAATAGGTCTCTGTCTATATCCGCCGAAACAATTTCGGAAGTCCGCGCAGGCGTTTGCCGTTCATAATGAGAAGCAATCCCTCAAGTCTGGCAGGCGGAAGCACCCCTCCGCTCATCATTCCGAACGCACGCAGCGGTGTTTCCATAATCGTCGCCTCCGCCATACGGCGAAAGCTCTCATCCTCGTTGTTTTCGGGATTGGAATAAATTTTGTTTGTAATTCTACTGATGATTTTTGTCAGCGTGCGTCCGATTCTTGTTACGCTGACGTCCACAAGCGTCGAGTTCGTGTGAAACAGCTCGCCCGATGTGCGCCGTTGCGGCAGCTCTTGCCCGTAAACCGCCGCGAAATCCGCGTCCGGAACTGTAAAGGCGCCTGACGGCACACTATAATATATTGTATTCTGCAAATCTTCAAGTATACTCTCGCTGCCGTCGCCTGTAATTTCCACCTCCGCGCTTGCGCGAATATCGCGGCTTGAGGCGGCAACCGAGACTGTATACGTCCCGCCTTCAACTGCCCAAGCGGCAGTTTTTGGGTTGTAGTACGAAAAACTTCTCGGATTCAGCTCAAAGGTTATGGTTCGGCTTTCCCCGGGAGTCAAAAACACCTTGTCAAAGCCCTTTAGCTCGTGCGCCGCGCGGTATATTCTTGAATCCGAGGGGCCGGACACATACAGCTGCACAATTTCGGCTCCGGCAATCTTGCCTGCATTCGTAACCGTCACGCTTGCGGAGTTTTCGTCAGCCATAAACGCGGAATACTCAAATTCCGTGTAGGACAGCCCGAACCCGAACGGAAACGCAATCGGGCGCTTTGCCGTATCGTAATACCGGTAGCCGACAAAAATGCTCTCGCGGTATTCAACGGACAAATCTCCTGTTGAGAAATTTCCGAAGCAGGGCGTATCCTCAAGCGCAAGGGGATAGCTCTCGGCAAGCTTGCCGCTCGGGCTTTGCGCGCCCGTGAGTATGTCCGCAAGTCCGCCGCCGCCCGCCTGTCCTCCGAGTCCTCCGAGCAGAATTCCGCGAACCTCTTCCCGCCACGGCATTAAAACAGGCGCGCCGCACTGCAAAATAACCGCCGTGTTCGGATTCGCCGCAGCGGCTGCCGAAATCATTGCGTTGTGGCTGTCGGGCAGATTCAGGTCGGTTCTGTCAAAGCCCTCGCTCTCGTAATCGTCCGGCAGTCCCGCAAACACGAGCACTGCGTCACAGCTCGCGGCAAGCTCAGCTGTCTCGGCTGGGTCACTGCCGTCTGCATATTTCACGTCAACGCCCAGAGCCGCAAGCTCATCATAGGCATTGTCAAGCTTCAGCGGATTTATTCTGCTGCTTCCCGCACCCTGATAGCGCGGCCGCTTGGCGAATTCGCCGATAACCGCGACGCTTGCTCCGGCGGCAAGCGGGAGAACGCCGCCGTCATTTTTCAGCAGCACCGCCGATTCGCTCTGTGCGCGGCGCGCTAAGGCGTGGTGCGCAGCGTCGTCAAAGGAATAGTCCGGCGTCAGGCTCTCCTGCGCTTTGAGCGCAAGGCGGGCAAGCCTGCGCGCGGATTCGTTCAGCACTTCCTCCGGCAGCCCGCCCTGCCGCACCGCTCGCGCGACAATTCTATCGTTATATCCGCCGGAGGCAGGCATTTCAAGGTCAAGCCCGGCAAGCAGCCCCGCAACCCGGTCGTTTACGGCATTCCAGTCGCTGACGACGACGCCGTCAAACCCCCATTCCCCGCGCAGAATATCCGTAAGCAGCCGACGGTTTTCGCTGGCGAACACTCCGTTAATTTTGTTGTAGCTGCACATCACGGTTTGCGGCTTCGCTTTCCGAACCGCCGCTTCAAACGCCGCAAGGTAAATCTCGCGCAGCGCCCGCTCGTCCACAACGGAGTCGCCTATCATCCTGAAGCGCTCCTGGCTGTTCGCGGCAAAATGCTTGAGCGACACACCGATTCCCTGCGACTGAATGCCGTCTATAATAGACACGGCAAGCTCACCCGCCAAAAAGGGGTCCTCGCTGAAATACTCAAAATTCCTGCCGCACAGCGGACTGCGCTTTATGTTAACGCCGGGTCCGAGAACAACGCTTACCTGCTCTGCCAACGCCTCCTCGCCGATTGCCTGCCCGATTTCACGCAAAAGTCCGCGGTCAAAGCTGTTTGCGGTTGTTGCGGCGGGCGGAAAGCAGGTCGCCGGGGCGCTGATGTTCACGCCCATATTGTCCGTTCTGCCAATCTGCTTGCGCAGCCCGTGAGGACCGTCCGCCACCATAATGCTCGGAAAGTCCAAGCGCGCAAGCCCCTGCGTGTGCCACGTGTCAGCGCCGGAGCACAGACTTGCTTTTTCCGCAAGCGTCATCTCCGAGACGATTGTTTCGGCTTTTTCGGTAATGGTCATAACTAAAACCTACCCTCTAAGAGTCTGTCCGCCTCCTGTCTGCTGATTTCGCCGGTGTTGCACTTCACCATAACCTGAACGTCCTTGTCGCGCAGCTTGTAGCGGGAGAAGACCGGCAGGCTCAGCAGCGTTCCGGCTGCCGGAATCAAAAGATAAATTGCCCAGAGCTTGTCGTTTATTCCGTTTACCTGAACAGCCCCCTCGCCCTCAATAAATCCGATTGCCCACAGGGCAAGACCCGCCGCAGCAGTGGCAATCGCGGCAGTCATTTTCGCCGAAAAGGTCTGAATGGAAAAAGACAGTCCGGACGCGGGAACGCCGCTTTTGAAATGCCCATACTCAGCGCAGTCCGGTGTGAACATAAACATCAGTACCCCGACCATTCCGTTCGGAAAACCGCGCAGTGCCGAAAAAACGTACACGGACATCAGATTGTTGTAACCGACAAAATACGCTATGAGCGTAAAGATTACGCTTGCGACAGAGCACCAGAAAAACAGGTGATATTTGTCTACTTTCTTAACTATCAGCGGAATAAACGCACCTGCAATAATAGACGGCACTACGCTCAGAAGAGCGATTACCGCCATTAGGCTTTCGTCGCCTAAGTTTAATCGCGCGATATACATATGAAGAACAGACGCTACGTTTAAGCCGCCAGAGATTATAAATGAGGAAAAGTAAATCAGCAGATACTTGTTCTGACCGATGAACTTGAACATCTGCTTCAGTCCGACCTCGCCCTCCTGCGCCTGCGGCTTGACGCGCTCCTTTCCGGCAAAGCAAATCGGCGCCATTAAAATCAGCGCCGCAACGGAAAGCACAACCGCCGTCATCCACCAGCCGCCTATGCTCTCGCGGACAAGCGGCACCACGACAAAAACCGCAAGCGTTGCAATCATCGCAAACACACGCCCGACGGAAATCAGCGAGGCTCGCTCCGTCTGTACGTCTGTCATTACGGTTACCAGACCGAAAATCGGCACATCGCAGATTGTGTATGCGGTGTCCCACAAAACGTATCCGACTACAGCCCAAATCACCTTGCCGATTGTTGGAATCCCGCTTGGAATGGCAAACAGAAATATTGTTGCAACAGGAATCGCAAGCAGTGAAATCCTCAGCCACGGCATAAACTTGCCGCTCTTGAATCTAACCTTGTCAACAATTCCGCCGAAAATCGGGTCGTTAACAGCATCCCAGATCTTGACCGCAAGCGTGATTCCCGTAACGGTGAGAGCGGGAATTCCCACATCGGTAAAATACACGACGAGATACGTCAGCAGAAGGTAGTAAAAAACATTCTGCCCCATAAAATACAGACCGTAGAAAGAACCCTCCATCAGTCTTGTGCCACGTGAGCGACTATGCATAATCAACGCCTCCTAAAACCCCGATTAGTAATTTGTGTTTTGAGTGTATCACAGATTTAGCCGCAAAGCAACTATAAAATTACTCCGTTATGCACTTTCTTTTTTCGGGTTATGCAGCGGTTGTTTACGTCTGCTAACATACGGCATTTCCTGCACGAACGCAACAAAGCAAAAGCACCACGATTGCGGTGAACAATCGCGGTGCTTTTGCTTTGTGCGGGCGTCCTCCACTCTACTGCGTGACAGTTTCCTTTCCGCGCTTCTCCTTTACCGTCAGGGACGACAGCGCGAGTCGCAGGTACATATACCCGCCGTCGTCGTACTCCTCAAGCACGCCGACAGCCTCAACCCAGTCGTTATCCTGCGGATACTCCCTGTCCCAGACGACCTCAAAGCCGCAGTTCGCGTCGTATCCGCAGCAGCCGGGACCGTAGCGGATTACACAGCGGTACTTGTCGTACTCCGGATTTGCCGACACGCTGTCGTACACGGTGAAAATGCCCTCAAGCTTTATTTTTTTGCCCAGATAGTCCTCAGGATTCGTGTAAATGTCGTTTGTCTGCGAAACAAAAACCTTTTCCTTAATTTCAATTGCGTTGTCCGCCGCCGCGCCGCTTCCGCAGCCGCAGAGAAGCGACAGGCAGACGCAAAACGCAATTACAAAGGCAAGCTTTCTTTTCATTGCTCGTCCTCCGTGACTGCATTTGCCGATTTTGCCCGAAAAAGAGTGCGCGACGCGCCGAACAGCCAGAACAGCAAAAACGCCGCGATATTCACAACAACAACGCTTGCGCCCGTCGGCGTTTCGTAAATGTACGAAAGAACCACCCCAACAAAAAAGCACACAACCGAAACCGTCGCCGAGCAAACCGTAACGCTGAAAAACCGCTTGCAAACGCGCATTGAGGTCAGCGCCGGGAATATCACAAGACTTGAAATCAACAGCGCACCCATCATACGCATACCGAGCACGATTGTAATCGCAGTTAAAAGCGCGAGCAGCATATTGTACGCCGAGGTTTTCACTCCCGTTGCGCGGGAAAAGCTCTCGTCAAACGTCACGGCGAAGATTTTGTTGTAGAACAGGATAAAAAGCGCGAGAACAGCCGCCGCGAGGACTATCGAGAGCTTCACGTCGCCCTTGCTCATAACGAGAATGCTGCCGAACATATAGTTGCAAACGTCCGTATTCATTCCCGTTGTCTGCGAGATGACGACAACGCCGAGAGCCAGTGAGCTTGTTGAGATTATCGCAATTGCCGCGTCGCCCTTTATCTTGCTGCTCTCGGAAATTCGCAGGAGCAAAAACGCCGCGATAACAACAACGGGTATCGAAATTGTAAGCGGCGCGGCGTTCATCGCCGTTGCAACGGCAAGTGCGCCGAAGCCGACGTGAGACAGCCCGTCGCCGATCATCGAGTACCGCTTGAGCACCAGACTTACGCCGAGAAGCGACGAGCAGAGCGAAACAAGCAGTCCGACTATGACGGCGCGGACTAAAAACGTGTATGAAAACATCTCTGAAAGTATGTTAAGCATTTGCCTTACCTCCTGTAAATGTTCGCCCCGCGTCTGACAGCAGGTAATCTGCGGTTTTGCCGAAAAACACCTGCGCGTTTTGCAGATGCAGAATATGGCTCGCGTATTTAACCGCGCTTTGAATGTCATGCGAGACCATAACCACAGTCAGCCCCTCCTCCCGGCACAGCTCGTTAATAATACGGTACATCTCCTGCGTGACGAGCGGGTCAAGTCCCGCAACCGGCTCGTCCAGCAGGAGGAGCTTTTGCGTCGCGCAAAGCGCCCGCGCCAGAAGCACGCGCTGCTGCTGCCCGCCGGAAAGCTCTCTGTAGCAGCGGCTTTTCAGGTCTGAAATTCCGAGACGCTCAATGTTTTGCAGCGCGATTTTGCGGTCCTCCCGCGAGTAAAAGGGCAAAAGCCCCCGTGAGGCAAGTCTGCCTGAGAGAACGACCTCAAACGCGCTTGCGGGGAAGTCCTTTTGCGCCGCCGTCTGCTGCGGGAGATACCCAATTTCGCGGCTGTCAAGTCCGTCACCTGTCAGGACCTCTCCCGACTGCGGACGCATAAGCCGCAAAAGTCCCTTTACAAGAGTTGACTTTCCCGAACCGTTTTCTCCGACAATACAGAGGTAGTCCCCCTGATTAACCTCAAAATTCAGTCCGGAAACGGCCGTTTTGCCCTCGTAGGCAAAAGCCGCGTCCCGGCAGGTGATGAATGCCATTTAGCTCAAAGCCTCCTTTAGTGCGGAAACGTTTTCGGTCATAATATCAATGTAGGTTTTCCCCGCCTCAAAGTCCGCCTTGGAAATATTGTGGCAGGCGTGCAGCAAAAGCACCTTTGCGCCCGTCTCTTCGGCAAGGGTGTTTGCCATTCTCTTGTTTCCCATCTCTATGTGGAACACAACCGGTATTTTCTCGGCAATTATCTTGTCAATCAGGAATTTCACCGTTGCAGCGCTCGCCTCCGTTTCGGTTGAGCAGCCGGGAAACGCCGCAAAATATTCGAGTCCGTAAGCGTCGGCAAGGTATCTGAACGGGAATCGGTCGCCGAACACAATTGTCCTGCGCACAGCGCTGTCCGCAACGGCCTGCAGCTGCGCGTCAAGCGCGTCAAGCTTTTGCAGATACTCAGATGTGTTTGACTTGTAGAACTCCGCGTTGTCCGCGTCGCGCGCAGCAAGCGCGTCTGAGATTTTCTGCACTATGAGCTTTGCGTTTTTCGGGGAGGTCCAGACGTGCTCGTCGTACTCCGGCTCCTCTGCGGCTTCCTCCTCCCCGTCCTGCATTCCCTCAACTGTTTCCTCTTCAACAGCCGTCACGCAGTCCATCAGTGTAACGATTGTCATTTTCGAGGTGTCCACAGATTCCAGCACGTCCCGCACCCACTCGTCAGACTCGCCGCCGACGTATATAAAAACGTCGCAATTGCGGATTGTTATAACGTCCTTGGGCGTAGGCTCAAAGGAATGGCTCTCGGAGCCGGGCGGCAGCAGCATACTAAGCGAGGCGCGGTCTCCCGCAATAGCTCGGGCAAAATCGTACGGCGGAAAAATTGTTGTGACGAT
Organism: Oscillospiraceae bacterium; assembly: GCA_031260605.1. Classification (GTDB taxonomy): domain Bacteria; phylum Bacillota; class Clostridia; order Oscillospirales; family Oscillospiraceae; genus JAIRRO01. The sequence goes on from JAISLF010000064.1 coordinate 38,039, forward strand.
GCTGAGCTTGCCTGTATCTGCTTGCGGCGCAGTACGGTTACACGCAAAAAGCGACGCGCAAAGCACTGCCGACAGTATATATATAAGTATTTTTTTCATTAGGTTTGTTTGTAATCCTCTTTTTATGTTTTTGTCCTGCAATACATATAAAAAACGCAAAAAGCACAACCGGCCGCCAAATCGGCACGTTTGCCAATCCGGCGGCGGATTATTGCTTTTCGCTGAGGATTTACGCTGTAATTTTAACCTTTAGTTCAATCGGCGACGGCATATGCACACAAAAAACATACGTCAAAAGTGCCGAAACAACTGCAAAAACGCAGGCAAAGGCGGCGGTCGCCTTAACAGCCTCGCCGCTGCCGCCGACAAGAATTTTCGCAGCAGAAATAACATGCGCGCAGGTAAGGCACGCACCGTCCGCACCGTCGTGGTCGTGGTCGTGCTCCGCAAAGGTAAGAATGTAGCTCGCGGAGAGCAGCAGCGCCGCGGAAAAGACGGCGCAGAGAATAAGGGCGGACAGCTTCTTTTGTCTGCCAACGCGGCGGTGTTTGAGCAATGCGTGTACCTCCCTTTGCTTGCGCGGATATTTGTGGTAAGTATATCACGTTTGGCAGAGTTGGTCAAGGGGGCGCGGGGGCGGTTGCGTTCAGCTGTGCGCCGGAGGGTGCGGTGTTTGTAAGTGCGGCGAAGCTGCGCCTCGCGACTTTGCTTTACGCCTGCGCGGCGGGCGGTTCCTTTCTTGTCTTGGCAAGAAAGGAACCAAAGAAGCCGCTTTTGGGCTTAGGCGGGTTGCGTTGCTGCAAGTGTACGTGTCCGTACATCCGAACCCAGACAGAGCTGCCGACTGACGGGCTTTAGCCCTATTTGCCAGAGATAAGTGCAGGTGGGTGGCAACCATAATTTAGCGAAGCCAACCCGCACCGCGCCCTGCGCTGTGTGGTGCGGCAAGACGTTGCGTGCCCCGACGCACGAAGTGCGGAGGTAGACGAGGGCACCCGACGCACCTTCGCCGTACGGGTGTGGTGGTTTAAGGCAATAGTCGAAGAGTTCCAAAAGCAGGGACGATGAGGGCATCGTCCCCTACAGAGATGAAGACCTGTGGCAACGGGGACGCGATAGCACCGTACAGGTGCGCTGATTGCCGCAATGCACCCGCCCCACCGGGACACACACCACATTGTCGCACAACGTGCGGCAGCAATCGTAGCAGCAATTACCTTCCGGTTGGCACCCGACGGCAGTTTGCGGCAAGTTACAGCATTACCTAAGTCTCCAACGCCGCGACAGGCTTCGCCCCTGCGTGCGGCGGTGCGGAAGTGTTCGCCGTGACCACCGCAATACGTCGCGGGGAAAGGCACATTCCGCATTGCCGCCACCGCAGTTCCCGTATAGAAAAAAGATTGCTTCTTCTAAAGAATTCGCCCCTTTTTGGTTACTTTTTCCGGCGAAGCGGAAAAAGTAACCGCCCGCCGCGCAGGCGCTCTGCAGCGCGAAGCTGCCAAGCTTCGCTGCAATTACAAACACCGCAACCTGCGCCGCAGACAACACGCTTGCACCCGAGCAAAAGCAGAACAGAGTGGCGAAGCAACCCCCGGGCGGCAGATTGCCGCCCTACACCCGCCAAAAATCCGGCGGTAACCACCACAAGGGACGCTGAGGGCAGCGTCCCCCACAAACGCAAAGCTCTGACAAAAGCAAAAACCCAGCCAAACACCGCACCCTGTGCCGCAGGAAATACGCTTGCACCCAAGTAAAAGCAAAGCAGAACGGCGAAGCCCCCCGGGCGGCAGATTGCCGCCCCTATGCCCGCCGAAAGTCCCTGCGCAACCGCGACAAGGGACGCTGAGGGCAGCGTCCCCTACAGAAGTACGAAGCCCTGAAATAAGCAAAAACAATCCCCGCCCCGCAAAAAAACACCCTGCAGTTGATAATTCCTCCCCGCTGCTGTATAATAAGAAAAACTGCACCGGGGGGATTATCTTATGCCGCGAATATTTCTTGTAGAGGACGACGAGGCAATCGCCAAAAACCTTACGCTTCTGCTGCGACGGGAGAACTTTTCCGTAACGCGCGCGGCGGGACAAAAAGAAGCCCTTGCTCTGCTTGACGACGCAAAATTTGACCTCGCGCTCATCGACATTTCTCTGCCGGACGGCAACGGCTTTGCCGTTTGCACGGCGGTAAAGTCGCTGGCTGAAACGCCGGTTATCTTCCTTACGGCATCGGGAGACGAGGCGAGCGTCGTCACCGGTCTGAATATGGGCGCGGACGACTATATAACAAAGCCGTTTCGTCCGATGGAACTGATCGCCCGCATAAAAACCGCACTGCGAAAAAGCGGAAACGCGCCGTCTTCCTTTGAGCTGTCGTCACTGCACATTGACACTGCAAGCGGAAACGTCCGTAAAAACGGAAAGGAACTGTTTTTGTCCGCGCTTGAATACCGCTTACTGCTGGTGTTTTTGAACAACCGGGGAACGATTATTACGCGCAACAAGCTGCTTGACGAGCTGTGGGACGCGGCGGGCGAATTCGTCAACGACAACACGCTGACGGTTTATATCAAGCGGCTGCGCGAGAAGATTGAGGACGACCCCGCGAACCCGCAGATTATCCTGACGGTGCGCGGTATGGGCTACAGGCTTGGTGGACAAAATGCTGCGGAATAGGGAATTCAGGCAATTTGCAGGTGTGTTTCTGGTGCTTGCAGCAATTGCGATAAGCGCGGGATTTGTTATAGGCACGGCGGCGGGAATCCTTACCGTCTGCGTGTCCGCCGCTTTTGGGACGGCATTTTTTGTGTTTACAAGAGCGCGGTACCGGAATATTGCGCGGATTTCCCGGCAGATTGACGCTGTTTTGCACAGCGAGAACCGCATAGAACTCGGAGATTTTGACGAGGGCGAGCTTTCAATTCTGCACAGCGAGATAACTAAAATGACGCTGCGAATCAGGGAACAAAATGACTCGCTGAAAAAAGACAGGCAGTATCTCGCCGACTCGCTGGCGGACATTGCGCACCAGCTTCGCACGCCCTTGACCTCCGCCAACCTTATTCTCTCTCTTCTCGCGCAAAGCCCCGATGACAGTCAGCGACAGGACTTTGTGCGCGAGCTTGACGGGCTGCTTGTACAAATGGACAGGCTGATTACGTCTTTGCTCAAGCTCTCGCGCCTTGACGCGGGCGTTGTCGCGTTTCAAAATGAGCCTGTTGCCGTACAGACGCTTGTTGACTCCGCGCTTGCGCCGCTTGCAATTCCAATGGAGCTGCGCGGCATAGAAATCGAAAAAGCGCTGCCGGACGGAGCCGAGATAAGAGGCGACCTCGGCTGGCTATCCGAGGCGGTTCAGAATATCCTGAAAAACTGTATGGAAAGCGTCGGCGAAAACGGCAAAATCGAGATTACCTGCCGTGACAATGCGCTATACACCGAGCTTGTCATTCACGACAGCGGCTCGGGTTTTTCACCGGAGGATCTGCCGCACTTGTTTGACCGGTTTTATCGCGGAACAGGCGCCGCCGCCAGCGGATACGGCATTGGCCTTGCGCTCTGCAAGACAATTGTGTCGCGGCAGGGCGGGTCTGTTACGGCGAAAAACCACCCGCAGGGAGGCGCGGTATTCGCGCTGCGGTTTCCGAAAGTGACGAATGTGTCACCGTCAAGTCACCGGGACGTCACCTGAAAAGGGTATGCTGTGGTTACAACTAACCACACAAGGGGTGCACAAATAAATGGAACTTCTCAGAATAGAAAACCTCAGCAAGGTTTACGGCAAGGGCGAAAATCAGGTAACCGCGCTTGACAATATTTCACTGACTGTTGAAAAAGGCGAATTCGTGGCGATTATCGGTTCCTCAGGTTCCGGTAAGTCAACGCTTTTGCACATAATCGGCGGCGTGGACGTACCGACCTACGGAAAGGTGTTTTTGGACGGGCAGGACGTCTACGCGCAGAAAAGCGAGAAGCTTGCTATATTCCGCCGCCGTCAGGTAGGGCTGATTTATCAGTTTTACAACCTGATTCCGACGCTGAATGTGGTGGAAAACATCACGCTGCCTGTGCTTATGGATAAGCGCGAGGCAAGTCCTGAGCGTCTTGAGGAGCTGCTCGGTCTGCTCGGACTCGCGGGGCGGCGCACGCATCTGCCGAATCAGCTTTCCGGCGGACAGCAGCAGCGCGTGTCGATAGGGCGGGCGCTGATGAACGCACCGGCCGTTATGCTCGCCGACGAGCCGACGGGCAACCTCGACAGCGCGACAGGTCAGGAAATCATCAATCTGTTAAAGCTGAGCAACAAAAAGTACGGACAGACGCTTATTGTCGTGACGCACGACGAAAATATCGCCCTGCAGGCGGACCGCATTATCGGCATATCGGACGGTAAAATTTCGCGCGACGAGCGCGTGAGGTAGCTGCCCTATGAATATCTTTAATAAGGTCACGTGGCAAAGCCTGAAGCGCAGCCGCACGCGCACAGCTGTCACAATAATCGGTGTTATTTTGTCCGTTGCAATGCTTGCGGCTGTTACTACATTTATTGCGTCCCTGCAAAACTTTCTGCTTCAGGGGCAAATCGCGGAATACGGCGACTGGCACGTGAAGTTCACGGACACAGATTCCGCCTTTGTGCAAGAGGCTGCGGCAGCTTCGGAGGTCAAAAACTCCGCCGCTGTGCAAAACATCGGATATAGCTTGCTGGAAGGCGGGCAGAACCCGAACAAGCCGTACATTTTTGTAGCGGGTCTTGATGATTCCGCATTTGATATGCTGCCGGTGAGGCTCATTGAGGGCAGACTCCCGCAAAACAGCGGCGAAATCGTTATCCCGGAGCACCTTGAGTTAAACGGCGGCGTCTCGCTGAAAATCGGACAGACGCTGGTTCTGCCTGTCGGAATCCGCACGCTGGACGGGCATACGCTCGGACAAAAAAACTCCTATCAGGGCAGCAGTGAGCATATTGCGGCGGAGACTTTCACGCCGCTTGTAACCAAAACCTATACAATAGTCGGCATTATTGAAAGACCGGGCTTTGAGGGCTATTCAGCGCCGGGTTATACCGCGGTAACTATGCCGGACGCGCAGGCTGCCGGGAACACCGCCGAGTTTGACGTGTTTGTCGCGCTGAAAAAGCCGGGCACGGTTTACGGCTACGCGGAAAAAGCGGCAGGGCAGTACGGCACGGAGTTTAACAGCGGGCTGCTGCGGATTATCGGCGTGTCGGACAACGACAATTTCAACGCAATTCTGTATTCGCTCGGCGGCATTTTGATTGCTATGATTATGATTGGCGGCATTTTGCTGATTTACAACTCCTTTGCAATCTCCGTGAGTGAACGCTCCCGCCAGTTCGGAATTCTTTCGTCTGTCGGCGCAACAAAAAAACAGCTCCAGCGGTCGGTGCTGTTTGAGGGGATTTGTATCGGCGCAATCGGTATTCCGGTCGGAATCCTCGCGGGTATCGGCGGTATCGGCGTGACGCTGAGGTTCATCGGAGGCATTTTTAGGTCGCTGAGCGCAACAGAGACTACGCTGTCACTGACCGTATCCATTCCGGCAATCATAATTGCCGCCGCTGTCGGCACTGTTGTAATTCTGCTGTCGGCTTACATTCCGGCGCGGCGTGCCGTGAAAAAATCAGCAATCGAGATTATCCGCCAAACGGACGACATTAAGGTCTCCGCCAAGTCGGTAAAAACCTCCGGGCTGACGGCGGCTCTGTTCGGACTGCCGGGAACGCTTGCGCTCAAGAACTTCAAGCGCAACAAAAAGCGCTACCGCAGTACGGTTCTGTCACTGTTTGTCAGCGTGGTGCTGTTCATCTCCGCCAGCGCATTTGGAATGTATCTGAAGCAGGGAACGGATATGTCGGTGCAGGATTACGGGTATGATATATCATTTTCCGCCGCGCAAGGCACGTATCACAGAAGCGATGAAGAGCTTCTGCGCCTTTATAACGAGATGAAGGGCGTTGCGGGTGTTGACGGCGGTGCGTACGAAACGAGCCTCAACTGCACCGGATATATTGCTAAGGACAAGCTTACCGAGCGGTATATTGAATATATGGGGTATGCTGAGGAGGAGTCGGACGAGGTGCCCGTATATTTGCAGGTAACACTCCTTGACGACGAAGCCTATGCAAGGTACATTGCAGCGCTCGGACTGTCTCCCGAGGAATACAATGCCGAAACCGGAAAGCTTGCCGCCGTTGCAATGATAAGAGGGTACGACCCGTCAACCCAGCGCAGCGTGATGGTTGATGTGTTCAGGCAGAACACAGTTTCAATGCGGCTAATTCCCGGATCAAACTCCCTGCTGCAGGAGGACGCGCAGCGGGACTTTGATTTCACAATTGTGGAGAAAATGCCGCAGGAATTCAGAGAAACATACTTTATGGGCATTGCCGTCTATGCTCCGTACTCGGCTAAAGCGCTGTTTAACGCGCCGGAGGAGCTGTTCGGCGGCATATATATGGCATTTACGTCAAGCGACCCGACAGCTTCTGCCGCCGCGATGGAAACCGTTATCAAAAGCGCGGGAATAACCGCCGGGTACACGCTGTTTAATGTGGACGCGCAGCAGCAGATAAGCCGCAGCCTTATTTTAGTCGTCAATGTTTTCACATACGGCTTTGCAATCCTGATTTCACTGATTGCGATTGCCAACGTGTTCAACACAGTGTCCACCAGCATACACCTGCGGCGACGCGAGTTCGCTATGCTGCGCTCGATAGGTATGGGCACGCGCGACTTTAATAAGATGATGAACTTTGAGTGCCTCTTCTACGGACTAAAGGCGCTGCTGTACGGACTGCCCGCCGCCGCGCTTGTTACGTTCGGGATTTACAAGGCGGTGCTGAACGCCGTAGACGTTTCGTTCACGCTGCCCTGGAGCAGCGTTGCAATCAGCGTGATTGCTGTGTTTTTTGTGGTGTTTGCAACAATGCTGTACTCGGTGCGCAAGGTGAAAAGCGCGAATGTGATAGACGCGCTACGGGATGATATGGCGTAGGGTGGGGGGGGATAACGGAACAGCCGCGCGGCTTCGGGAAAGGCTGCGCGGCTGTTTGGGTTAGCTTGATAATATGGAAAATTGACATTTTTTGCCTTTGGCACAAGTTACGGAAACTCATATAGGCAAGCAATAACTTCGAATCGCCGAAACTATTGTTCGTAGAATTCATCTTGGTGAGGCATTTTTCAAATAATTCACTCTTTCTCTAAGTAGATCATCAACCCACTCTTTTTGAACAAAGCAAGTTTCTGATGTATAATTAAACGAAAATGCAGATGCTCGGCATCCTCCTTGACAAATTGGCAAAAACTCACATTTAAAGCATCGTTCCTCAAGTGAAGGATTGCACCACTGTTCAATGGCACTATAATTCGTAATTCCGCCCCATATATCGCCAAATTTTGCGTTATTATCGTCCATTGCCATAGTGCATTTATATAATTCACCATTGGGCGATATAACAAATCCGTCTACTGCACAAGCACTACATTGTGTTGTGCGCTGATGAAGTGCAAATGCTTTTAGCGGTGTTAAAAAGCCTGCATTTACAAGCGCATTTTGCACCGCAAACCAACAGTCCTGCTTCGTTATGTCTAGTGTCTGAACCTTGCTATTCCCATACAAGTGATAAGCATAAACAGATAAGTATTTAGTTCGTGGCAAAAATGAATTTAGATATTCTATAAGCGATAAGATATCTTGAAGATTATTGGCATCGTAGTTTAATCTTACGCTTGTATAAATACCATTGTCAGCCATTTGAATTATATTCTTAATAACTGTTTGGAAGTAGTTGTTCGAATTTGCATATTTTTTTCTGCGACCATACTCCTGCTCCGTGCCGTCAAGGGTTATTTGGATTTTTCGAATATTCCACTTTGAATTCATTTTTTTAATAATTTCAGAATTGATAAGAGACCCGTTGCTGACCATACTGAAAGCAACATTGTCATCACCAAGTTTCTCACGCAAACGGCAAGAAATATAGTCAATAATGTCGGTGTTCATTAACGGTTCGCCACCAAACCATTCAATCTTTATTTTTCCTTTGCCTACAGTTGAAATAAATTCGCAAACTTGATCTGCTGTCGCTCTATTCATACTCGTTGCATTTTGGCTTTTCTCATAGCAATAAAAACACCGAGCATTGCACACTGTCGTTGGTAGAATGCGAAAAAAAGAATTTGTTGGATTAGTAATGCTAGTGATTCTAGACAAATTAATGGCAGAACAAAACACCTTTTAGGGCTATTTTGCAGAATCTCGGCATGGCTCGTCCTCAAAATTGTTATTGATAAAAATTGTTATGGCGGCGAACGTCCATAACAATTTCCAGAAAAACAGCTCCACGTTTTAGACATGAGAAAAGCCCGAAACCTCTTGCGGTTCCGGGCTTTCATGGCGGAGATATAGGCACCGCGCCCCTTAAACCTTGATATATCAACGCTTTTCCCGTCTGTGGCACTTGATTTGGTGTTTATTTGGCGCATATTGTCCTGCTGCGTGGCGGCGCAAAATGGGGCTGCGCTGTGCGCCAGTTATCGCACTGGTTTGTAGTATTCACCGCCGCTTTCTATGTAGGCTTCAAGCACTTTGCGGGTGATGTAGCAACGTGTGCCGCACCGGATAACCGGAAAAGCTCCTGTCTTGATTAGCCCACGCAATCCGAATTCTGGGAAAGCGTATTCCCGCGCGGCTTCTCTGATAGTCATAATAACTTTCTGCTTTGCTGGTTCTGTTGGCGTGTTCATTGAATTTTCTCCTTTTGTTTTGTGTGGCGAAAATCCCTTGTACGCAAGTATATTATACCGCCCAACGCAACGGCATGTCAAGAAAATTTTGCTTGCGTTTTGGGTCGAATTGTGCTATACTTTATAAGTGCATTTTTGCCTGCGGGCAGAAATGCTATAAACTCACGAAAGGGGAGATAACTATGGATTTGTTAACCGCAAAAAGAAGGGTACTTTTTTCGTGTCTGCTTGCGTTAGTATATATCGGGTTACCTCTACTTTTACTTTTTGGGGTTATTGATTTTAACTATAAATTTTATGCGCTTACGGTCGGTGCTATTATTGTCTATGCAATAGGCAAAATGTTCAAGCTCTCGAATGCTGAAATGGGCATAACTATTAGTGGCACGAAAAGGTCCATTATATATATATTACCTTTAACGATAGTCCTTGCTATCGTTGGTATCATAATGTGGATTAGTGGTTTTTCGAGAATCACGCCTAATGAAAGCTGGACATTTTTTATTTTTTACATATTTATATCATCGCCAGTTCAAGAGTTTTTATACCGCGGAGTATTAGAAGCTGCATTTTTGAAATTCAAAATGCCTTATATTGTTAGAATGATTGTGGTGTCTGCTTTGTACAGCTTTGTGCATATAATATATAGGGATTTTCTCACGTTGGTACTTACTTTCGTAATAGGTGTTATATGGTTTGCTTGCTATCAAAAACCCAAAAACTTGATTGGCGTTTCGATTAGCCATGCTGTTCTTGGCTTTGTGACAATTGTAGCAGGGATAATAAACTAATGGGAGAACGAAAAAAGAAAAGGGGTAAATCTCAAAAAAAACGGCAAGGTTTCCAGCGTGACGTTTTGCCGATTATGTCGCAAGATAAATCCAAGCAAAAATCTATTCCAGAAATGCAACAACATGCGGAAGAAAATAAGGTGGATTTTTCGTATGAAGTGATTATCTTGATAGTGTCATTGCTACATGGAAATTTATTCTTTTTGTTAGCAGATAAACTTATTAACTTGTTGAATAAGTTTTCATTTTCTTCGTTATCATATCTAATATTTTTCACATCGGTTTTTATTAGAGTTTTTCAAACTCATATTTTAGCAGCAATAAAAAGTAGCGGCAAATGGATTTTTAAGCCGACAGATTTTATCTATGTTTTTTTCACTGCTCTTTTTGAGTACCTTCTGTTTTCGAGTGATAAAATAACGAAAATAGGAGTAAATTTGTATTTCTACTTAATATTTGCATATTGTGTTTTTGGAATATTCGGATATTTATTAACCTATCTACGTTCAAGAAAAAGCTGTGATGCAAAGTATCTTGACACAGAAGCAACAACACAAACAATAAACATTATGGTGGTTTTTATTGTGGGTGTTTTGCATTTGGGCTATTATTTTTCTGCTTTTGCTTCTTATGTTTCTATTGACTGCATTAGCTATATATCTTCTTTTTTGTTATTGCTTAACGTCTATACATCTTTGAAATTGAGCGAAACACAATTGAAACAAACTCTTTTAGGGAATAGCACTTAATTTATTCTATACCCCCCTTTTCCGCGCCCAAACGCCAATATCCCCCTTGTACCCCTCGAACACGTCCACGCGGGAAATATCGTACAGCACGCCCCTGTACCGCACAACGTGGGCGGTCGTGATGTCGTCACGCCAGTTTATCACAAATAGCACTTCCTCGACGGCCTGAACGCTCATAGCGGCATGAATTTCTTTGCCGGATAGTTGCCGGAAATACGCCCACAGGGGCGGCGCGATTGGCGTTAGTGTTTCGGTTGTAAAGCCCTCTGCGTCCTTTGCGGTCGTAACCGCCAGCACCTCAATTTTCTTGTCTTTCAGCTTCATAATATACCCCTTTCGGTGACTCCGTGTTTCACGGGGTCATATCGCCCCCGTAAATTCTGTAAAGTGTTCGTACAAGCCCACAAAACAATCAAGCAATGCCGCCGCGCCGTCTATACGTTGCCGCGGCGATTGGTTTTTGACGGGCACAATGTTGCCGTTTCGGTCAATTTGTACGCCTGTGTTCGACAAGCACCATTTCAAAATCGGGTTGTTATTGTAAATAACCTTGTGGGCTTGCAGGTCAACGCCTAACATTTGCATAGGCAGGGACAGCGTGCGCGGGCCTTGAATGCACCGCACCATATTAAAGCCGTTGAGCGTCATTTCATCTACAAAATAGCGTGCCGAATAGGAATCATAATAAACCCACGTCGGGACAAGCTCATATTGCTGTACCGTTTCCACAAACCACGCTGTAACGTCGCTGTAATTGATACTGTTGCCCATGCAAAGCCGCAATAGCCCGCGCCGCGCCCATTCGTCATAGGGTATTCTATCTTGTGTGACGCGCTCTTGTAGGCGGTCGGCGGGCAAGAAATACATTTGCGATATATACTTGCGGTCGTCGCCGCGCTTCATAAATAACAGGCTTGCACAAGTCAGGTCGGTTGTAATGGACAGGTCAACGCCGCCGATACAGTACGCCCCGCGAAAATCTTCAAGGTTGAAAGTTTCGGTATTGTTGATGTCGTCAAAGGATAACCACGCGCTTTTTGACGTTTCCCGTATGTTAAAATGCTTGCACAATAGCCCGGACAGTTCCGACGGGTTTTGCCGTGCCCGTTCCACCTCGGCGGTGAGCGTGTCTATTTTCTTTACCGTGCCCAACGCTGGATTGGCCTTTATCCACGCGGCGGGGTCGCTCCACTCTGCGCGGTTGTCAAGCTCATACAGCACGGGCAAAAACCGTTCGTCGGTGATTGCCCCGTCTGCCACCTGCACGGCGTATGTGTATAAATCGTCAAAGACGTTTTCGCGGGTTGTGCCGGCGGTGGTGAGCATTAAAAGCATAGGTTGTCGGCGGGCTGTTTGGCTCTGTTTCAGCACTTCATAAAGGGTTTTATCTTTTACGGCGTGTAATTCGTCAAGTAGGACTAAATGAGCGTTTAGCCCGTCCAGCGTGTCCGAATTGCGCGCCAGCGGCTGCATTTTAGAAAAATTGGGCTCATAGAGTAAATCATTCTTGCGCTTGCGAAAATGCTTTGACAGTTCCGGCGACTGCTTCACCATAGCCAAAACTTCATCAAAAATCAAGCGGCTTTGCGCGTATTTGGTCGCCGCTGTGTAGACTTCCGCGCCGCCCTCATTGTCGGACGTGAGCATATAGAGCGCAAGAGCGGCGGCAAGGGTCGATTTGCCGTTTTTGCGCCCTACAAGGAAAAAGCCCTCGCGGTATTTCCGCAAGCCGTGGGTGTCCACAAAGCCGAATAACGCTTGCACAAACGCCTTTTGAAACAGTTCCAGCGTGACAGGTTTCCCGGCATATTCGCCCTTGCTGTGCTTGCAAAAACGCTCGATAAATTCAATGGGGCGATTGGCGCGGGCTTCATCAAAAATATATCGTCCGACGAATTTCGTCGAATGGGCACAGTCGGCGGCAAGGCGGGCATACACGGCTTTTACGCGCCCACAAGCGGGGATTTCCCCCGCCTGCAACGCGTTGTTATATTGTATGATGTAATTCATATGACCAAAAGCCCCCGCGTGTCGTACACCGACGGTTTGTTAAAATCTGTGAGCGCGTCCACCGCGCCTGCGTTTTCGCTCTGCTCCTCGCTTACAAGTGACAACTGCAATTTTGCCGCGTCCATATAGGATTTCAGCAAGGCGCGGTATTCCTTCGTGTCGCCTTCAATTTCTGCGCCGCGTAATGCCTGCGTGAGAAAAATTAACTTGTCGTTCAACTCGCGGATAACCTGCCCGCGCTCTTTGTTGTAATTGGTTTTCATTATAATTGCCCCTTTCTGATGTCGCCCTCGGCGGTAAATTCTAACCCCTGCAATATCGCCCCGCCTGTGCCGTAATGCTCGGTGTTGTGGCATTCGATACACAAACTTTCAAGCAAGGCGGCGTTTAGGGATATGGCCGGGTCGGCTATGTTGCGGCTGTTTAGGTGTGTTTTGTGGTGCGCAATGTCGGCGGGCTTGCCGCAGCGCTCGCATAGGTAACTTTGGCTTGTGAGAAATGCCCGCGATAACCGCCGCCACGCTTTACTATTGTAAAATGCTGCTTGTGTCATACTATTTGCCTTTCCGCGCTCAACGCTTTTAACAGACAGTCAATAACGTGCTGTAATTTGGCGGTGTCGCTGTTTTCGCCGTAATACCATTGTTGCAGGATAAACCGCCCGGCGGTCTTGGCGACGGGGGAATAATCCCCCGTTGCTGTGTACCCTGTTGTTTCGGTCAGATAGTCCGGGATTGCTTCAATGAGCGGCTGTATTATGCCGTCATTGTCCGCGCCGTCAATCCGCAATATGTCCCGCGCTTCCTCGATTGTAAAAATCATGCTGTTACCTCGATTTTGACAAAGGCGGCGGGCAAAATCGGCTTTGCGTCGGCAATGCACAACGCTCTAAAATCCACAAGGCCAGATGTAAACCCGCTTTCGCGGCTAACCTCGATTGCCACGCCCTGCGGGACATTGGCGCCGTAATATTTGAAATTGCCGAATAGGATTGTGCCGGCGGGTATATTGTCGTCCAACACCACAGGAAACCCAAAAAATCGGTGTGTGCCGCCGCTTTCGGTGTCGGTGAAAAGATATGCGCCTGTGGAATCTTTCAGCGGGTACACGTTGCTGAATAATGTCGCGGTGGACATGGCGAATTTTGCGCCGCCTGCATATCCGGCGGGCAGTTTGGCGATGGCTTGCAACAAATTGTCGGCGGTGATGGTCGCAACCGATAAGCTGTTTTGTGCGTTCCATGTAATGCCGGACAAAATGCCCTGCGGCTGCCCTGTGCCGGTCCCGTTGACGATAGCCGCGCCGATAGCGTCGGTTATGCTGTTTTTGAGTTCGGCGGTCAGGTAGTTTTCAAAGGCCGATAATTCCATGCGCCTAACCGTCGCCGACAAAGACAGGATTTTCAAGAGTTCAAAGGCGCTGAATGTTACCGACGTTGTAGTGATGTTTTTGCGGTCGGTGGGTTGCCCCTCAACGTGCCAGCTTGCCGCGTCGGTAGGTGTGCCGATAGGGATTGACAGGTTCGCCGGGACATTGAAAAGCCGGATTTCATTGTATAGGCCGTTGATGTCGCGGGCTTGGGTGATAACCTCGTTCAGGGTTTGCGTGGGCACAACCGCCGCGCTGGTAGATAGGGTGTTGAACGCGTCGGCTCGTTTTTCAGCTTTGGCGGTGCTCATGGCGCGGGTTTCCCCGTCGGTGAGTTCCTGCCCTAACAGGGATTTGTAAAAGGCCGTGCGGTATTCCGGGGTGGCGTGGGTGTCCGTTTGTGACACAGGCTTTTCAAGGCTTTGTAAAATGGGATTGTACATGGTGGTTTCCTCTTTCTGCGCGTTTCGCGCCGTGATTTTGGTTTGCGGGTATGCCGCCCGCGTGACTGCGCTTAGTTCGTATACCTTGCTGATTTTGGTAACTGTGCGGGTCTTGGTCTGCTCGTTATAATCGCTTTGGGCGATGTCGAACATAAAGGACATTTGCGACAAGTCCCCCCGCTTTATGGCGGTATGGAGTTCGCGCCCGCGCTCGGTGTCGGGCAGGGTCGCGGACATTTGCAAGCCCTCTGCGGTGACGGCAAGCGTCATGGTTTCGGGGCTGCGCGCCAGCGGGATTGATTGGTTATCGTGGTTGACTTGCAACGTGATGTTTGACAAGTCCACGCCGTCCAGCGCGCCCGGGCTGATGATTTCCGTAACGTCGCCGATTTGGGCGGGCTGGTCAAACACAATCGGCAAGCCCTCCACGATTAACGGCTTGTCGCTGTCTGCTCGGACGTTATACGCCCTTGTCTGGGTCTGTGTGCTCATTTTCTAATACCTCACCTTTCATTTGATATTGATTTGCTGTTTTCGCGTCAACATAGTTGAGCGATTGCAACCGTTTGTCGCCGTCCTCGACGGGTGGCAGGGCAAGCAGTTTGCGCGCTTCATTGACGGATAGAACGCCCAACGCACCCGCTTCATGGAGTAGGGATATTTTTGTTTTGGCGGCTGAAAACTCCAACCGCTCCGACGTGAATTTCACGGCAACGCCGCATTTTCGGCTAAATTCAAGGCTCATTTGGATTGCCAGCGGCTCAATACAGCTTTCATAAAATGCGCTGAATGCGTCCTCGGAATAATTGCCGCTGATGATGTCCTCGCTAACCCCTAAATAGCGGTATATTTGCGCGTTGACGGCGTTTACCTGTGTTTCGGGGATTGTGTAGGGGGCTGTGGCTATCGGCTCAAAATTGTACCGCATATCCGTGGCCGCAATGCCGCCCTGATTGCCAGCGATAAAATCCCGGACAAAAGTTTCTTTTTCAAGCCGGATTTGTTCGGGGTTTGTCAGGCTGGTAAACTTCAACACGCCGCGCAAGGCTACGCCGTTTTTGGTCGCCGCGCTGATACCCTGCTGCAAAACCTCGGCGGTATCAAGCAGGGGGAACAACGGCGCGTTGTTGTCGCCTAACAGTTCGCCGCCGCCAAAAAAGCGGCGCAAGTGGATAATGTCGCCGTATGGGAATAGCACTTGCCGCCCGTCGGCAAAGCGCATTTGCGCGTATAAGGCGCCGTCTGTGCCTTGCTGAAATTCCACGCTGGACGGGTTGAGGGGATAAAACGCCGTCACATTTGCGCCGTCACGCTCTATCAATACAAAGCCGTTATTTTGCGTGTAGTACGCGGTTGTCAGCTTGTATAACAGGTCGTACCCGCTCATGTAGGGGTTGGGGCTTGTGGTGAGCAAGGTTTCTATGGCGGCCCCGTCGCTGTGGGCGGTGAGCTTGGCGGCGTGTCTGCCGATGGTATCCACGGCGGCACGGAAAACGGCATTGCCCCACGCGCTGCCGCCGAAACTCTGAAACTGATTGTCAATACTGATAACGGCGGCTTGCTGTTTGGGCTTGGGTCTGAATAGCGATAATAGGTTCATCTGGTCGCGCTCCTTTCAAAATATTTTTGCCGTGGAGAGGAAAAGTTACCTCCCACGTCGGTGTTGGGCGGTCGTGCTTTTTCCGTCACGGTGGGGGGTGATGTAGGGCAATGTAGGCTAAAACATAAACTTTTCATAGAACGTATTTTTTGAAAATTTCTTGTATAGAGGAGTTTTATATTTCCCCTACATTGCCCTACATTGATTTTAGAAAAACATAGCCTTTTCAATGGTTGTAACCCCCTTTCAAAAAGTCGTCGTTGATTTGGCAACCATAGACAAGCACCCCCGCGCTCATGCGACGGTAAGCAAAGCCTGCGCCCTCCATGGCCGCTTTGAAGTCTTGTGCGGTGCGGATATATTCGCCGTTGCGGTCACAATAATATCGGTAGGTGTTGTATAGGTCGCCGGATTTTTCGGTGTATGTTTTGTCAACCTCTACGCACTCGGTGATGAAATTTTTTAGCCAGTCGTTATCGGCGCGGTATTGGTCAATCGCCTGCTTGACGCATTCCGGCGGTTCGATGTGCCCGCCTGCGGCTATGAATTTGCGTGCGCCCTCAACTATCCACGCCAACACGGCCCCGCCGGCATTGCGGAATAGGTAGTCGCTATAATTTTTGATGTCGCTTTTGCCTGTGAACACGGCGTTAAACGGTACCACAATCAATCGCCGCCACGTTCCCGCGTCACTGCTGCCGATTTTTGGCAGGTGGTTTGTGTATAAAATGGTGGTGTGGGACGGCGTGAACACAAACGGGTCTTTATATTTCTTTTCGCCGCCGATTTTATCCGTGCTGCATATCTTTTTAACAAAGGACGCGTCAAGCCGGGTGCCTTCTTCCAGTTCCGGGGCTATAATCATGCGTTTGCCGCGCAACTCGCCCAACTCCCAATTTTTGCCGTTCTTGCGGCCTGTGGTCAGCGTTTCCGCGCTTATCTGCCCGGCATAGTCCCCCAACACCCGCGACGTTG
The DNA here is from genome assembly GCA_031260605.1 of Oscillospiraceae bacterium. GTDB lineage: Bacteria > Bacillota > Clostridia > Oscillospirales > Oscillospiraceae > JAIRRO01. The sequence continues at coordinate 54,739 of JAISLF010000064.1, forward strand.
TATTAAACAAGGTGCTTTTACCGTTTTGCCCGTCGCCATAGGCGATGATGAGGTTTTCCGCAAGCACCTTGCCGACGGCCACTTCCCCATGGATTAGTTGCAAATATTCTGCAAGTTCGCTGTCATTGCAGGTGGTGCGGGCGATATGGTCTGCCCATAGCTGCGCACCCTCGGTGCCGGGTGTAACCTCGGTCATTTTGGTGTGGAAGTTTTCAGGATTGTGCGGGTGCATTGTCCCGGTGCGCAAGTCAACCTCGCCGCCGGGCGTATTGAGCAGGTAGGCTTTTTTGTCCAGTTCCTGCGCCCTGATAGCAAGGGGTGTTTGGGCTTCGGTCATAATCCCGTTAATGGTGACACTATCCCGGCATTTCAAGATAAACCGCTGATAGGCCGCAATGGGCGCAAGGCCTTTTTTCGCTTTGGCCAGCAGGGCGGCCGCTGCGGCCTTGTCTGCGTCGCTGCCGCCCTGTTTGACTGCCGCCACTGCGTTTTCTACTTTTTCTACGCATTGCGTGGCTTTGCAGTAGGCGGGCGTGTTTTCTTCAAGCTGCCTTTCGGTCAGTTCATGCAGACACCCACGAGACGCGGCGGCGTTTTCTTCCCACACCTGCCCATTGTAAATAATGTACTTTGTGGCCGGGCAGTGGCGCAAACGCGCACTGTATTCACGCGCCAGCAATAAGGCTTCGCCCACGTCCGTGAAGTCTGTGGGTTCAAGGGTAAAGTCTTGGTCGGCGTTTTCCTTATAATCGGGATTGGCGGCGATTTGGTCTGCTGCGCGGGCAATACCGGTTTCGATGACAGCATGATGAAATTCTGCGTCGTCAAGCGGCGGGTCGCATTTGGCGTTGTTGGCGGCGGTGCATATTTCAAGGGTGCGTGCCGGGTCGTTGGTGGCGTACATTGTCCGAAAAGCAAGGTCATATATCATGCACTCACGGCCTTGCCCCTCGCTTAACTTTATGCTTTTGCTCTGTGTAGGAATTGCCCGCCCCACAAGCGCGGGGACGGTTTCGGGCACGGTGTTCAAAAATGCTGTCAGGTTCATTGTCCGTCCTCGCTTTCTCCGAAAAATTCTACTTGTGGCTTTTCTACTCCGAAAAAGAATCTTGCCGCGTCTTTTGCGTTTTGGTCAAATTGGGGGAAGTAGGCGCACACTTTGCTTTTCAAGGCGGTAAATGCCGCCGCGTCGGTAATGGGGTCGATTGCAAAATATACATGGAACCGGGGCCGGGGCGAATACGGCCCCTTTTGCTTCATATGGTTGCGGCTGTATGATACATAGAACGGCACACCGGGAAACGCAGCTTGAATGTGCGCCGGGGTTATCCAGTCTGCGGGGTGGTCGCTGTGGGTGTTGTCGTTGTCATACATGGCCGCGTTGGCGCACTCAAAATCTTCAATGCACCTGTGGGCTGGGATTAGGTTTGTATGTTCCTTGTCCTTTGAGCGATACCCGGCCCGATACTTTGCCGAAACATGGTCACGGCTAACCGCCGCCCGGAAACTGTCAAGGTCGGTGACACGCACAGGGTGCGGGTATGAAGTGTTGTTTTGATTGCCTGTGCAATCGGCAACATACAAGGTAAATTCTGCGTATTTCATTCTAACCCCCATTCCCACAGACCGCTTTTTTCGTCGGCCAGCGCGGCCAGCAGCTTTGTGTAATTGATGTACTGTGTGCGTCCGCTGCGCAAAATCGGTATTTTCTTGGTGGCGATGAGCCGCCGTATTGTCCGTTCGCGCAAGATACCCGTTGCCGCTGTTTCGCGCACGGTCAGCATAACCGGCTTTGCTATCCCAGTTGTGATTTTGGTTTCGTTCACGGTTTCGCCCCCTCTGAAAAATTTTCTTGTTTGCCCTGTTGACATTCGCCAGAAAATGCGCTATAATCGGTTTAGCGCCTATTCTTATTATAGACTACCGCTTGCGGAAAGTCAAACAGGAAACGCGCAAAAATGGCTTGTAGCAAGTAAAACGGCAAGTCAATCAAGAAAAGGGGGCAATGTTACTTTGCTTACTGAAACGGATATTTTGAAGAAAACCATAGGCCAGCGCCTTGAAATGCTCCGCGAACAACGCGGGCTAAAACGTCAAGGGGTGTCCGACGAATTAAAGGGGGCTATTTCCCGCTCCGCTCTTGAACAGTTGGAAAAAGGCCTAACAGAGCCGCGCGCGCAAACGCTCTTGTTATTGTCGCGGTACTACAATGTCAGCGCGGATTTTCTCTTGACAGGGGCAAGCCCCGAAAACTTGGGGGCATATCGTGAATTGGGGCTAACCGATGAAACGCTTGCCTTTTGGGAAAAGCAAATTGACATAGCGCGAAATGCAGAGAAGTTCGCGGCGTTTTCCGATGTGTTAAACACCCTCATGACAGACACCCGCTTTTTCAATCTGTTTTGGGGTCTTATCGTCTTGAATGCGGAATTGGACGCGGTGGACAAGGAAATTGCAGCGATTGAATCAGAAATGCCCGCAATAGACTTGTCAAAAACAGTGCGCACACAAGACGTTGAATTGCTGAAAAAGTATAGTCAGACAAAAGGGCGTGTTGCGCCTTTGCAGGAACGCCGGGACTTTTTGCAATATCGCTATCAAAAGGAAGTTGAAGCGCTGTTTATTTCCTATATCAAGGGGGACGGTGAATAATGGCGACTGTCACAAAACGCGGCATTTCATTTAGAATTACGGTTTCCCTCGGCTACGGCAAGAGCGAAACAGGCGAATACAAGCAAATTCGCAAGACTTTAACGTACACCCCGCCAGCAGGAACGGCACCGCAAAAGGCGCGGAAACTTGCCGATGAACAAGTGGTATTGTTTGAGCAACGTGTCAGGGGTCTGCCGTCCTACGGCGAAAATATGACGTTTTCACAGCTTTGCGACTGGTTCTTTTCCACCATTGCGCCAAACAAGATAAGAGAACGGACACAAGACAATTACAAAAGCAACCTCAATTATTACGTCCTGCCTACATTCAGCAACACCAAACTAAAAGACATGACAGCGGCCCGGCTTGATATGCTCTATGCCGATATGCAAAAGGGCGGCGGTGTGGGCGAAACGGTGACGTTGCGGGAAAACTCCACCTTGCCGGAATTGGTGAAAAACAAAGCTGTCAAGACGGCAAAAGAAATGGGTGTGTCAGATGTCGCCCTGCGAAAAGCCGTGCGCGGTGAACGGCTTCGCGGCGATACCGCCGAAAAGATAGCCGCCTACTTCGGGCAAAAACTATCGGAAATGTTCGTCACCGAAAAAGCACAAAAGCCTTTGTCGGCTCATTGCGTTCATGGCGTTGTAACTGTCCTGTCCAGTATCTTTCAATCGGCCTACAAGGCGGGCATTGTCAAAGAAAACCCCATACGACGCACCACGCCACCAAAGCATGAGGGCAAAGCCACAAGCACCGCATTTCTCGATGAAGAACAAGCGCGGCAATTTGTGGCGTTGCTGGACGCACAACCCCAAAGCACCTACAAGGCCGCCTTTTTCGTCTTGCTCTATGTCGGCTTGCGGTCGGGTGAATTGCGCGCCCTACACTGGGAAGATGTGGACTTGTCCGGCGGTTTGCTCTATGTCCGGCATGGGCTATATGAAAAAGACGGGGCCTATACACTCACCCCGCCGAAAAATAATTCCAGCATTCGCGCCTTGAAATTACCGCAAGATATTATCGACGTGCTAACCGATTACAAGGCATGGCAGGACGAACAAGCCGCCGCCCTCGGTACCCGTTGGAAGGACAACGGCATTGTATTCCCAAACACCAAAGGTGGCTACTTGGACGGGCAAGCGTTCAACAAAAAGCTGAAACAGTTGATTGCTGGCACGGATTTGCCGGACATTCACCTGCACAGCCTACGCCACACAACGGCAAGCCTGTTGATAAACAACCATGAAACGGCGGCCACAGTGTCCGCACAACTCGGCCACAGTAGCATTGACACCACAAACCGCGTCTACGTCCACAGCTTCAAGGCCGCGCAAGCGTCGGCGGCAGTGGGATTACAAACGCTATTGCGCAAGCAAACTGTATAGCAAATTGAATAGCACGACGAAAAGCCCCGCTGAAAACGTCTTGAAAACGCTTTCGGCGGGGTTGATGTTTGGTGTTTATTTGGTGTTTATTGGTGCGATAAACACCAATATTTCACGCTGCATAGTGCAACGGTAAAAGTCAACAAATGCATCAATAGCAAGGAAAATGAAAAGTGGCGCAACGTCCGTAAACGCTACGCCACCTTGGCGGAGAGGGTGGGATTCGAACCCACGCTACCTTGCGGTAGACCTGATTTCGAGGCGAAATTTCCGCTCATATCTCCGCATAACTCCTTATATCGTCCCTGTCCAAATGGGCTTAAAATAAGGCTTTTCACGTTTTTTCTTATAAGCCTTTATAAGCCCAATTTTTTGTGCCTTGAAGCCCTCGGCAACATTTTTCCTACACGAGTTTTCTTGGCACATTTTTATTGTAGCCATAGAATCTCATTTTTTGACTTGTTTTTTCAGCAAACAAAAAAGTGTTAGAAAAATCATACGAGATATTTCTGAATGGTCGTATGACCTATAACCTCTATGTGTCGTCGCTATTATACAGCGCAATCTGCAAAATTTCAATATGTATTTGCGGCAAGCATTTTTCACTATGCCGCCGCATTTAGGATTATCGAGAGTCCCTGTCATTTTTCTTTTTGGCTGTACGCGCTTGCATATCTCTGTTTGGATGGAGCGCGTTGTGATATGCGTCGAGTACAACAAGTTTTCGGCTGTTCCGCACATCAACATACCGTGCCGTTACATCTGCCATATTGGTGGAGATACCGAGCGATAGCCCAATGCCCTTTAACGAGTGTCCCAATACCTGCCCCACCGTATAAAAATCGCCTGTCAGTTCGTGCATATTGGTAGCTGCGCTGTGACGTAAATCGTGAAAACGGATGTGTGGCATATTCAGATGGCGAAGCAGTTGACCGAAATTACAGGTCACGCGGTCTGGACGCAAGGGAGAACCATCCGCTTGTGATATGACAAGATTATTCTCGTAATATGGCATACCCGAAAACTCAGTAAGTTCTCGTTTTTTCTGTTGCATTTCAAACTGTTTTTTGAAATATGGCAAGGTCGCGTCCGTAATCGGCAAAACACGGTCATTAGATTTGGTTGGCGCAAATTCTTCAATGATAGTTGTCTTGGGCGGCACTTTGAAAGGCATTTGTTCTACAACCGAAAAGGTACGATTCTCTAAATCGACGTTCTGCCAACGCAAGCCTAACACCTCATTTCGTCGCAGACCATACATACCGCTCAACACGATAATCATTTCCCACTCAGTACCTACGCATTTACTCATAAGTCCCTGCATTTGCTCCACCGTGTAAGGGTCGGGCGTTTTTCCGTCTTTGCCAATCTTCGTCAAGATGTCCCGCGCGGGGTTTCCTTGAATATAGCCGTATTTTCTCGCTCCCTCAAATGCCACGCTCAAAATGCGCTGTGCATAACGCAGGGTACTTTGGGAAAGTTTGCGCTCATTGAGTTTCGCCAGCATATCGTCAATCATTTTTGGGGTCAACCGATTCAGGGGAACATTCCCGATATAAGGGACGATGTGATTTTTGATATGACTTTTATATCCCGAAAATGTGCTTGGGCGCAGATTCGCCTTGCCGTGCGCTTCAACCCATTCTTCAAGATATTGTTTGACTGTCTGTTTTGCGTCGGCGGCTTTGACGGGTTCATACCCGCCAAAAGACAGCTTTTTCCGCATTTCTGTTTCATGCTCCACGGCTTCCGGCTTGGTAAGGAAACCGCGTTTGCCATAGGTTTGATATTCGCCATCTTCATCCTTATATTTTAGGTTGACATCGTAGACGGTTCCGGCTTTGCCAGACTTTGTGCCATCTGCATTTTTCTTGTTGACAACCTTGCGTGTAGTAACTGCCATCTTATTCAGCCCCTTTCTTCATAGTAGGAGTAATTCGGTTACGCTGATACCAATCCCAAATGGCTTGGTCAGCAAGCAAACGCCGATTTCCGTTTTCGACGTACTCAATTTCGTGGTTATCCATGAGTTCACGCAGTTTGTTTTCTCCGATTCCGCTTATCCTGCTCATAAGTTCAACTGATTTCAACATGGGGAGCATTTCGGGAGCAGGAGCGGCAGTCTTAATTTTTGTCGCCATACTCACGCCCTCCATTTCAGCCCCACGCTGACCGCCAACGCCTTGTCAACCTCCTGCATAACGGGCTGCTCCAATGCACCGACATAATCCCTCAGACGCTTCTTGTCGATTGTACGGATTTGCTCCAACAGCACAATAGAATCGCGGTCAAGCCCGTTTGTCGCTCCCAAAAGGCAATGGGTGGGTAGCATAGCTTTCATGGCTTTACTGGTGATTGCCGCGATGATGACGGTAGGGCTGTGCTTGTTGCCAATATCGTTCTGAATAACAAGAACAGGACGAATACCGCCCTGTTCGCTGCCGACAACGGGGTTTAAGTCGGCGTAGTATAAATCGCCCCGTAATATGGAATTGTTCATGTAGATTAGACCTCCTTGAAAATTCACACCAATAGCGGTATGTAGGAAGTCGGACAGGGAGGGATTTTACGATTGCGGGCGTGTAAAATACGCCATTTTCACAGAATCCACCCTTGTGTCCGGCTTCGTATTTTCAAAGCATGAAATTTGTCCTCGACACCCCTCATACTTATGGGAAGTCATCAAACGGCGGCTTGCGAAACCGCGCCACGGGAGTTTCACCCCAACTGTGGTTCTCACAGAGCCGCCCTCATTGCCTGCGACGGTTTTTTCGCGCTCGGACTGTGACTGGACGGGAGTATCGTTAGCCCCATTGCCTGT
>JAISLF010000066.1 GCA_031260605.1 Oscillospiraceae bacterium
TGTGCCTTTCCCCGCGACGTATTGCGGTGGAGTGCGCGAACGCTTGCGCCCCGCCGCACGCAGGGGCGAAGCCTGTCGCTGGGTGGGTGACTTAGGTTAGGCTACAACTTGCCGCGAACTGCCGTCGGGTGCCAACCGGAAGGTAATTGCTGCTACGATTGCTGACGCACATTGTGCGGCAATACGGTGCGTGTCCCGGCGCGGTCGGGGTTTGTTGTGGCGGCGGGTACAGACTTACGGTTCAAGGCATTGCCCCGTTACCACAACAATCACCGTAGGGGACGGCGTCCTCTACGTCCCTTGTTTGGGTTGCCGCCGATATTTTGCGTCAAACGACTACTCCCTGCTGCGTAGGTGCGTTGGGTGCCCTCGTCTTCCTCCGCGCTTTGCGCGTCGTGACACGCGGGTGCTTGCCGCACAGCACAGCGCAGGGCGCGGTGCGGGTGTGCTTCGCCAAATTCTGGTTGCCACCCACCTGCACTTACCTCTGGCACATAGGGCTAAAGCCCATCCAATTGGCAGTTCTGTCCGGGTTCGGACGCACGGACACCTACACTTGCAGCACTGAAACCCGCCTAAGCCCTAAAGCGGCTTCTTTGGTTCCTTTCTTGCCAAGACAAGAAAGGAACCGCCCGCCGCGTAGGCGCTCAGCAGTGACGCGAGGCAAAGCTTCGCCCCAATTACAAACGCCGCAACCACGGCGCACAGCTGAACGCACCCACATTAAGCAAAATAAAGCGGTGAAGCAAACAGCGGGCGACCGGGGCCGGTCTCCCCTACGCCGTACTGCTTAAAGCGTTTAGTGCTGATTCGACGGGTCTGCCAGGCTCTTGTAACCCCGCATAAGGTTAAACGGCACGGCGAACTCAAGTTCCTCCTGCGTCCAAAACTCGCTAAACGGCACCTTTGATATGTTTGCCTGAATGTCGCTTGTGGAATACATTCCGATTGAGTTGCCCGCGAGGCTGTACACGCTGCCGGAAATGTTCGCCGCCTTGTCGCTTGCAAGATAGCACACAAACGGCGCGACGCCCTCCGGAGGCGGCGTGAAGTCAAACGACGGCAGAGAAAGCCCCGGCATTGTGACCTGGTTGCCCGCCTTTGCCTTGGCACCCGCCTCAAGGTCCACCGCCGCGCGCGTGCGTGCAAACGGCTCGAACGCGTTGCAGGTGATGTTGTGCGGGAAAAGCTCGATGGCGACGGCTCGGGTTAAGCCGATAACGCCCGCGTTTGCGGCGCAGTATTCGGGGTGCAAAATCCAGTCGCCCAAAAAGGCGCGCGAGGTCGTGTTGATAATACGACCCCACTTTTTCTCGATCATATACGGCGCGGCGTGGTGGATTACGTTAAAGTAGCCCTTGGGCTTAACGCCCGTTACGCGGTCCCACATTTCCTCGCTGACCTCGGTGACGGAGCCGAAGCCAAACGCGCCCGCGATGTTCGCGATAATGTCGACGCCGCCGTAGGTCTTGACCGCAAATTCGACAAGCTCTTTTGTTGCTGCAAAATCCGAAATGTCGCAGAAAAACGGCGTCGCCTCGCCGCCGAGACCCTTGATTGCGTTCGCCGTCGTCTGCGCGTCCCCGCCTACCTCGTCATACTTGCGGTTCATCTCGGCGATTTCTTCCGCCGTCATTGAGGCGATTGCCTCTTTTGTAAGCATTTCCGTCGCGTTGTTTTTGCCGGGCTTGCGGTTGTTTGTGATGACCTTCGCGCCGTTTTCGGCAAGCTTCATCGCAATCGCGCGGCCGACACCCTGACCCGAGCCGGTTACAATCGCAACCTTGCCCTCAAGAAATTTGTTTGACATATGTATTGTACCTGCTATTTAGTATAGTATAATTTATTTTTTCAGCTGACTCCGCGGCATTGCTGCGGAGAAAAATTAAAATACAAGAATCGGCTTTATCGTAACGCCGTTGTGCGAATCCTCGTGCGCCTTCTCGATTTCCTCGAATTTGTACAGCTTAATCAGCTTGTCAACAGGCAGTCTGCCCTCATTGAAGTACTGCACGAGGCGCGGAATGAACACCTGCGGATTTGACGCGCCCTCTGTAACGCCGATCAGCGTGACTGACGGGTTCATCAGATACGGCTCAAGCGGAATCGGAACCTCCGCGTCTCCCGTGACGGAAACAAGCACGCACTTGCCCTCACGGCGCAGGCAGCCGAGCGCCTGAAGCGCCAGCGCCGGAACGCCTGAGCTTTCGACCGAGTAATGCGCGCCGCCGTTCGTGATTTCCTTGATAGCTTCGACCGCGTTGACCTCTTTGCCGTTTACAACGTGCGTCGCGCCAAGCTCCAACGCCATCTCAAGGCGCGACGGAACGACGTCTACCGCGATAATCTTTGAGCAGCCCGCAATTTTTGCCGCCATAATCGCCGCCATTCCAACGCCGCCCGCGCCGAAAACCGCGATTGTGTGGAACTGCTTCGGCTCCAGCGAGTTCAGAACCGCGCCCGCGCCCGTCTGCACGCCGCAGCCGAGTGAGCAGAGCTTTGCAAGGTCCTCGTCTGACTTAACGTCTACCTTGACGGCGTTGCGCGCGTCAACAACAACGTATTCGGAGAACGAGCCCTGTCCGAAAAAGGACGAAACAGGTGTTCCGTCAGGCAGTGAAAACCGCTTTGAGCCATCCTTGAACGAGCCGTCGAAAAACAGGCGGTTGAGGTTGTCGCACGCCCACGGGTGACCGTTGACGCAGTGCTCGCACGTTCCGCAGGAGGGGTACGACATTATAACGCGGTCGCCCACGGCAAGTCCCTCAACGCCGACGCCGACCTCTTCAACAATGCCGACGCCTTCGTGACCGAAAATCGCCGGAAGCGTCACGGGAATTACCTGATTGAGACCCGCCGCGTCAGTGTGGCAAACGCCCGCCGCGACAAGCTTTACAAGCACCTCAGACGCGCGCGGCTTGTCGAGGTTGACCTCCTCAATCGCCATTTTACCCTTTTCACGCACAACACAAGCTCTAACTTTCATAAAGAATATATCTCCTGAATTTTTTGGTTTTAATGATAATTTGATTATATCTGAAATCGGGTACGGTGTCAAGCGCTTTTGCTCCGCCACTTTGACGGCGGTGCGGGTTTGTGTGTTTGCAATGGGTGCCGGTCGCCGTCAAAGTGAGGGGATATATGGTGAAACAACGGGGGAAATGAATTCCCCCGTTGTTTCGGATTTGGATTTATTCGCCTTTGGCGAATTTGGTGCGGTGTGGGCGCGCAGGTTTACGCGCCCTCGTATGTGCGTTCCACCCGCTCCAAGACTTCGCCGCAGAAGCTGATGCTTTCAACCTCGGCGGGGTTAGTGAACTCAATACTGTAGGTTAGAGCGCCCCCGACACGGGACGGATCGTCCCAATATTCGATTGACGCAAACCTTGCCGTGACCGTTGACCCGTCCTTTAGGCGCAGTATAACGGCATTCTCACTGTCATACGGGAAATCAAAGCCGCCATTCTCACTTAAGTCAAAGACATAGATACAGACTTCCGTTGCCGAATAATCAACAGCTCCCTCGTGTCCGCCAATGTCGGTCATATAAACATCGCGCATTTCACCGTGCAAATCGTCGATTACATCGAATTCATACCGCCACTGTCCTGTGAACACCATTGCGTTCGCGTCGTCCGGAACGCTTGAGCTTGAAACGGTGTCAAACATCACCACACCCACAAGCTGCTCTTTTTCCGGGTCTTTCACAAACGCGTAGTAAGTGAAATAGTGCTGTGTTAGTCTCAGCTCCGCGCGAACGGTGTTCTTGTCAATGCGTGTAATGACAGGCGCTTCGTCGGTTAAGGGCAGCGCGGTCAGCTCTGAGAATGCGAGGTATTCTTCGTCGTGTACGAAGAAAAACAACTCCTCAGGAATGTTCTCGCCTGTTATTTCAAGCTGCACATACGCGTTTTTATCGGAGGTAAAGGCGGAAATCAGCTTGATGTCAAGCTCGCCGGAATTTGCTATCTCTTCGATATTATCGCTCGTCACAACATACGGCGCGGCTTTGTCGTTTCTGAAAATCGAGTTGTACACCTCCCCAAAGTCAATCACGCCTGTCGCCGCAAGCGCAGCTGTTGCAACCGACAGCGCGGCAAGCACGCAAACAAGCGCGGCGGCAAAGCTTCGGCGGCGCGTACGCCGCGCGGTTTTCGGGACATAGCGGCGTTCTGTAATTCTTGAGGCTTGCAGCTTACTCAAAGTAAGCACCTTTACTCTGGTGGTATCGGCCTCGCGGTTCTCGCGAACCGGCATCGGATTATACGTTACGCAGTCCAAAATGTCTGAAATTCGTTTCTTCACGGTCTGTTTCCTCCCCAATCAGGTTTATTTTCAGCTTTTCCCGGCCTCTTGTAAGTCTTTGCTTGACGGCGGCTTCGCTCATTTTTATCTCGCCGGCGATTGCCGCAACCGTTTGCAAGCCGTAATAATGCCGCAAAAATATCTCGCGGTCCGGCTCGCGCATTGCAAGCAGCGCAGTTTTTACCGCCGCCGTTTCGTCACCTGCAATCAGGTTTGTTTCAGGGCTGCTCTGTTCAATGAGAATGCAGTCCTCTTCAAGCGGCAGGTCGTCCACTCGTTCGCGCAGCTTGTTTTTTGCTTTGTTTCTCGCGATACCGCCGAGATACGCCTTTAGCTTTTGCGGGTCAGGCTTATCCGCGTTGTTCCATAGAGCAAAGAACACATCAGCCGCGACCTCCTCAACGTCCTCCGCAATCCCGCCGATAATGCCGCGCACCACCGCGCAGACATATGCATTGTATTTGTCAATGAGCTTAACTAAAGCGTCCTCGTCGCCGCGCAATATTGCTTTTAGCGCGAATATATCAATCAAAATGCGCGTCACCCGCCTTTGTTTATCTTTTGTTATATATCAACAGCTGTCACCTATAAAGACACAGGTTTTCGCTGTTTGGTTACATTTTCGGTTGATTATCGTTCTTATCCAGGAATCAAACGACGTAGTCTGTCGCCAAAAGAAAATTCCTCCGTCAGGCAAAGCCTGACGGAGGAATAAAAATATCATATATTGCCTGCCCTACTGCAGCTCCTGATTTTTTTTGCGGTGCAAAAACCGCTGCACTCCGCCGTTGTTCACAAGAATCGTGATGAACAGGATTATCAGCAGGATTATTCCCTCAACCGACTGCGAAATGTGACTTTCCGCCTTGCCGATAACCGCGAGCCCGTTCACAATCAGCGTTATCGAAATCGACCCCAGCACCACCTTGTATATCTTAGCGCTGGCTCCGCCTGTTACGAGTACACCACCGAGAAATACCGCCATTGCTGTCTGCATTTCCTGAAATACGCCCATTGTCTGGTTTGTCGAACCGAGCTTTGCAACGGAGAACACTCCGCCGAGACCCGCGAGCAGTCCCGAAATTGCGAACGCAAGGATTTTCATTGTCTTTATCGGAACGCCGACGTTTTTCGCCGCAGTTTCGTTTTCTCCGATTGCCTTGCCGTACCGTCCGAGCTTTGTGAACTCAAACAGATACGCCATAATCGCGAGAACTACGATAAAAATTATAAGCCGTGTGGTGGAATTTCCGAGGAAAAGCATTGATTCCGGCAGGTACTGCGAGCCGTAGCCCGTCGCTTTCATCAGCCCCTCCTGGATGTAGTTGACGATTCCGCGAACGCCGATTAGCATCGAAATTGTCAGCATAAACGAGTTGACCTTGAACCGCGCGACCATAACGCCGTTGAACACGCCGACAACCAGTCCGACAATCAGGCACACGGGTATAAACGCCCAGCCGCCGACAATGTTTGCAACATACGTTCCCACAACGCCGGAAAGAGCAAGGTTTACGCCGACCGACAGGTCAATTGAGCCTTGCGACACGACAAACAGCATTCCGAGACCGAGCAGAATCGTGACCATAGACTGATCCAGAAGCAGCATAAGGTTGTAGCCCGAAAAAATCTTGCCGTTGCTCGTTATCGCGAAGAACGCGAATATTACAATCAGCGCCGCAAACGGGACTAAGTCCCCTGTTTTTATTTTAAGCTTTTTCATTTCCGCTACACCATAACCTTTATCAGCGAATGCTCAGTAAATCCGTCTCCGCGCGGTATTATTGTCACAAGCTTGCCGTTTTTCATAACGCAGAGTCTGTCTGACATACCGAGAACCTCTGTTAACTCATCTGAAATGAGGATTGTCGCGATTCCGTTTTTCTTAGCTTCCTTCATAAGTGAGTAGAGATACGCCTTAACGCCGACGTCAACGCCGCGCGTCGGGCAGTCTAAAATCAGCAGCTTAATGTCCTTTGCAAGCCAGCGGCCGAAGTTGACCTTTTGCTTATTGCCGCCGGATAAATCCGACATCGGCTGATATATATCGCGGCACTTTACCGTCATTTTTTCAGCCACGCTCTGCGCCGTACTGCGTAGCTTGCCCGGAGAAATAAAGCACATTTTGCCCGTCAGCTCCGTTGTGGACGGCAGCGCGAGGTTCTCCCAGATGGACGCCTGCATCATAAGCGCGTCATTATCGCGGTCCTTCGGCACATACGCCATATTGGACGCCAGCGCCTTTGTCGGCGACTTTAGCGGCTTTCCGTTCAGCAAAACCTCACCCGCCGATAGCTTTTCAAGCCCGTATACGGCTTTTCCTATTGCGTGAATTCCGCTGTCTGAAATGCCGCAAAAGCCGAGAATTTCGCCCTTATGCACTTCAAAGGAAACGTCCTCAATTTCTCCGGCAACGGAAACGCCGTTAACCGTGAGAACAGGCGCCGTCTCGTCATAATCCGGTTCGTTGTCGCTTCTGTAATACTCGCCGGAAATCTCGCGCCCGACCATAAGCTGCTTCACCTCGTCGGCAGTCGTATTTGCCGACTCCAGCACGCCCGCAACCTCACCGTCCCGCAGAACCGTGATTCTGTCTGTTATCTGAATCAGCTCCTCAACGTCGTGGGTTATGACAATAGCGCTTCTTTCCATCGCCTTGAACTTTTTCAGCAGCTCGTACAGCTTGTTGCGGTTGTTGTACGAAAGTGACTGCGTAATCTCGTCGAGAATCAAAACCTCAGGGTCAACGCTCATCGCGCGCGCAAGCTCAATCATCTTGCGGTTTTCAATGAGCATTCCGTCAGCCAGCTCGTGCAACCCGACCTTAGGCAAATCCCATTTTTCAAACTCATCATTCGCTGCCTGATTCAGCTTCTTTATGCTCACAAGCCCGAATTTTGAAAACAGCTTTGTGCGCCCGAGATACACGTTAACTCCCGCCGGAAGCGAGCTTACAACGCCAAGCTCCTGCACGACCATTGAAACGCGGCTCTCATTTGCCTCAAGCGGACTGCGCGGAGCGTAGCTTTCACTGAAAAGCCGCATTTCGCCGCTGTCGGGTGCGTAGAGTCCGGCAATCTGCGAAATCAGCGTGCTTTTTCCGGAGCCGTTCTCTCCGATAAGACCGTGAATCTCGCCTTTTTGGAGCGTAAAGTCAATCCCGATGTTGGCGCGCGTCGAGCCGAAAGACTTACTTAGTCCGCGGATTTCAAGTACATTCTCTGCCATTACTTAACCACCCCCTTTGACTTTCTCTGACCGATTATTGCAAATATAATCAGGAACGCGCCGAGACATGCCTCCTGCAGCGTACCGGACGGCACATGCAGAATCGTCAGCAAATTGAATATAGAATAGATAATAAGCGAACAAATGGGTATGGCGATCGTGATGTTAATTCGCTTCTGGAGTATCTGCGCAAGCAGCACAATCGCAAGCGGCTGGAATATCATCGACATACTTGTGAGTCCGGTTTTAACAGTCAGTGTTCCGCTGTAGCTGAGCTGAATAACCGCCGCAACACCGATAAACAGACCCGCCAAAACTCCGACCCACAAAAGCGTTTTATTGACGTTAACGCCCATCGCCTTTGCGACCTCTTTATTGCCGCCGATTGCGCGGATATTAAGCCCGATTGTCGTTCGGTTATAAATTATGTACGCTAAAATAAACCCGACCGCAAGCAGAATAAGGCTCGGCCCAAGCTGACCTATTGCGCGGTAGTCCCGGTTTAGCGGCGTTATAACAAGCTGCTTTGTTGAGCTGTTTGTTTTAAGGAAAAAGCCGAACGCCTCGTATATCATCGCAAGCGAAATACTCGCAATCCACGACGGAATTTTTGTGTATGCGAAGATATTGAAATTAATGAAAATCAGCAGTGTGCCGACTATTATACCCGGAATAATTACGCCGATATATCCGAACTTGTTGCCAAATATATTCGATGCAAACGCGGCAAGCACAACAACTCCGCCGACAGACATATCCGTGTATCCGCAGGCGAACAGGAACGACAGTCCCCACGCCGTAAACGCCGGATATACGATATGCGACAGCACGACCGGAATATTGTCAGCCGTCAGGAATTTGCCTCCCGACACGATGTTAAATAAGAGAAGCCCCGCTGCGAGGCACACAATAAACACGCCCGCGGTAATTAGGTTTTTCTTTGTATTACTGCCCATTGATAGCTCCGAAAAAGTTCACAATAATCAAAATATTCAGGTCTGATTCTCCTGCAAAACAAAAAAGACCTGTACACTGCTTTTTCCGCCGGAAATTCATAAAATTTCAGTGCGGCACGTCTGAAGCTTCAGGCGCGGCTTTGCTCCTAAAGCTTTATAAGGAGCAAAGGACAATTTTCATTGCCCCTTGCTCCTCAAAATCACGGTTTATAAACCGTTCTGCTTGGCGATATAGTCAAGCTCGCCCATTGCGTCAATCAGGTCAAGATAGGTCTGATATGTCACGTTCGGGTTGTTGCGCCACAGAAGGCCTTCCAGCATAACCTTATTGACAGGCTTGATTGTCTGGTCATTCGAGAAGAACACAGACAGGTAGCGGTCAACATTCGATCCGTCAACCTTTATCGGCTTCGCGGAGAAGCGCGGTGAGTATCCGTTGGCGTCCTTAATGGGATGTCCGTCGAGGAAGTTGATAATCATTGTCGTTGCGATGTACGCTCCGAGGGAGATACCGTCGTTTCCGGCGATAATCTTGCCTTCCTGGATGTACTTGGCGCTTGTTGCGTCAACGCAGGACATAAACATCTTGATTTTCTCTGAGCGGCCGAGGTTCTCAATTGCAAGCATTGAACCTTCAACATAGTCTCCGACCATTGCATACAGGCAGTCTGCATCCGCGTTTGCCGCGAGCATATCCTCAGCCTTTGCGGGGGCTTCTGAGTTGTCTGTGCAGCGCGCTACAGAAAGAACCTTTCCGCCGCCTGCCTCAAACACTCGTGTAAAGCCGTTCTGACGCTGATCCTGGCTGTTGTCTCCGATGTTTCCGCCGATGATAACCGCTTTTGTGCAGCCTGCGTCAAGCGCGTACTGCGCAACAAGCTCACCGTCGAGCACGAGCTGCGAGTCGCATGCGCCGACCCAGTATTCGTTGGTCTTTGCAAGGTTCTCAATGTCCGGATCGTCGCCGATTGTTATGTACGTTGCGAGCGGGATTTTCTTGTCCGCGCACTCTTTTGCGACCTGGTTCAGAACCGGGCCCGCTGAGAGCTGAATCATAATGCCGTCTTTACCGGCGGCAATGAAGTTCTGTGCGTTTGAAAGCTCCTTGTCAGCCGAGAAGTCGTCTGACGCACGGGTGTAGGTATGTCCGAGCGTTGTCAGGCACCACTCAATCGCGTCGCCGAAGCTGTCAAGAATCGGAACGCCTGCGCCCCAAACCTGGAAGCCGATGTCATACGAGGCTCCGACCGGCTCTACCGGCTTGTCGTCACCCGGCGTAACGTCGGTTGACGGCGGCGTGTCTGCCGACGGTGTCGGCGATTCGACAGGTGTTTTTTTGCATGATCCGAGAATTGACAGCACAAGCGTCAAACACAGGGCCATTGCTAATATTTTTTTGATGTTCTTCATTTTCCCCTCCTTAAGGTGGATAGTTCTGTTAATATACCACAACTGTTTGAATTTGTAAACAGTTTTTTAATAAAAAATTCAGGATTCAGTAATGGCAAATTAACACTTACGTTACATTATTTTTACAGTACGTTTAATTCGCAGGAAAAATCTTGTCCTCACGCCCCGCTTCGTCAAATGTTTTTACAAAATTCACACATTCGTTACAATATACTGGTATTATGATTGATAAAAATAAAATGTGGGGGCGCGCCGCCATGGAGTCGGGAATAATAACACAAAAACTGCGTATCGGCGGTATGTCGTGCACTGCCTGCCAGGCAAAAATCGAAAAGAAGCTGCGCGAAACTCCCGGTGTCGTGTCAGTTTTCGTAAGCTACAGCGCCGAAAAGGCGACTGTTTCATACGACGCCGGTATTGTCACTCTGCGGGAGCTTGAGGCTATTATTGAGCGGCTCGGCTATCGTGTGCTTCACACGGACGGGCGGCAGAAAGCAAACCTTATGCGCGTTATCGGCACGCTTGTGATTATCGTTTGCCTGTACGTGCTGCTTCAGCAATTCGGAATACTCAATCTGCTTGTACCGACTCAGCTGGCGGACAGCACAGCCGGATACGGAATGCTGTTTGTAATCGGACTTATAACCTCAATCCACTGCATTGCAATGTGCGGCGGTATTAACCTGTCACAGTGTCTGCCGCAGCAAACGGACGCGGTACAGGCGCCGCCAAGCCGTACGGCAGCCTTTATGCCCGCGTTTCTGTATAATCTCGGACGCGTGATTTCCTACACCGTTATCGGCTTTATTCTCGGCTTTGCCGGTATGCTGTTCGGCGGCGAGGGCGCGGGACTTCCTGTTTTGGCGCAGGGCATACTCAAGCTTATTGCCGGCGTGTTTATGGTCATAATGGGAATCAATATGCTCGGGATTTTCCCGTGGCTGCGCAAGCTGAACCTCAGAATGCCGAAGGTTTTTTCAAAAAAAGTCGGTGCCACAAGCGCAAAAAGCAAAAGTCCGCTCATTGTCGGGCTGTTAAACGGTCTTATGCCGTGCGGGCCGCTTCAGGCAATGCAGCTTGTCGCGCTGGCTTCCGGAAATCCGTTTACCGGCGCGGTTTCAATGCTTTTATTCAGCTTAGGCACCGTGCCGCTTATGCTCGGACTCGGCGCCGCCGTATCTGCGCTCGGCAAAAAATTCACGCAAAAAACAATGACTGTCGGCGCGGTGCTCGTTGTTGTGCTCGGTCTTGCAATGCTCTCGCAGGGCGGAAGCCTGTCCGGTCTTTTGCCGCCGCAGCTTTTGCTCCCGGTAATACTCGCGCTTTGCGCCGTCGGCATTGTGTCTGTGCTTCCGTTCCGTAAAAAGGCGTACAAAACGGCTTCTACCGCCGCCGCGTTTGCCGCCGCCGTGCTGCTGCTGGTGACATGGAGCAGTCTCGGCTCCTCTTACAGCCTGCGTAGCGTGCAGTCCGGCGGCTCCGCACCCGAAAGCGGTATTGTTCTTGAGGACGGCAAGCAGGTCATTAACAGCACGCTCACCTCCGGCAAATATCCGAACATCACCGTTCAGGCGGGAACGCCCGTGAAATGGGTTATTAACGCGCCGAAGGGCAGCATAAACGGCTGCAACAACCGAATGCTGATAAACGACTACGGCATTGAGTACTCATTCAAAACAGGCGAGAATGTGATTGAGTTCACGCCGGCAAAGGCGGGCACTGTCCGGTACAACTGCTGGATGGGTATGATTCGCGGAACAATTACAGTTCTCGCCGCCGGTTCTGCCGAGGATAACGGCGGCGCCTCCGATTACGACGGCACAACTCCCCTGCCGGACGACGGCGAAACCGATTTTGCAGGTGTTCCCGCCAACATAAAAATCCCGACAGAAAAGCTTGCCGTAGCCGAATTCGGGACCGTTACCGAAAACGGCGTTGAGTACGAGATTCAGCGCGTGCGCATTGAGTTGACGGACGACGGCTACGGACCCGCAATCATTGTTGTGCAGGCAGGGTTAACCGTCGAGTGGACAATAGCCGTCAATGCGTCCGGCGGCAGCAACCTTGTCCTGCTCGCGCCGATATATTACTCTGCGCTCGACTTAACGCCGGGCGAGAACGCGCTGTACCTGTTCCCGACTGCGGATTTTGAGTTTTCCAACGGAGACAACACCTTCTACGGCTATGTTAAGGTAGTTGCGGATATAACTGCGATAGACGAGGACGCAATTCGTGCCGAGGTTGCGGCATACGAGACGATGATTTACCCGCCGCAGATGTTTGACGGCGGCACAGATAACGGTTAAAAAAACGCGGCAGCGGAGCTTTTGTCCGCCGCTAAAAGGAACGAATATGGAGTTTTTACTCAGTCACTGGCATTGCATACTCCCGATTGCGGGAATAGCGGCAGCAGCGTTTTTTATGCGCGATAAGTCCAAAAATAAAAACACGCAGAGCGGCGGCACGAAGAATCAGCCCGCCGAAAAGCGCGAAGAAGAATAACAATCACCTCAAGGAACAATCAAATGTCTCGCACAACCAAAAAGCATACCGGAAACAAAAGAAAAGCGCCCCCCAAAAAAGCAAAATGGATAACACCGGCAATTTCGACAGCGATAATCGCAATTATTGCGGTTGCGGCAGTTCTGGTTCTCAAGGGCGGCGACGGCGTAAAAGCAGTCCGTGACGCCGACCTTGTGATTTCTCTCAGCGACATTTCCGACTCGGTAAAGTTCTATCCCGTTGAAATAGACGGCACAAAGCTTGAAGTCATCGCGGTAAAAGCACCTGACGGAACTGTGCGCACCGCGTTTAACACCTGTCAGGTGTGCTACGATTCCGGGCGCGGCTACTACAAGCAGAGCGGCAGCGTGCTGGTCTGCCAGAACTGCGGGAACCGGTTTAAGATGAGTCAAGTCGAGGTGGAGTCCGGCGGCTGCAACCCCGTGCCGATTTTCGGCGAAAACAAAACCGTGACAGATAAAACCATCACGATTTCAAAAGAGTATTTGACCGAGGCAAAGGTCATTTTCGGCAACTGGAAAACAAATTATTAGTTCTTTTGTGCAATAAGCGGTGCGGCGCAGCACCGCTTATTGCCGCTGTCTGAGGCGTAGACGTTACAAAAACCTTTTGACAAACGGTATATGCTTTAGCAGCGCGCCGAGCACTATCGACAGCGCAAAGACAAATATTTCAAACAAGAGCATTGCGAACAGCACGTGCATATGGCCGTTCAGAAATTGGAGAATAAAATCAAACTTTCTGATAACAAAAATGTGCATTAGATAAGCCGCAAACGTATATCTGCCTATCTGGTTTATCACCCGGCCGACCTTAGGCGGCAGCGTCACCTTTGTATGCAGGTAGTGTACTATGCCGAAAATACATACCGCGCCGCCGGTTATCGTGAAAAGTCTGTTGTTATCCAGATATAAATAGCCTGTTCCGTTTTTTGCCTTGTACTCAAAATACGTAGCCGTCACTTGGAAAGCCAGCAGTGCAACATATGTAATCACATACGGCCACACTCTGACTTTTTTCATATTTTTTATTAAATATCCGCACAAAAACAAACCGACGAAGATAGGCAAAAGCGTACCGGTTGTATTTCCGGATACGCCAAATCCATTTACATAGTGGCTAATAATCGGAATAATCCCGCTCGGGATTATGGTTATCGGCACGATGTATTTCAGCAAACGTGCGTCATTCAGCCTGTCGAGCGCGGGAAGAAGCAGCAAGAGGGCGATGTACGAATATAGGTACCAAAGGTGCTTGTATGTGTTGCCGGCAAGAACATCCAGCGTAAAAAACTTAACGTAATCGCTCGCAGACGTTGCAGGCTCCTCTAAACCAAACATAAATTTATATAAGAACGCAAAAACAAGCAGCACAATCGCGATTTTTCCGGCGGCGGTCAGCGATTGACGTATTGTTTTGCCGCGCCCCAGAAGATTTGCGCCCGAAATCATTATAAAGATTCCGACAGCCGGTTTTGATATGAAAAAATACGTTAAGCTTGCAAGCCAGGTAAGAGAGGGCGGGTAAGCTATAAAAATCTGTGAATTTGTGTGATTGACTATCACGAGAAAAAACGCAAGTACTCTCAGCGCGTCAATCCACACCTCCCGTGGCTTGCTCGGTTTGATAATATCGCCGACTGCGGCATTAACTGACATTAGGTTTCATCCTTTTCGCTTGGTATGTTCTATAGTCTAAATAAAAGCTGTAAATAAAGTCCGCCCTATGTCGCCACAGGCGCGGTCATTGAGCAGCAGACACGTTTGCCGTTATCCTGCATATAGTCCGCACCCCAATTGTACATTGCGGTCAGTATCGGCAGCAGGCTTTTGCCAAGCTCTGTCAGCGAATACTCAACCTTCGGCGGCACAACGGGAAAAACCTCGCGCGCAACAAGGCTGTCGCCCTCAAGCTCGCGCAGCTGCTGCGTCAGCATTTTCGGCGTTGCCTGCGGAATCAGCCTTTGCAGCTCGCCGTGGCGCAGCGCACTGCCCGTCAGGTGCCAGAGAATCAGAGATTTGTACTTGCCTCCGATAAGGCGCAGTGTTTCGTCTACCGGGCAGCCTGTTGTGCAGTCTAAATTCATAGCGGCTATCTCCTCACTATCATTTTGTATAGTATGGCACAATAAAGTGCGTACTTGAAAAAAAGACGGTTAATAGATACAATATAATATATAAAATACGAATTGTCAATATGCTTCTGAGCCACTTTGACGGCGAGCTGAGTTGTTGCTTTTGCAACGGGTGCCGGTCGCCGTCAAAGTGAAGTGATAAGGAGAAAAAACAGGGGAAATGAATCCCCCCGTTTTTTCGGATTTGGATTTTATTCGCCTTCGGCGAATTTGGTGCGGTTGTGGGCGCGGGGTTTTCGAAAAAACCAATAAAAACCTTATGCGGCGCGAGGTTTTCCGCCCGCGCCGCATATTTTTTGTAATAAGGAGATGAAACAGTGGAACGTCAGGTATTGGATATTAGGGGTATGACCTGCGCGGCATGCGCCCAGAGAATAGAAAAGGTCGTGCGCAGACTGTCCGGAATTGAGACGGCAAACGTCAATCTCGCGAGCGAAAAGCTGTTTGTCGAGTATGACGGGGAGGCGCTTGGGTTGCCCGCAATTAAAGAAGCCGTACGCAAAATCGGCTACGAGGTTGCGGAAAAGTCCGACACCGCAAATGTCACAATCCCAATCGGCGGAATGACCTGCGCGGCATGCAGCCAGCGCATCGAAAAGGCAATCAAGAAGCTGGACGGCGTAACGAGCGCTTCCGTCAACCTTGCCACGGAGAAAGCAACCGTTGTATACGAGCCGGGCGTCACGCGCGTCTCGGCGATAAAGGAAGCAATCGAAAAGGCGGGCTACGTCGCGCTTGAGGTGTCTAAGACCGACGCGGTGGACGAGGACCGGGCGCGCAAGCAAAAGGAAATCAGAACACTGTGGACTAAGTTCATCATTTCGGCGGTGTTCAGTCTGCCGCTGTTGTATGTCGCGATGGCGCCGATGCTTACCACTAGTATGACGCTGCCCCATATGCTTGACCCGATGACGTCTCCCCTTGCCTATGCGCTGGCCGAGCTGATTCTGGTTATCCCGGTTATCGGCGTCGGCTACCGGTTCTATACCATCGGGTTTAAGGCACTCATTTCCCGCAGCCCGAATATGGACAGCCTGATTGCAGTCGGCACGACCGCCGCCGTGCTGTACAGCATTTGGAACGTGTATCAGATTGCCGCGGGCAATTCCGGCGCGGTGGAGTCGCTGTACTTTGAAACCGCCGGCGTTATAATCACGCTGATTCTTCTCGGCAAGTCGCTTGAGGCTGTGTCGAAGGGGCGCACAAGCGAGGCAATCAAAAAGCTTATGGGTCTTGCGCCGAAAACCGCGATTATCGTGCAGGACGGACAGGAAAAGGAGATTCCGATTGACGAGGTCGAAATAGGCGACATTATCGTCGTAAAGCCCGGCGCAAAAATCCCGGTGGACGGTACCGTGACGGACGGCGGCACCGCAATCGACGAGTCTATGCTGACGGGCGAGAGTATGCCCGTTGACAAAAAGGCGGGAGATGCGGTATATGCCGCCTCAATCAACACAACGGGAAATATTCAGTTCCGAGCGGAGAAAATCGGCAGCGACACCGCTCTTGCACAGATAATAAAGCTTGTGGAGGACGCGCAGGGTTCAAAGGCGCCGATTGCAAAGCTTGCGGACGTCGTGTCCGGGTACTTTGTGCCGATTGTGTGCGCGATTGCGCTTGTCGCGGGAATCGCGTGGTTCATCGGAACGCGCGATGTTAGCTTTTCGCTTACGATATTCATCTCTGTGCTTGTTATAGCCTGCCCCTGCGCGCTGGGGCTCGCAACGCCGACGGCGATTATGGTCGGTACAGGCAAGGGCGCCGAAAACGGCATACTAATAAAGGGCGGCGAGGCTCTTGAAACAGCGCACAAGATAAATACAATCGTGTTTGACAAAACCGGCACTATCACAGAGGGCAAGCCCGCCGTGACAGATGTGCTGACAACCGGGGGCGTGTCTTCCGATACGCTCCTGCAGCTCACCGCCTCCGCCGAAAAAGGCTCGGAGCACCCTCTCGGTCAGGCAATCGTGTCCGGCTGTGAGGACAAGGGGCTTGAGCTGCTGCCTGTCACGGGCTTTAACTCAATCACAGGGCTAGGAATTGAAGCCGGGATTGACGGCCGCGCAATCCTCGCGGGGAACCGCAAGCTTATGGACGAGCGCGGCGTGTCACTGTCGGCACTTGAAGTGGAATCAGACGAGCTGGCGCTCAGCGGCAAAACGCCGATGTATGTTGCGATAGACGGACAGCTTGCGGGAATCGTCGCCGTAGCTGACGTTGTGAAGCCCTCAAGCCGCACGGCAATTGAAAACCTGCACAAAATGGGCATTTCCGTCGCGATGATAACGGGAGACAACACGAAAACCGCCGCCGCAATCGCAAAGCAGGTCGGCATAGACAAGGTGCTTGCGGAGGTTTTGCCGCAGGACAAATCAAACGAGATCAAAAAGCTGCAGGCAGAGGGACTCATTGTTGCTATGGTCGGCGACGGCATAAACGACGCGCCGGCGCTGGCACAGGCGGACATCGGCATTGCAATCGGTTCCGGCACTGACGTTGCGATGGAATCCGCCGACATTGTGCTGATGAGAAGTGACCTAACGGACGTCGCCACGGCAATCAGACTCAGCAAGCAAACAATCCGCAACATCAAGCAGAATCTGTTCTGGGCGTTTGGCTACAACGTAATCGGCATACCGATTGCGGCGGGTGTGCTGCACCTTTTCGGCGGTCCGCTGCTGAATCCGATGTTCGCCGCCGCCGCAATGAGCCTAAGCTCTGTTTCCGTGCTGACAAACGCCCTGCGGCTGAAGAGATTCAAGGCAACAGCAAAATAGGCTGTGCTATTACCGCACAGCCTACCTTATGCCGAGTCTATAACCGAGATTTATGATGAAATTGACGATAATGTTCGTTTTGGAAACGCGCATTCGCCGCACGAATGAGCCCAGAGAATAAAACCTACGACGAAAGTCATTATAGCCGCGCAGAAGCTCCTGCGCGGTCATTTTTTTCGGCTCAAACGCAACCGCCGTTTTGCTGTTGTACAGGCTCCAGTCCTCAGACAAAAGCCGCCCCTCGGACTTATACTGCTCGTATATCGGCGTTTTCGGAAAGGGGGTCAGTATGCTTACAGTCGCGCCGTCGATTCCGAGGGTTTCACAGGCGGCAAGCGTGCGGGCAAACACATCGGTGCCGTCACTGTCAAACCCAAACACAATCCCCGCCTGAACCATAATACCGTGACGGTGTATTTTGCCGATAATCTCCGCGTAGTCAGCCGTGCGGTTGATGCTCTTGCCTGCGTCCTCAAGTGAGTCCGCCGAGAACGACTCCAGCCCCACGAATAAGTACAGACAACCCGCTTTTTTCGCAAGGTCGAGCAGCTCCTCGTCGGCGCAGTCCCGCAGCGTCGCCTGAGCCGCCCACTTGCGCTTCAGCGGCGCGATTGCACAGAACAGCGCCTTGGCGTACTGCTTGTCGGCAAACAAATTGTCGTCCCAGAAGACAAAAAACAGGGATTTCAGCGTCCGAATTTCAGCGACTACCTCGTTTATCGGACGTGTCCTGAAGCTGTTGTGGTAGATTTGCTTCAGGTTGCAGTACCGGCAGCTGTACGGACAGCCGCGAGTCGCGAAAAGCGCACCCTTCATCAGCCGGTTTCGGTCAAGCAGATCCCAGCGCGGACGCGGCAGATTCTCAAGCGACGGCGGTGCGGCGGAGGTGTACCTTGGCTGCGGCGAGCCACGAACGTAGTCGTCCAAAAACTGCTGCCAGATAAGCTCACCCTCGCCCGCGAGAAGATAGTCACAGTGTTCTGCCGCCTCGTCGGGCAGAAGCGTTGCGTGAGGACCGCCCATCGCGACCTTTGCACCCTGCCGCCGAAAACGCGCGCTGATTTCATAGCAGTGCGGCGCGTTCGGCGTGTTTACCGTGAGCACCACCAAATCAAACTGCCTGTTGTAGGGGATTTTTCTGCTATATTCGTCCACAAGCGTGATTTCAAAGCGGCTCTCGTCAACGAATGCCGCAAGATACGGTATTGTTATCTGCGAAAAATTATTAAATTGCAGCCGCCGGAATCGGTTAATTTCACGGTTCTCCGGCTGAATCATCAGCATTTTAATCATTGCCGTTTACCTCCGGCGCATACTGCGTTTTCAGCGAAAGAAAATCTGTCTGATGTACCCGACCGCAAGCAGTACTATAATATACAGCGCGCAGCCACCGCAAATTACGCCCGGTAGGAATACAAATACGGCGTTACGCACTCTGTGTCGGCTGAGCTTAACCCCTCCGAAATTGTACACTGCCAGACAGGACAAAATCATCGGAATTGCGCCGAACGCGAGTATCATAAACGCCTGCTCGCGGTACGTAATCGTCAGCATTGCATTGGGGTCGATTACCTGCGCCGAGCCGAAAAGCGCCCTTGCAGCAAAGAACACAACAATTGCGGCGCCTACGCTATAGATACCGATACTGATTATTTTAGCTGCTTTATTCATCACACTGTGCCTCCTTTTTGTACTCCAGAATATCTCCGGGCTGGCAGTCCAGCGCCTCACAGATTTTATCGAGAGTGTCCAGCCGAAACGCCTTGACCTTCCCGTTTTTTATCAGCGAAATATTCGCCATCGTCATTCCGACGCGCTGCGTTAATTCGGTAACGCTCATCTTGCGCCTTGCAAGCATTACGTCTACGTTTATTATTATCACGAGTGCCTCCTTCGCGTTTGTACGTTTTAGTTTAGCAGATGGGTGAGGGTTTGTCAAGAAGTTTTTATTGTTTTTCAATAATTTTTTATTATAATGATATGTTTATTTCAAGTTTTTGCTTGGCGTTGGGGCGGCAGCTTGCCGGGCGTCGTCTACCGGCGCGGATTCTCCACGGCGCACGCCGTAGGGGCGACCGTCCCGGTCGCCCGCTGTTTGCTTCGCCATTCTGTTTTGCTTTTACTCGGGTGCAACCGTTGACCTGCGGCGCAGGGTGCGGCATTTGTAATTACGGCGAAGCTTGGCAGCTTCGCGCTGCTAAGCGCCTGCGCGGCGGGCGGTTACTTTTTCCGCTTCGCCGGAAAAAGTAACCAAAAAGGGGCGACTTCTTTAGAAGAAGCAATCTTTTTTC
>JAISLF010000085.1 GCA_031260605.1 Oscillospiraceae bacterium
GCCTAAGCCCAAAAGCGGCTTCTTTGGTTCCTTTCTTGCCAAGACAAGAAAGGAACCGCCCGCCGCGTAGGCGTTTAGCTTCGCGAAGCTGCCAAGCTTCGCCGCAATTACAAACTCCGCAACCACGGCACACAGCTGAACACAATGTGCTGACTTGATAATAGTCCTTACGCGCCCCCGGCTACTCCGTCAACGCTATCGCCTCGGAAACAAACAAAATCACGTTTTCGTCAAGCTCCCTTATCTCAAACCCCGCCTCAATGCTGCCTACCTTTGAAATCCCCGCTTCCGACAGCTCGAGCTTTGACAGACTGATACTGAAATACGACACTGTCCCCGCCGCGCAGTATGTGCTGTCGTAGGAGGTAATCGGCGTTCCGTTGACGGCAAAGGAATCACCGGTTACCTCTATCGAAATGTCCTTTTCGTTGGTGTTCAGCACCGCGAGATACACAACCAGCGCATAGCTTGAGTCCCGCGTTGTGATTTCTGAAACGTGGATTTTTATTCCGGCGCGGTCAAGCACCTCGCGCCCTAAATCAACCGGCTCTGCCGACTCGTTCGGCGCGTCCGGATTGCAGGCGACGGAAATATGCTCGCAGTCCCAAAGTGTATTATATGCGGAGTCTTTTATCTGAAATACGAGTTCTATTGTCTTAAATATGCCGATATTGTCCCAGCCGTCGTCATTTTGGTAGAAATATATAACGTCGCTGAGGCTCTTACCGGCAGCAACGTCCTCCCATATTGAGTGCGTACCAACCGTAATGCCGTTTACAACGGCATAAAGAGACCTGACGCTGATTGTATCGCGGGTATTGTTTTCCAATACAAATGCCAGCCCTTCGCCGAGATAATCACCGTCCTTAAAGCCCGATACGGTGATTTTTATGCCCGCTTTCTCAAACACAACAGGTGCGGAAATAACATTTACACCGTCAGGCGATACGTCTGCTGTCGGGGTATCGTTAACTTGCCTTGGCGTGGGCGGTGTTGAATTGACTCTGTTGGAGGTCGCAACTCTAATACTGACAATCACCACGATAATCGCAAAGGCTATCAGGCAGCCGATACCGATGCGTTTTGCCGTCTTTTGCGTCCGCGCAGCGTTCTCCGCCGCGCGTTTCGCAAGGGCTGCCCGCTGCTTCGGCGATATTGCAGCAGCGCGCGGCGCGGCAGGCGCGCTTTCCGCCGCTTCATACTCATACACAATGTCTGTCTTGTCCGCATAGTCGAGTGTGCCGCCGCAGTGCACACATTTTAGTTCCCCGTAAGGCGAAAACTGCCCGCAATAGTCGCACTTGATACGCATTGGCTTGCGGCTGCGGGAGGTTGTGCCTGTGCCGTAGGCGCTGTTTGGTTTTTGCTTTTGCTTATTTAATCCGGTAAGAACAAAGGCTCCCGCGATAACAAACGCAACAGACGCCGACGGAATATTGCGGCTGGTAAGCAACAGCGAAAGCCCCGATATAATAAACAGCGCGGCAAGCGACCAGAACAGGATTGAGAGCGGACGGATTTTCATATATTATTGTTTACAGGGCAATAGCCGTTTCCAGCGCAATCTCCATCATATCCGTGAACTGCGTCTCGCGCTCGTGCGGCTCAACCTCCTCGCCCGTGAGAACGTGGTCTGAAATTGTGCAGATAGCAAGGGCGTTTTTGCCCGCAAGCTGCGCGTTGTAATATAAAGACGCCGCCTCCATTTCAACGGCAAGGCAGCCGAGCTTTCCCCACTCAAGCGCCGCGCCCGTTCTGTCGTAAAACGCGTCAGTTGAGTACAGACTGCCGACGACCATTTCGATTCCGAGCTTGCGCGCCTGCTTTACCGCCTCCTCCAGCAGACTGAATGAGCAGACAGGCGCAAAATGTCCCTTAACGGTCAGCTGACTCATTATGTACTCGCTGTTTGTCGCCGCTCCGATTCCGGCGACGACACTGCGAACCTTGAGCCGGTCTGAAATCGCGCCTGCCGTGCCGATACGGATGATGTTTTCCACGTCATAGGAATTATACAGCTCGTGCGCGTAAATTCCCATAGACGGCATACCCATTCCGCTTGCCATAACGGACACAGGCTTGCCCTTATACGTCCCGGTGTAGCCCTGAATTCCGCGCAGATTGTTGACAAGGCGCGGGTTTTCAAAGTAGCTATCGGCGACAAATTTTGAGCGCAAAGGGTCGCCCGGCATTAGGACTGTTTTGGCGAAATCGCCGAGGAGGGCTTCATTTTGAGGGGTGGGTGCTGACATTTTGGGGTACCTCTTTTGTTGGTTTTTTTGTGGGGATTTAAGGACTTTGGGTTGGTTGCAGCTTAATGCTTGTTCACCAGTGGCGCTGGTGTGGCGCGCAGAGGTGCCGCTACGCGCGGCGGCGGTTACTTTTTTCCGCTTCGCCGGAAAAAAGGAACCAAAAAAGGGGCGACTTCTTTAGAAGAAGCAATCTTTTTTTATGCCGGGCGGGGTTGGGCGGCAATGTGGTCGCTGCCCACACCGCGACAGGCGCGGTGGTTGAGGCGAACGCTTTAGCCCAGCCGCACGCAGGGGCGAAGCCTGTTCGGGGCTAAAGACTTAGGTTGTGCTGTAAGTTGCCGCGAGGTGCGGTGGGGGTGGTTACCGGAAGGATGTTGCTGCTACGATTGCTGCCGCACATTGTGCGGCAATGCGGTGCGTGTCCCGTCGGGGTGGGGTTGTTGTGGCGGTGGGTGGTGACTTGCGGCTCAAGGCAATGCCC
>JAISLF010000018.1 GCA_031260605.1 Oscillospiraceae bacterium
CGCTAACGTGGCTACCGCTCATCACGGTAACAATGGGAACGTGCTTGATGAATGGGTATTCAATTTTCAAAGACCATCCCATTCACCGCCGTTCTAACGGAAAACAGGTGAGGGGCAAAATACCCTCTCACCTGTTTCCACACTTGGGGCGAAAAACGCAACCCTACTTTTTAGAAGTTTTTCATCACCTCGCGGATTTTCGTTTCCGCTCTTTCAACAGAGTGCGTAACGGCTTGTCGTGTACAGCCCTCCATCTCCGCGATTTGCTCGTATGTCAAGCCAAATTCGTGATAGAGAACAAACCGCCGCCGTTGAATTTCCGGCAAGTCAGCGATTACTTGTCGTAGCCGTTCATCTCGCAGGCTGTCGTAGACGGTTTCCTCAACGCTCTTTTGCGGGCGCAAAGCCCGATTGTAGAGCGTTTCGTCCGTCAAGTCGGATTGCTCGGTGTGCCGCTCGTCCCATCGGCGCAGATTGCGCTCCTGCTTCACAAAGCGGCAAAACTCCAAATAGACGGGACGCGATACCTCGGTTTCCCTGTGGATGGCTTGTCCGTCCGTAAAGGAAACATAGTAGTGCATGATACCCTCGGCAACCTCGGTGCGGAGAGTATATAGATTTGTGTTATCAAACATAGCTCTTTCTCCAATCTGAATTTTTTTGGAAAACTCAGATTGGAGCGGAGGACTACGGCAATGCGGAATAATGGGCGCAAAAAAGCCCGGCAAGACAAGGCTTGTCCGGGCGAAAGAACACACAATGCCTGCTATGTGCTGTGTGTGTTCGCGTTCATGGCTGTATTCATCCCTCGGAGGGATTAGGCTTTTTTTGATAAAAAACAGAATAATAGAAAATCGCCCCAATGAACAAGGCTCATTAGGACAAATGTGAAGCAAGACCTCCTGCAAATATGATGTGACGCTTCATATTGAACGGCAAAAAAGCCCGTTAATGAAAACAGGCTTTTTTTAAGAATTTACCTATGAAGTTTTTGTTGTCGGCGTTACACCTACATGGCGCAGTCCGCAACTCCGCATTATCCACCATTTGCAATAGTTCGGGGAGTAATTCAGTCAAGCAGATATATTTACGGATTTGCTCATGGCTATCAGGGCTTTTTTCGGCAAGTAACTCCCTCGAAGATTTGCCCTCGAAATTCTGCAACACTGTTGCAGAATTTTCTTTGCTCGGTCTGCCTGCCTTTCGCTTCATAGCGTCCAACTTCATCTTGTAGGCAAACGCCTTTTCGGACGGAAGGATTCTTTCCCTCTGCAAATTGCTATCCACCATGATGATAGTGGCTTCATCGTCCGTCAAATTACGAACAATACAAGGCATTTCGCCGCGCTCTGCAAGCTCGCTTGCCATTTTACGGCGGTGTCCGGCAACCATTTCATAACCGCCGCCGTCTTTGGGTCTGACAAGACCGGGGACTAACACGCCATACTTTTTGACGCTTTCAGCCATTTCGGTCATTTCAGCGTCAAGCCGTACCTTGAACGGGTGATTGGGAAAGTCGCTGATTTCGGACAAAGACAGATTTGCAACTCGTTCCAGTTTCGCGTCGTCGCGTTCCTCCTGTGTTGAAAAGAGGTCGTTAGCGGACGGCAGGTTTAGTTTTAGCTCTTTCGCCATGCCCTGCAAGGATTCATCCTCACATATTTCATGGAGTGCGTCCACAAAGGGGGCGGCAACCATGCCGGAAACGATGTTGATTGCGTCAGCAATCGGGTTCATTTGATTTTCCATTTAACAGACCTCCTATATTTGATTTGGTTATATGTCTTTATAACTTCCCGCAGAGCTTCGTATCCCTTTACAGAGTTTCACAACAAAATCACAACAAAACACCTTTTAGGGCTATTTTGCAGAATCTCGGCATGGCTCGTCCTCAAAATTGTTATTGATAAAAATTGTTATTGATAAAAATTGTTATGGCGGCGGACGTCCATAACAATTTCCAGAAAAACAGCTCCACGTTTTAGACATGAGAAAAGCCCGAAACCTCTTGCGGTTCCGGGCTTTCATGGCGGAGACGGTGAGATTCGAACTCACGTGCCCTTGCGGACAACCTGATTTCGAGTCAGGCTCGTTATGACCACTTCGATACGTCTCCATGTTAAATTGTGTTGGTCGCGGTGCGATTTCGAATCATATTAATATGATTTCGAGTCAGCCCCGTTATGACCACTTCGATACCTCTCCATATTCAATTTTGCTGTTTCAGAGTCGATTTCGAATCAAAATCTTTTGATTTCGAGTCAGCCCCGTTATGACCACTTCGATACCTCTCCGTATTGCGGACTCCGCAAAAACGCCGCGCAGGTGCGCCGAAAGCAAAATCCTTGCCTATAATAGCATAATGCGCAAAAAAATGCAAGCACTTTTTCACACAGGATTTTTGTCCGAAATTGACCGTGCGCCGAACAAAAGAACCGGCGGGAAGCACACTGCGCTTCACGCCGGCTCTTTCGCTGTTTTACCGCGCCGCTTCGCCTGTTTTTTGCGGCGGAGTGCACACTATTCCGGCTGCGCGTCCTTATACTGCGTCGCGGGGCCGCGGCTCAGTCCTGTTGCGATAAACGCCTTGCCCCAGTTGCCGGCGGGGCAGTATGTCTGACACTTGCCGCAGTTCCACGACGGAATATGCTGCAAGCCCATTCCGTCAATCGGCATTTTCATCTCAGCCTCAATATAATCCTGCATTGTCGGGTCGTCCTGCGGTAAATAGTCCTCGCGCCCGCCGGTTGCCTTTGTCATTGCCTGAAGAGACTTGCGGCAGTTCGTAAAATGCACGCGCGTGTACTCAAATTCGCGCCCGCCCATTTCCACGTGCAAAAGCTCGCCCTCACCGTAGGGCTTAATCGAACAAGTGGGGCAGACCTTTGCGCACACGCCGCACTTTTTGGGGTCGCACAGCTTTTTGCCGGAGTACAT
The DNA here is from genome assembly GCA_031260605.1 of Oscillospiraceae bacterium. Classification (GTDB taxonomy): domain Bacteria; phylum Bacillota; class Clostridia; order Oscillospirales; family Oscillospiraceae; genus JAIRRO01. The sequence goes on from JAISLF010000018.1 coordinate 2,938, forward strand.
CGGGTCAGGCGCAAGCTCAAGCGTGGTCAGCACAACGCCGAAGCGCACGCGCGGACCGAATTCCGGCGTGAGCACAATGCTCATATAGCCGAATTCGCCGAGACCCGCTGCAACCGCCGCGTGCCGAATACTGACCTGCGCGCCGTTTGTCATCGGCCCGGTTGAGCAGGGCGTCGCAACAGCGCCGGTTTTGGACTCTATAAATCTTGCGACGGCGTAGCACACATATGTCAGCTCAAAATTCGGCAGCATTGTGTAGCCATAGGTGCCGTAAATGCCCTTGAGGTCGTCCCGCCCGTCCTCAAACGCGCGGAAATTCGCCTGAACAACGCCGTCCAGCAGCTTGACCCCGAAAACAACGGCCGACCTGCAGCCGGGCAGTACATCGCGCGGGTGCCGTCCGGGCGGGGAGGTGGCAAACCGATCCATATTGGCGATTCCGCAGAGGTCCATTCCGAGGGAACGGACAAAATCCTTGATTTGACGGCTTGAAACTGACATAGTACTGACTCCTTTGGAGGGATTCATTTTTATAAGCGGAGTATATCACAGGTCGCCGTGGATTTCAAGAATTATTTGCGGGAATGAGGTTGTTTTTGACGCGGCGTTATTGCGAGGGGCGGACTGATTTCGTTATCAGCACTTGCGCCCGCTTTCGACGCTACTAAAGCCGGTTGCGCAACACCCGAAAATATGATACAATAACGAAAGAAAAACAGAAGCAAAATACAAGCGCACGAGGTGACCTTATGCAAAAAATCGTACTGATAACAGGCGGCAGCTCCGGAATCGGGCTGGCAGCTGCGCGGCAGCTTGCCGCAATGGGGCACAGCGTGTATGAGCTGTCCCGAAGCGGGCAGTCATCTGAAAACATCACGCATATCACGGGCGACGTGACAGACGAGCAGTCTGTGCAGGCGGCGGTCGGCGCGGTTGTTGCCCGGGAGGGCAGGTTGGACATACTAATTTGCAGCGCGGGCTTCGGAATCTCCGGGGCGGCGGAAACTACGGCGCTGAGTGACGCTAAGCGCCAATTTGAGGTAAACTATTTCGGCACGGTGAGCGCGGTGACGGCGGCGCTGCCGCATTTGCGTGCGACTCACGGGCGAATTGTCGCGGTATCCAGTGTTGCGGCAATACTTCCGGTGCCGTTTCAGGCGCACTATTCAGCGGCAAAAGCTGCGCTGAACGCGTTCACCCTCGCGCTTGCGAGCGAAACCGCAGCACACGGCGTTACAGTCTGCGCCGTTATGCCGGGGGACACAAAAACGGGCTTTACCGGTGCGCGAAGCAAGTCGGCGGACGACGGCGTCTACGCGGAAACAGTCACGCGCTCTGTCGGACGCATGGAACGCGACGAAACACACGGTATGCCGTCGGACGCAGTTGCGAGGGTTGTAGTGAAAGCTGCGACAAAACGGCGCGTGCGGCCGTTTTATACAGCAGGAGGAGTTTATCGGTTGTTTGGTGTCTTGGCGAAAGTGCTTCCGGCGGGGCTTGCAAGGTGGATTGAGGGGAGGATGTACGCTAAGTGAGGGCGGTTTTGGTGTGATGTCCGCCAAAAGCTGAAGCGCTTTGGCAGACGGTTTTTTGGGGGGCTGGTGGTTATTGCTGCTTAATGCTTGTTCACCAGTGGCGCTGGTGGTCGCGCAGAGGTGCCGCTACGCGCGGCGGCGGTTACTTTTTTCCGCTTCGCCGGAAAAAAGTAACCAAAAAAGGGGCGACTTCTTTAGAAGAAGCAATCTTTTTTTAT
>JAISLF010000021.1 GCA_031260605.1 Oscillospiraceae bacterium
GCCGCCACCGTAGTTCCCGTATAAAAATAAGATTGCTTCTTCTAAAGAAGTCGCCCCTTTTTGGTTACTTTTTCCGGCGAAGCGGAAAAAGTAACCGCCCGCCGCGCAGGCGCTCTGCAGCGCGGCGAGGCGAAGCTTCGCCATAATTACAAACACCGCACCCTGCGCCGCAGATCAACGGTTCGCCCCAAGTTCAAGCAAAACCACACAAAGAAGCAACTCCCGGGTGGCAGGATGCCGCCCCTACGTCCGCCGAAAAAACTGGCAAACCCCGACACTCTCCGCCGCAGCCCTACGGCTTCACCCAAGTATAAGCAAACCAAAAAAGCGAAGCAACCAACGCGGCAGACATTTGCCCTAACGCCCAACAAAAGTCCCCCGCTTACGTAAACAGCCCGCGCTCCTCCTGCTCCTGCTCTTTTTCAAACACGGAGTGTTTTTCCTTATACCGCTTCATAATAAAGTGCGTCGAGGTGCTTGTCACGCCCTCAATCGCCGCGAGGTGCGCGAACACAAACTCGGAAATTTCGCGCATTGTGTTTGCGCGTACAAGGCACGCAAGGTCGTACGCGCCTGCCATAAGGTACAGGCTCTCAACCTCCTCATAGCGCAAAATCCGCTCCGCAATGCGGTCATACCCCGCGCCGCGCTGCGGCGTTATTTTCACCTCAATCAGCGCCATAACCGCGCTGCCGCCGGGTACCTTGTCCCAATCGACTACTGCGGAATATTTCAGTATTGTCCCGTCGCGTTCGGCGCGGGCGATTATTTCGGCGACCTCTTCCTCTGAAACGCCCGTAATCTCGGAAATTTCTCGCGGAGAAAGCCCGGAATCCTTTTCAAGCAGTGATAAAATCTCGTTCATAAAATGCTCCTTTATACCTTAAGCTCGGCGGGGGCGCTGTCCGACAGGTATCCCGCGATTTTCTCTCTCGCAATTGCCACAAGCTCCGTTGTTTGTTCGGCGGCGCGGCCCGTGAACTTGCTTGGGTCAAGCTCCGCGAGAATTTCCCGCTCCGTCAGTCCGAACTCGGAATCCGCGACGATTCTTGCAATCAGGTCGTTTGGCTTGCCCTCAACCTTAACAACACGTCCGCTTTCAAGCGAATGCAGGCGTATTTTTTCGTGCAGCTTTTGGCGGTCTCCGCCCTTGGACACGGCTTTCATCAGAATGTTCTCGCTTGCCATAAACGGCAGCTCATCGGCAAGGTGCTTTTCGATTATCTTCGGATAAACCTTTAACCCGGAGGCGACGTTAAGGTAAATGCTGAGTATCGCGTCTACCGCGAGAAAGCTCTCCGGTACCGCAATGCGCTTGTTTGCCGAGTCGTCAAGAGTCCGCTCAAACCACTGGTTCGCGGCAGTTTGCGCGGGGTTATCTGCCGCCGAAATGACGTACCGCGCGAGTGAGCAGATACGCTCGCTTCTCATCGGGTTGCGCTTGTACGGCATTGCGGAAGAGCCGACCTGCTTTTCCTCAAACGGCTCCTCAATTTCCTTTAGGTGCGACAAAAGCCGCAAATCTCCGCCGAATTTCGCGCAGGACTGCGCAATTCCGGACAGCGTTGCGAGCACGAAAAAATCCGTCTTGCGTGAGTACGTCTGTCCGGACACGGGGACGCTCTCGTCAAAGCCGAAGTCCGCCGCGATTTTGCTGTCCAGCGCCTTGATTTTTTCGCTGTCGCCGGAAAACAGCTCGACAAAGCTTGCCTGTGTACCCGTCGTACCCTTGCAGCCGAGCATTTTCAGCGAACCTATGCGGAAATTCAGCTCGTCAAGATCCAGCAGCAGTTCATTAATCCAAAGGCTTGCGCGCTTGCCGACGGTTACCGGCTGCGCGGGCTGAAAATGCGTGAACCCAAGCGTCGGCAAAGCCTTATACTCCTCGGCAAAGCCGCACAGCGCGGCGATAACGGCGCAGAGTCTTTCGCGGATTAGCTGCAAGCCCTCTCGCATAATGATAATGTCCGTGTTGTCGCCGACATAGCAGCTTGTCGCGCCGAGGTGAATTATCCGGGCGGCGGCGGGCGCGGCTTCTGCGAATGTGTGGATATGCGCCATAACGTCGTGCCGCAGCCGGCGCTCGTGCTCCGCCGCGCGGGTGAAGTCTATATCGTCCAGGTGCGCCTGCATTTCGGCAAGCTGCCCGTCTGTAATCTCAAGTCCAAGCTCTTGCTCCGCTTTAGCGAGCGACAGCCAAAGCCGCCGCCACGTCGAAAACTTTTTCTGCGGCGAAAAAAGGTATTGCATTTCGTCCGAGGCGTAACGCGAGGACAGGGGGGATGAATATATGTTGTTTTGAGGCGGCAACCTTCTTGTCTCCTTAAAAATCGTCTTTTATATGGTTTATAAACCGCATAATCCGGAGATTACGCGCGTCTCTTTTTGCTTAGCTTTTGTACTTGCGCTCAAATACAAAGGTGCGCGCACCGCTGTCGTCAGCCGCGCCGTCACGCAGAATAAAGGTGGTTCTCGGCAGCGCGTCCTTGTTGGCGATATAGTTGTATTCATAGTCGCCGCTGTCGTTAATGTCTATTGTTCCGATAACCTGTCCGTCTAAAAGAATCATTCCGTCGAGCTTGCCCTCCTCGGTTTCCTGCCAGTAAAGCTCAAACTCAACACAGACAATCGTATAAACCCCGCCCTGAATGCGGCTGCTTTCGATAAGATATTCGTGCTGCGTTTCTGGATTGTCAGACGGGTTCCAGTCAAAGCCCTGCTCCTTCGAGTTCCAGCGCAGAACCTCGCTGTCGTACATCGACGGATTGGCGGGAGAGGGAAGCTCAAGTTCAGGGTTGATGTGCTGCTGAGCCGCCTCTAAAATGGAAGATAGCGGCGTGAAGAATTCATAATCCTCGCGTCCGGTGTCATTGGTTTCGATATAATAAAACTTCCTGACAATCCAGCCTGTATCTATCTGATTCGGCTCCATAAACAGCGGCATTCCGCCGTATTGCTGCAAATACTGCGTAATTGCGGCGATGGTTTCAAGGTCAACCTCAGCGGGACCGCCGTCAACAGTAATGACCGTGCCGTCCGTCTGCGTCACAATATAAGTTCCGGTTCCGCTTGTGGACTCAATTTTTTCCTCGCGGATGTAGGTCGTCGATACGCCGTCCTCGCTTGTCAGCACGAGCGTCCTGTCGGTCAGCTTGTCTATGCGGCAATTGTCCCGCACCGCCTCGCCGTCCATATTCAGAAAGTATATCGTGACGTAGCTTTCGTTGCGCAGATACGAGGTCACCTCAAACGCGCCCTCGGACGAGGTGAATTTCAGCCCCGTGCCCTCCGGCGAAAGGTAATAGCCCTCAAGAGTAAAGACGCTGTCCCCGGTTTCGGTCAGCGCGGCCCAGTATCCGGGAAGCTCGCCGGGCTTTTCGGTATCCGACGGTGTGGGGGAGGGGGAATCTGATACCTCGGGAACGGACGGGATTAATGTGCACGCGCAAAGCGAGACAATTGCAATCGCCGCTAAAAGCAGCACCGTTCTTTTCAAAGTTGTTTTCATTTGTAAAGCACCTCTGTTGTAAAGCAGTCAGAGCCTGCGGAACAGCGCGTTTCGGCGCACCGCTTCGGCTCAGCTTAAAAACTTTTCGATTCGCGACAGCCCCTGTTCAATATCGTCCATCGCGGCGGCGTAGGAAAACCGAACGTATCCGTCAATGCCAAACGCCGTTCCCGGCACGGCGGCGACAAGCGCCGTGTCAAGCAGCGCGGCGCAAAAATCATCCGCCGTCGCAATTTTTCTGCCGCCGAGCGTTCTTCCGAGCTGGCGCGTTATGTTTATCATGATGTAAAACGCGCCGTCCGGCGTTTTGCAGGACAGTCCGTTAATAGTATTAACCCGCGCCACGGCAAAATCACGCCGCTTCAGAAATTCCTCACGCATTTGCTCCGACTCAGCCTGAACCTCAGGCAGGGAAAGCGCCGCGGCTGCCGCCCACTGCGAAACGGTAGACGGCGCGGAGGTCGAGTGCGAAAGGTAGTTGCTCTGTATTGCGGCAAGCTTTGGCGAGGACGCGGAGTAGCCGATACGCCAGCCTGTCATTGCATAGGATTTTGACACGCCATTTATGGTTATTGTGCGGTCGTATGCGTCCTGCGACAGGGCGGCAAAGCTCACAAACGGCACCTTTCCGTAGGTAAGGCGGTAATATATCTCGTCCGAAAGCACATATAGGTCGTGCTTTTGCGCAATATCCGCGATTTCGCGCAGCTGTGGCTCCGAATACATCATACCCGTCGGGTTCGAGGGGTTATTCAGGATAAGCGCCTTTGTTTTTGCGGTAATTGCGGCTTCCAAAGCCTTTGCGCTTATAAGAAAATTGTCTTCCTCGCGCGTCTGCACGAAAACAGGCGTTCCGCCCGCTTGGCGAACAGCTTCCGCATATGTAACCCAGTACGGTGCGGGCAAGGCAACCTCGTCTCCGGGATTGACAATTGCCTGAAGCGCAATAAAAATCGAGTGCTTTGCCCCGGAGGCAACGACGATTTGGTTTGGCTTGTAGGAAACGCCTGTGTCCTCAAAAAGACGCGTGCAAATTGCTTCGCGCAGCGTCAGAATTCCTGCCGACGGCGTGTATTTTGTCTTGTTTTCCTCAATTGCGCGGATTGCCGCGTCCTTTACGGCGCGCGGCGTCGGAAAATCAGGCTCTCCCGCGCAAAAGGACAGGACGGGCTTGCCAGTTTCGGCAAGTGCCTTAGCCTGCGCGTCAAGCGCAAGGGTCGAGCTGGGGGCGATATTTTCAGCTATTTTTGATATTGGCTTCATATTATAAGGTATAAGTGTTTGGCGAGCTTTACTCGACGTTGAATTTCGGCGTTCTTTTTTCGCGGAACGCGGTAACGCCCTCCGTAAAGTCGCGCGTGCGCATTTCGTCCACCGCAAGTGTGCGCTCGTACTTGAGGGACTCCGCCTCGCCGCTGTAAAGAGCGGTATGCGACAGAACCTGCTTTAGCGCGCGGACGGCGGACTGCGGCTTTTCAAGCAGCGTGTTAACCCGCTTTGCAACCTCCTCGCGGAAAACCTCCGGCGCGAACACCGCGTTTACAACGCCCCAGCGCTGCAGCTCGTCTGCCGTGACGCGCTCGCCGAACCAAATCATCTCATACACGCGGTTCAGCGGCATTTTATGCGCAAGGTTGATTGCGCCGCCGCAGCCGGGCGTCAGCGCAATGTTGACCTCGGGGAGCGTGAACTTTGCCTTTTCGGAGGCATAGATAAGGTCGCAGCACAGCGCAAGCTCAAAGCCGCCGCCGGCACAAGCGCCGTTAACCGCCGCGATTACGGGCTTGCCCACGGCATAGATTGCCTCACGCGCGGACAGACCGCCCGTGTAGAAAAGGGCGCGGTCGTCGTCTGTTGCAAGCGTTGCAAGAGCGCCCATTGAAAGTCCGGACGAAAACGCCTTTTCACCCGCGCCTGTAAAGACAATCGCCTTGACGGTGTCGTCGTCTTTTGTGTCGCGCAGCGTGCGCGTAATTTCGCCGAAGGTGTCTGTCGTCAGTGAATTGTAGCTCGGAACATCGTCAAACGTCAGTAAAAGTACGCCCGGCATATCCTCGGGTCTTGAAATTGTAAGCATTTTGCCGCTCCTTTTGCAATAAAGGTTGTTGTATTGTTATAGCCGCCCGTATCGGCGGTGGTTTTGTGTATTCAGCCGTCCGCCAGAATCGCGCGGATTTCCTCGCCGTAGCCTTGCTCGCTGTCCTGCGGAGTTTCGAGGTAAAACGGCAAATGCGTCAGCAGCGGGTGGCGCACTAATTTGCGGAAAAACGGGAGTCCGAGGTGTCCCTGACCGATATTTGCGTGGCGATCCTTGTGGGAGCTGATTCCGAACTTTGAGTCGTTGATGTGTACGGCAAAAAGCCGCCCAAGCCCGACAGTCCCGTCAAACTCGCGCAAAACGCCGTCGAGGTCGCCCAGTATGTCATACCCGCCGTCAAAAACGTGGCAGGTGTCAAGGCAAACACCGATTTTACCCGCGTCGCGCAGCGCCTCCGCGCGGTCGATTATCGCGGCAAGCTCGGAGAATTTACCGCCGATTTCGCTGCCCTTTCCCGCCATAGTTTCAAGGCAGATTGTGCAGGTGTTGTTCACGTCCACCGCTTCGTTCAGGCTCTTTGCGATTAGCTCTATGCCAACCTCAACGCCCTGACCGACATGACTGCCGGGGTGGAAGTTAAACAGCGAACCCGGAATTTTCGCCAAAAACTGCGTGTCCTCGCGCAGAACAAGCTGCGCGAACTCCAGGACGTTTTCCTTTGCGGAGCAGGCGTTCAGCGTATACGGCGCGTGACCCAGCGGCTTTTGTATGCCGCTCTCGGCGCAAAACGCGTTGAACTGCTCAAGCTCCCCGTCAGTATACACGCGCCTTGCGCCGCCCTGCGGGTTGCGCGTAAAGAACTGGAACGTATCCGCGCCGATTGAGACGGCGGTTTTTGCCGCGCCGAGCAGTCCGCCCGAGACGGACATATGCGCGCCGATTATTATCTTGCTTTGCAAATCAGTCAACCTACAGTAACCAGCTTTATCAGCTTAAAAGTGTCGTACCCGTCATAGCTAAAGCCCTCAATTACGGCAAAAGCGGCGCCGCATTTTTCATAAGTGTAATAGCCGTAATCGTCCGAAAATTCGGGTATATCCCAGTAGCGCCTGTTCTCATACAGGTTTGTCGGCCAGTTTGTGCCGATGTAATTGTCGATATAGGCGGTGTACGTGCCGTCCTCGTTTTCGTAGAGTGCCGTCAGCTGCGACCAGCGCAGGCGGTAGTCTGTAAGCGCCGCCTTGTAAAAATAGCCGTCGCGGTAAAAGTATCTGTTCTCGCCGAAATATTCACCGTCTGCGTAGTCGGCAATATCGAGCACGCTGAGATCAAAAAACGCCTTAACCGACTCCAGAACATATTCCTTTTTCACCTTTGAGTACAGCACAAACCTGTCATCAGGCAGCTCTGCAAGCTCAACGCGTGAGGAATAGAAGTTTATGACATTGTGGTCAATGCCGAAGCTCAGCAGCTTTTTGAAATCAGGCTCCGCGCCGTCATACTCGCGCATACCCGTTTCTGTATAGTAGCTGAGATTGCTGTTAATGTCGTAAACATCATCGTCAGACAGCATTGCCGTTATATTTTGGGAGCCCGGGTGCGGCGGCGGGAGCTTTGCCTTTGCGCCAATCGGGCCGGGCATTGTCTCGGTGTCGTAGCCGTAGTATGTCCGCTCCTCAAGCCGGTCGTCATCGCTGCGCGGCGTGTTGGTAGACGGTGAAGCTCCGCAGGCTCCGACAGAAACGCAAACGAGCACCGCAAGGAGCACGGATATAAAGCTTTTCACTTGCCGTCCTCCCTTTTTGCTGCGCTGCCGGATTGCGCGGCGCTACTTTGACGAAAATGCGCAGCCGCAATAGTGCTGCCTGTAAAGTCCGTATTTTTCGGACAGCACAAGGCTTTTTTTGTACCCGTCGGCTTTTTTCAAATCCGTTTCAAAAAACGGTACGCCAAGCCGCCGTCCAAGCTCTGCGCCAATCGGGTTTATCACGGCGGCGGGCTTGCGCGAACCGGTTGTCAGTGTCGTCGAAAAGCAGTCAAACCCGTTTTGCTTTGCATACCGGGCTGTTTCTTCAAGGCGCAGCGCATAACATACGCTGCACCGCGCACCGTTTTCCGGCTCTGCTTCAAGTCCGTTCGTCTGCGAAAGAAACTCCTGCGGAACATACTCCGGTAGGACAAGGCTTATATCCGTGCCGTACTCGGCATTCCACGCGGCAACAAGGACACGGACGTTTTCCAGACGCTTGTCATACTCGTCCTGCGGCGCAAGGTTTGGATTGTAAAAGAAAACCGTAACGCAGAACACGCCTGACAGCAAATCCAGCCCCCGCGTGAGGCAAGGCGCGCAGCAGGCGTGTAATAGCATTTTCGGACGAAGTCCCGCGGCTTTTATACGCTCAAGCTCCTCAAGAGACTGAGCGTAACAGCCGAGGGGTTTATCTTTAGGCAAGGAAGCCCTTGATTGATTCGTTTGCAAAGGCGACGTCCTTTGAAACCATCATTGTAAACTTAACGTCGTGCAGCTGCCCGAATTCCTCGCACCACAGGAAGAAGCTTTCTGCCTTATCGTCAAACGGCTGGTCGATCATCCGCAGCACGCTGTCGATAAAGATGTGCGTAATGTCATAATTTCCGGCGTACAGACCCGCGATAAAGCCCTTGAGGTAATCGTACCCGACAAAGCCGTAGTCCGTAGACTCAACAAGCCGCGCCTCGTGCGGTATGTCATACGTGAGCCGTTTGCCGCGCTCTATGCAGACGACAAGTCCCTTTTCCTCAGCCAGCGCGTCTTTAACCATCTGGATAAAACGCTGTGTTTTGCCTGAGCCCTGAAGACCCATAATCAGTCTGAGCTTATTTTCTTTTTCAGCTGCCATAATAAGTTCCTCGCATGTTTCATCGGCTATAGAATTTCTGTTTTTTGCTGCCGATGGTTTGATGACATTATTATATCACGCGGGCAGGGGCAAATGCAAGCAGTATTTTTTGCTAAGAAAGACCGCGCGTAGTTTTTACTTCCGCTTGAGGCGATACCCGCGCCGGACAGCACCGCGCGGCGGTAGGACAAGCCCGCGCCGCAGACAGAAGTTTGCGCGGAAACCGGCAACGCGGGTGAGCGGGTACAATGCGGAGAAAGCCCCGCAAAAAAACAAAACCGCCGCGCAGGAGGAACCCTGACGCGGCGGTTTGCTTCAATAAAAGCGGAAATATGCTTAGCTGTGAGACTTCTTTGTGCGAATGGAAAGATTCACAAAAAGTGCCGCTACGGCAACCACCGTCAGAATGACAAACGACGAAACAAAGCTCCCGGAGCGCTGATACAGCCCGGCGGCAAGCGTCGCGGCAAAGGGCGCGGGTATTAATATCAGGTTCATAACGCCGAAATTTGACTGGAAATGCTTTGTTCCAAAAAGCTTGCCGCAAAATGTGCCCGAGGACGTCGGCGCAAAGCCGTATGAGAAGCTGCAAAGCGCGATTCCGAGAATCCCGAGCGGGAGTGAGCGCAAAAGACACGCAGCAAGCGTCACGGCGGCGGCGGCAATCAGCATAAGGCCCATAAACCACTGCGTTTTGCGAATTCCCAGCTTGTCAAACAACGCGCCTGTGGCTATACGTCCCACGGCGTTCCCTAAAAGCAGAAAGGAGACGAGAAATGCGGGGTTTTGCGCGCCGAGCGAGTTAAGAATATCGCTTGCAAGGCCGATTGCGGCGGAGCCGATACAGGCAATTAAAATGATGAAAATGAAGGCCTTCCAAAAGGTGAGCGTTTTGACCATCTCGCGCGTCGTATAGTCGCGCGGAGCGGGGCTTTCCGCCGCGTTTTGCGGATGACCGGGTGTTTTTGCTGCCGGGAAAATCGTGTCGGGCGCCGGCAGACGCAAAAAGAACGCGGCGGCCGAAATAACGACGCCGATAGCTACCGCGATTATGATATAAGTCTTGCTCCAGCCGACAGCGGGCAGGGCGGCGACGGCCTTTGCCGCGTTGCCGATGATAAAGGTCGTCAGTCCGAACGAACCCATCAGAACGCCGCTGCAAAGTCCGCTTTTGTCCGGAAACCACGCGACGGCAAGCCCAACGACGGTTGCGTAAACAAGCCCTGCGGCAAAACCGGCGCATATTCCGTATGCCAAATAAAGAATCAATATACTCGAGCTGCCGGGTTTTAGCAGTCCGGTGACGCAAAAGCTCACGAAAAACAGTGCCGCCGAGGTCAAAATCCGCGTCCTTACACTGACTTTTCGCGACACAAGCCCGGAAACAAAGCCGCCTATGCAGAAAAACATAATAGTAAGAGTATAATTAAGAGAAAGACTCGCCGTGGACCAGCCGAACTCGGCAAACCCCGCCTTGAGTATTGTCCAAGAGTAAATTACTCCGGCGAAAAGAAGCGCAAGCGCCCCCACGACAAGCCGAGCCCAGCGTTCTGTATTGTTTACGTTCATTGATAACCTTTATTGCGAAAAAAAGAAGTTTCGCGTGAGAATTTCACTGATTTTCCGTGTTGCACGGCTTGCGTTTCCTGCGGAAGCTCACTTGCGGAAAGGCTAACGCATTGCCTTGCTGTTACGGGATTCAGTAAGTAAATGTGAACAATTTGTATATCACAAATTGTGATATTACTATTATACAGTACGCAAAGACTAAATGCAAGCGAAACTTTTTCGTAAGTCCGATAGGCCTGAGCGGCGGCGCGCCGCGTCCCGCAAAAAGATCGGTTTTGTGCAAAAAAACGGGCGGCATAAATAAATGCCGCCCGTTGTAAACGGTTCAGTGTTTTGCCGCCGCTGTTAAAGCGTGTCTTTGCCGCAGTTAGGGCAAAATTTTGACAGTATATTCATCTTTTTTCGGCAGTGAGGACAAGGCTTTGTTGCGTACGAATAGTTTGAGGCGCTGCGGTAATTCTCCGAGGCGAGACGCGAAGCCTCAGGGGAGGAGTTTTCCATACGCGTTGCGGACATATGTGCGTCGTGATTCGGGTGCTCCGTGGTGTGTGCACGGCCCGGTTCGTAAGAACCCCGCGCGACAGGCGTAACAGGTCGTGACGTGCCGGAATTTGCTCCGGGGTATGCGCCGGCACGGGGCGGCTGAGCGCTTTCGCCGGTCTGCTGCCCGAGACCCGCAGAGGACTTGCGCCGGGCGGCAGCGCTTCCGGTTTTTGAAGCGCTCACCAGCACAACGCGGATGATAAATATAACAAGGATAACAATAAAGACGGCAATTGTCGGCATAACGCAAGGACTCCTGACGGGATTTTTATTCCTTATTATAATATACTCTATTGCTTTGGGAATGTCAACTGCGGGGGGATTTGTTTGCCTTTAGCTGAAGTGTTTTGGCGGACGGTGGTTTGGTTTTGAGGACTTTTGCTTGGTTCTGCTTAATGCTTGTTCACCAGGGGCGCTGGTGAGTGCGCAAACGTGCCACTACGCGTGGCGGCGGTTACTTTTTTCCGCTTCGCCGGAAAAAAGTAACCAAAAAAGGGGCGACTTCTTTAGAAGAAGCAATCTTGTTTTTATGCCGGGCACAGCTGTCGTTGCAAGTAGGTGCGTTCCCACCCCGCGACAGGTGCGGAGTAGCGCCCAAATGCCAGCGCACCGCCGCACGCAGGGGCGAAGCCTGTTCGGGGCTAAAGACTTAGGTAAGGCTGTAGGTTGCCGCGAGGTGCGGCGGGGGTGGTAACCGGAAGGGTGGTGCACGGACGATTGCTGCCGCACATTGTGCGGCAATGCGGTGCGTGTCCCGTCGGGGTGGGGTTGTTGTGGCGGTGGGTTGTGTCTGTCGGTGCAGTTGCATCCCCTGTTACCACAACACTCTCCGTAGGGGACGGCGTCCTCGACGTCCCTTGTTTGGTTTGCCGCCGCATTATGTGTCAGACAACTGCGCCCTGCTACGTGGGTGCAGTCGGGTGCGTACGTCTACCTCCGCGCTTTGCGCGTCGTGACACGCGGAATTGGGAGTTGCCGCAACGGCACAGGGAATACTCGAATCCACGCCAAAACGCGCTGGAGGACACCGCGTAATGCGGTGTCCAGTCCGCCGAACTCGCGGTAAACCGAACGCACCCACTTGCCGCACGACACAGCGCAGGCGCGGTGCGGCAAACCACAGTCAAGTCCGGTTGGCACCCGTAGGCAGTTCGCGGTAACTTACAGCCTTACCTGAGTCTCCCAACGCCGCGACAGGCTTCGCCCCTGCGTGCGACGCAGCGGAAGCGTTCGCGCACTCCACCGCGATACGTAGCGGGGAACAGCACACAACTATATTGCCGCACCGCAGTTCCCGTATAAAAAAGATTGCTTCTTCTAAAGAAGTCGCTCCTTTTTGGTTACTTTTTCCGGCGAAGCGGAAAAAGTAACCGCCCGCCGCGCAGGCGCTCTGCAGCGCGAAGCTGCCAAGCTTCGCCCCAATTACAAACACCGCACCCTGCGCCGCAGGTCAACGGTTGCACCAGAATATAAGCCAAACCAAAACAACGGACGACCGGGGGACGGTCGCCACTACGGTGTTCCCCGCGAAAAAATCAGCCATAGGCGACGGGCGGCAGGTTTCCGCCCCTACGCCCTGCAAAAAATCTGGTGGTAACCGCGGCAAGGGACGCTGGGGGCAGCGTCCCCTACAGCCGGAAAGTCCTGAAAAAGCAAAACCGCAGCATAAGCAGAAGCAAAGCCAAGAGGCGCCGCCCCCCTGGCGGCAGGTTGCCGCCCCTACGCCCGACAAAAAAATCCGCCCGCCGCCGCAATTTTATAGTCCTTGCAATCCGCCGAGATTTGTGCTAAAATATAATTAGTAAGAACACACCCATCCCTAACGGAGGACGATCATGACTATAGACTACCACCTTATCCTGACTGTCGTCAACAGCGGCTATGCCGAGGCTGTTATGCAGGCGGCGCGGCGTGCCGGGGCACGGGGCGGCACGATAATCTCCGCGCGCGGTACAAAGGCGCAGGGCGAGGCGGACTTTCTCGGAATACCGATTCAGCCGGAGAAGGATATTGTGCTGATACTGTCGGCGGCGCAGACCTGCAGCGCGATAATGTCCGAAATTGCAACCGGTGCGGGGCTGAACACGGAGGGGCGCGGGTTTTCGTTTGCGCTTCCCGCAACGGACGTAACCGGCGTTCTGAACCTGATTGACGAAAAAGACGCGTAACTGCGTAAAACATATATATAAGAGGTACATAAAATGAACCCGAAGCAAATGAGTCCGAAACGCAGATTTAAGATTATAATTCTTCCGGCAATCCTTGTGATAGCCGCGCTGATACTTGTTTTTAATTCTGCGGTTATCATCAACAGCGGCACTGTTGGTGTTGTTTCCGTGCTGGGAGCAGTGCAGGACGCGCCGATGGGCGGCGGCTTTCACTTCAAGGCGCCGTTTGTAACGACGGTTGTGAAAATCGATGTGCAGACGCAGAAAATTGAGGTTACGGCAACCGCCGCCTCCAAGGACCTGCAAACTGTATCCGTAATCGCGGCGGTGAACTATCACATAGACCCCAGTGCCGCCCCGGAGCTTTACAAAACAGTAGGTATGAGCTACGAAATGCGCATTATCGCGCCGGCGGTTCAGGAGTCCATAAAGGCTGTTGTGGCGAAATTCTCGGCGGAGCAGCTTATAACGCAGCGCCAGATTGTGTCTAACGAAATCAAGACCGAGCTTGCGCAAAAGGTTGTAACGTACCACATCATAACGGACGAGTTTAACATCACGAACTTCGACTTTTCCGAGGAATTCAACAGAGCTGTTGAAGCAAAGCAGACGGCGCAGCAAAACGCGCTCAAGGCGGAGCAGGAGCTTGCGAAAATCAAGATAGATGCGCAGCAGCAGGTTGAGCAGGCAAAGGCGGAGGCGGACGCACTGCGAGCCACGGCGGACGCGGAGGCGTATGCCATAAAGGCAAAGGCGGACGCGGAGTCTTACGCGATTGAGGCGATACAGAAAATGCTGCGCGAATCCCCGCAGTCTTACCTTGAGTATCAGAAAACGCAGAAGTGGGACGGCAAGCTGCCCGTTGTCGGCGCGGGAGCAGGAACCTATCTGGACATTAA
This sequence comes from Oscillospiraceae bacterium, assembly GCA_031260605.1. Classification (GTDB taxonomy): domain Bacteria; phylum Bacillota; class Clostridia; order Oscillospirales; family Oscillospiraceae; genus JAIRRO01. The sequence goes on from JAISLF010000021.1 coordinate 13,605, forward strand.
CTCACTGCTGAATTAAAGACGGCACGGAGGGCATATGAAGCTGCTTATAGTAGACGACGAGGAGGTTCTCGTCAAGGGACTGAAATTTAACTTTCAGAACGAGGGGTACGACGTGGACACCGCCAACAACGGCGAAACTGCCGTCACACTCGCGCGCGCGAATAACTACGCGGCAATTATACTCGACTATATGATGCCGGGGCTTGACGGTCTTTCCGCCTGTCAGAAAATCCGCGAGTTTTCAACTGTTCCGATTGTAATTCTGACGGCGCGGGGCGAAAGCAGCGACAAGCTCGTCGGCTTTGAGAGCGGAGCTGACGATTATGTGACAAAGCCGTTTAACACGCTTGAGCTAAAGGCGAGAATCCGCGCGCTGATTCGCCGCTCAAATCTCGCCGCGCAGAACTCACCCGTAATTTCCGAGGACGGAATTTCTGTTGACGCAGACGGCAAAAACGCCTATCGGGACGGGCAGCTTGTAGAGCTGACGCTGCGAGAATTTGAGATACTGGAGCTGCTGTACAACAACCCCGGCAAGGTGTACAGCCGTGACAGTCTGCTGGATATTATCTGGAACACGCAGTTTGCGGCAGACGTGCGCACGGTGGACGTGCATATACGCCGTCTGCGCGAAAAGCTTGAGGAAAATCCGGCCGAGCCTAAGAATATAATGACTAAATGGGGCGCCGGGTACTATTTTGCCAGGTAAAGCAGGGATTAGAATGGGCGTAAAGCCCCTGAGCGCGACGGTTCGTCGCGCTCAGGGGCTTTTGTTTTGGCGTCGGTTGCCGCCGGGGGGTGCTTTTTTGTTTTGCTTTAATTTGGGTGTAACTGTAGACCTTTGACGCAGGGGGCGGGGTTCGGCTGGATTTTTGCTTTTTTCAGGGCTTAACCTTTTGTAGGGGACGCTGCCCTCAGCGTCCCGTTGCTGCGGGTGACACCGGACTTTTGGGTGGGCGTAGGGGCGGCAACCTGCCGCCCGGGGTGGCTTCGCTTCTTTGTTTGGCTTTTATTCTGGTGCAAGCGTGTTTCTTGCGGCGCAGGGTGCGATGTTTGAAATTAGGGCGAAGCTTGGCAGCTTCGCGCTGCTTTGCGCCTGCGCGGCGGGCGGTTACTTTTTCCGCTTCGCCGGAAAAAGTAACCAAAAAGGGGCGACTTCTTTAGAAGAAGCAATCTTTTTT
>JAISLF010000049.1 GCA_031260605.1 Oscillospiraceae bacterium
GAAAAAAGATTGCTTCTTCTAAAGAAGTCGCCCCTTTTTGGTTACTTTTTCCGGCGAAGCGGAAAAAGTAACCGCCCGCCGCGCAGGCGCTCAGCAGCGCGGCGAGGCGAAGCTTCGCCGCAATTACAAACATAGCAACCTGCGCCGCAGGTCTCGCGCTTACACCCAAGTAAAAGCAGAACAGAGTGGCGAAGCAAACCCCGGGTGACCGAGGACGGTCGCCCCTACGCCGTGCGCCGTGGAGAATCCGCGCTGGCAGACGGCGGGCGGCAGATCGCCGCCTCTATGTCCGCCAAAAATCCCGTCGCCAACCGCGACAAGGGACGCTGAGGGCAGCGTCCCCTACAAACGCAAAACCCCGGAAAAAGTAACCGCCCGCCGTGTAGCTTCACCAAGAGGAAAAGCTAAAGACGCAATTCAAAACCCGGCAACCTGTGCCGCAGGTCTGCGGTTGCGCCAGAGTGAAAGCAAAAACGAGCGGCGAAGTCCCGAAACAACGGGCGACCGGGGACGGTCGCCACTACATCGTGCGCTGTGACCCCCCAGCAGCAGCCGAGGACAACGCCCCCCTACATAACGCCAATCCACAAGAAGCCACCCATTTCTTTTCACTTGACTTTTCTCCCTGCGGCTGATAGAATCACAATAACAAACAATTCCGGAGGAATCTCCTATGCCGCGCTCTGTTGACACAGCCCTGCTTGACCAAATCGAACAAATACACCTTTCCGATAACAACCGCCGTTGGCGCGAGGCGATGAAAGCCTCAGGCTGGGCGATTTACGCCGACCGCGAGCGGTGGACGGCGGAGTCCTGGCTTGAAACCGAGGGAGAAAATATCGAGCTTCGCCGCGCAAAGCTTGTGGCGAAGGTTCTTGACAATATAGAGATAAAAATTCACCCGTTTGACGAGATTGTCGGCCGCCCGACGCCCGGCGTTATCGGCTGCGCTACGAGTATTGACGTTTGCGGAGACTATATGCCGGCTATCTGGAACGACACGGGGAACGTGGAGGCGACGCTTGACGCGAGCGTTCAGCTCACCGCCGCCGATGTTGAGATTCTGCGCACCTCCGCCCGTGTTTTTGCCGGGCATGCCGCGCAGGACGTAACGTATCGCGGCTGGGAGCAGGTTGTCGGCTCCTGGGCACGGGACGCGGAGGCGGCAAAGCTCAAGGACCCGACACTGGACTCCGCAATCTTCGGGCAGTCAACCTCCGTTTTGTGCTGGGACAAGATACTGAAAAACGGACTGCGCGGATATATTGCGCAGTGTCAGGCGAAAATCGACGAATTCATCGCCTCGGATGACACGAAAATTGACAGGCTGTATTTCTGGCGGGCTTCTGTTATCGTGCTGGAGGCAGTGATTCGGCACGCGAACAGATACGCCGATTTGGCGGAGAAAATGGCGGAGGGCGAGCCTGAGGGCGAATATAAGTCGCGTCTGCTGTCAATCGCCGCTGTCTGCCGCCGCGTGCCTGAGTATCCGGCGCGCAATATGCACGAGGCGCTTCAGGCAATGGTTCTGTGCAACGTCAGTAAAATGCTGGAGCACCCTATGCAGAACAACTGTCACTGGGGACGCGCCGACCAGTTCCTTTACCCGTACTTTATCGCCGACCTCAAAGGCGGCGTTCCGCTTGAGAAAATCGCGTCGCAAATTGCGGACGTTATCGGGCGCTGGGGCACGCAGACATTTGTCTCGTCCGCCTCGCAAAAGGAGTCGCACCAGATAAACTTCGGCATTAACAGCGTTATGATCGGCGGTAAGAACGCACAGAATCAGGACACCGCAAATGAGCTTAGCGGTCTGTTTCTGCATCTTGTCGGGCTGCTTGGACTGTCCTCGCCGACAGTCTGCCTGCGCTGGAACCGTGACGTGCCGGAGTGGCTTATGGAAAAGGCAATCCGCACGAATATGGCGACAAAGGGCGGCATTCCGCTGTTTGAAAACGACGAGATTGTTGTTGAAAGCTATGTGCGGGACGGAATCCCGCGTGAGGAGGCCGTCGAGTGGCACAGTCTCGGCTGCGTGTACCCGGCGCTGCCGACGCGCGCGGAGCATTACGGTGCAGAGGGCATTGCGGCGTTCAATCTCGCGGGGCTTTTGCACCTGACGCTGCACAACGGAGTTGACATTAACGGAAAGCAGACGGGTATTGCGACAGGCGACCCGCGCGAGTTCGCGTCCTTTTACGAGCTGTACGACGCGTTTTTGAAGCAGCACCGCTTTTTGTCGCACAGAATCTTCCGCCTTGGCGCGATGGCGCGCGACCTGCAGCAGGAAGCGCTGCGTCTGCCGCTTTTGTCTGTGCTCGGACTTGAGGCAAGCTTAGAGCTTGGGCAAGACGTGCTTGTTCCGCACCCGGATTACTCGCTTTACGGCGTGTCGGACCGCGCGATAATCGACGCGGCGGATTCTATGACGGCAATCAAAAAGCTTGTGTTCGAGGACAAAAGGCTTACGATGGACGAGCTTGTCTCGGCGCTTGACGGCGACTTTCAGGGCAAGGACGGGCAGTTTATACGTCAGCTTTGCCTGAACTCGCCGAAATACGGCAACGCCGACGATTCTGCCGACGCGCTTGTGCGCCGCATTTCGGAGGATTCCGCCGCAATAATACACGAGTACGACAACACGCCTTTCCCGCAGCTGATTATCTCGCGCGAGGGGCTCGCGTGGCATTTTTACGGCGGGCTTGGAGTCGGCGCGCTGCCGAACGGGCGAAACGCCTTTGAACCGCTGTGCGACGGAGCGGTGTCTCCTATGCGCGGCGCGGACAAGAACGGGCCGACGGCTGTGCTGAATTCCGCGCTGACCGCCGACTTTTCGGGCGTTTCGTATTCCTCCGTGCTCAACCAAAAATTCTCTTCCACAATTCTCGAGAGCCCCGACAGCCTGAAAAAGCTTATTGCCTACACGAACACATATATGCAGGGCGGCGGGTCGCACATTCAGTACAACATAGTCGATTCCGAGGAGTTGAAGACTGCTAAAACAGAGCCTGAGCGCCATTCGGATTTGGTTGTGCGAATCGGCGGATTTTCCGCGTATTTCGTGCAGCTCTCGCCGTCTATTCAGGACGATGTTATATTCAGGAGCGAGTTTAATATCTAATCAGAGGTGCAGCTATGAGCCACAGCGTTATAAACAACATAAAGGACTATTCCGGGGTGTTGATTGCAGACCTCACGGGAGCGGTGCGGCATCACCACTATTTTACAACGAGCAGACAAATGGCGGACGAAATTCGCAACGCGGCGGATTTCATAAAGCAAAACGGCGCGGCAAAGTACCTTGCGCGCGAGTATCCCGACACTTCGCGCCGCAGTAAGAACATCATCATTAATAAAATAGATTCGCGCCTTTTCGTAACGGACGGAAACAAGCACTGCGTTTCGCTTGTTACGGCAAGTCCGGATATAACAATCGGAGACCTGCTGAAGCTCGACAAAAACCTGTTTCGCTACTGGGAAAACGGCAACGAGCAGGGCGCGGAAACAGAATGGCAGCCGTACTCAACGTATATTCCGTTTGACGCGGACGTGTCGCGCCTGTCTGCCGAGCATCACGTGTATCAGAGCCGTGACGAACGAGGCGCTGACATTCACCGGATACCGTCAAATGTAGCGTACGACAGTCCGTTGTTTTCGGAGACTGACCGGGGACGGGCTATCCGCGAAACGGCGCACACGCTTGAGGTTGAGGCGGTGTACGAAAAGTATGAGACGTACGGCAAAACAGCGCGGGATATGCCTGAAATTTCGGGAAACTGCGGGCGGATGTATGACGTGATAACAAAGCTCAACGTGAAATACGGATACGTTAAGGAAAACAGCGGATATGACCACGTGCTTATCACGTTTATTGCAGGCAGAGTGCTGCAAATGAGCATAGATGATCCTGCACTTGCGGCAAAGGTGCGCGCATATTCACAGGAAGAGCTTGCACGCCACATATTCGCGGTTATAGACAACTGGGTGCGGCATAAGTGAAACGCGTGTTTGCGCCGCTTGCGGCGGACGTACTTACGGTTTTCGGGCTTGGCGGCTATTTTGGCAAAACGCCGGAGTAGACGGCTTCGGGTTTGTCTGTCGCGTTCGGTAATCTGCGCCTGCACCGCCTGCCGCCGCTATACACGGGGATGATATGATAAAAGACCTGTTTGAGCAGAAGAAAAGAGATGTGTTCGTCTTCGGAGAGGGTATCGTTGTGCGCCTGATGGAGGACGACACCTCCGGCGACAGGCACCAGCGGTTTGTTCTTGAGACGGACGGCGGGCTTTCTCTGCTTATTACGCACAATATAGACATTGCGCCGCGGCTTGACGGTCTTGCGACGGGCGACAATGTCGCCTTTCACGGCGAGTATGTCTGGAGCGAAAAGGGCGGCGCCGTGCACTGGACGCACCATGACCCGGACGGGTCATCGCCCGGCGGGTGGCTGGAGTGGAACGGGGTTGTGTATCGGTGACGTGGGAGGGGAGGAAGTACGGATGAAGCGAATATGGGCTGTTGTTGCGGTGATATTGGCACTTGTGGTGCTGTTTTCCTGCGCGGGTAAGACAGCGGAGTCGGCGGCGGAACCGGAAATTGCCGTCAATACAAACATCCCGCCGGAGTTTGGTGGGGCGGTGCTGCAAAAGCAGCTTATTAATGAAGCAGAAGCGGTGTCTGACGGTTATTTGCTGGTTGAGCATACTCCTTTTACAACACACCAACACATTGCAAAGTACGATAAAACAGGTAATCTACTTTGGAAAAAGCAGTATTCGTTTTTCGTACAGTTAAATCACAGCGCAGATATTATCATTTGTCCGCTTGCAGATGATTCGTTTGTGTTCAGTTATCATTTCGATATATTTCAAAATCCCGACAAAATTTGGACTACAACTGACTATATTCTTGCGCGGTGTGACAAAAACGGCAATTTACTTTGGCAGTATACATATGCATACAACGCCGACGGGTTTATTTCGCATATTTACGAGGCAGACAACGGCAATATTATAACCTTAGGCAGCGCCGGAATTAAGTTCAACTTTGAATACTTAAGTTATTCGCCGTCGGATATTTTTTTAACCGAGCTGACGCAGGACGGCGAGCTGATTGATATTGTTCAATACGGTGGCACGGATTTTGACTGGGTAGATGAAGCCGAGTATGTCAGCGGTGTTGGTTTAGTGGCGATTATCGAAACGCAGTCAAGCGACGGCGACTTTGCCGCTTCTCGTGATGGCTACGGTGCTGATGTTTTTGTTTTGTTTAGCGACAACCTCAGCATAAAGAGGCGAAAGGTGTTGCCGGAAAGCCTTGAGGTTTTCGAGGCTGTCATAGACGCTGAAAATGTCTTTTTGTTTGATTTTGACAACAACTTTTATAAGGTTAGCTTATCCGGCAGGATTGTCCGCAAACGGTCAATAGCGGACGAAGAGTTTTTTACACTTTTAGTTGGTAATTCAAAGCTCGGACAATTGTTTCGGGTTGAAGATAAACTTGTTTTTTATAAGAATATGAAAAAAGCTCTGACAATCCCCTTTAATGTGGGGGACGCAATAAAAATTATTGATACCGACAGCGGTTTTGTCATTGTGTCAATTCGCTACGGTGACCCGCTACCTTCGCCTGCGTATGTAAGCGCGATCTATTATGAAACCGAGCTTATTTACAGCGGATACAGCGACGCGGGCGAGCTGCTGTGGCGGGCGCAGTATGATACTACGCCGCTGATTTTTTACGATTATGTGCCTGAGGACTAAAACTTGAGTGTAACGTACCGCGCACCATATCCCCCCCTATAACAGGTAAATTTTGACACTATTTTGCTCTTGCATTTTTCCGATACATATATTATAATTAATAAGTCCGTGGTGGTATGCCCTGCGGAAAATACGGTGACGTAGCCAAGTGGTAAGGCCAAGGTCTGCAAAACCTTTATGCCCCGGTTCAAATCCGGGCGTCACCTCCAAACAGCGGCGCTTCGCGCCTAAATGAATGATGAATGATGAATAGTGAATAATGAATAATTTAGAACCGGTGTGAACCGCTGTTTGTATTATTCATTATTCATCAGGGAGCGAAGCGATCGACTTCATCATTCATTATTCATTAAAAATCCGTCCGCAGGCAAAACGCATCCAGACGGCACATCTTTTCCGAAGTACCCCAGCCAAACAACTGCGCTCGGCGTCTAAAAGCAGAATGAATGGTCCATTCGCAAGAACCCACTAAAAACCGTACCCGGCGCTTTTGCTAAGGCGGGCAGCGGTTATTTTTGTGTTCCGATATTATTTCATTAAATAAATAAGAAAACTTTTACATAAACCGGAGGAAGACAACAAATGGCTTCACAGTACAAGCACGTATTCAATCCCATTAAAATCCGCGGGATTGACTTCAAGAACAGGATCGTCCTCGCACCGCCGAGCCCGAACCTCTGCAGCACAGAAGGTATGATAACGCGCGAATTCGTCGATTGGATGGAGATGTTTGCCCGCGGCGGAGTTACAACGCTCTATGTCGGCAACGCTTCGATTGACATCACGGAGTGCAAGGACGAGGACCGCCAGCTCAACATGGCAAACCCCGCCGGCATTATCCCGCTGTCGTGGTACGCCGAAATGTGCGCGTCCTACAACTGTCACGCGTCGCTCGAAATCAACCACAACGGCAAGGACACTGCTTTTGAAACGGTCGGCCACGCGCCGTATTCCGCGAGCGCAATCATCACGTCCTCCGAGATAACCCGCGCAAAGCGCCTCGGACGCGAGCCGGTTCGCTCGATTGAGATGACCAAGGAAAAAATCAAGGAAACCGTTGACAAATACGCAAACGCCGCCGCAATGATGAAGGAAGCGGGAATGGACATCGTCCTTGTCCACGGCGGACACGGAAACCTTATCTCTCAGTTCACATCCCCGATGTACAACTTCCGCACGGACGAATACGGCGGCTCAACAGAAAAGCGCGCGCGCTTCGCCGTCGAGGTCTGCAAGGAAATCCGCGCACGGTGCGGAGAGGACTTTGTCATTGAATACCGCATTTCGGCGGACGAAATTGCACCTGAGGGAATGCACTTCCCCGAGACGCTTGAGCTTATCGGCTATCTTGAGCCGTATATCGACATTATCCACGTTTCGGCCGGTATCCACTCCGACTTTGATATGAAGTATTACCGCAACTGGTGCCAGAACTATATGATGCCGCATATGTACAACGTGCATTTTGCAAAGGCAGTCAAGGAAAAGTTCCCGAACCTGCTTGTAACGGCAGTCGGCTCAATCACAAGCATTGCGGAAGCCGAGGAAATCATCAGCAACGGCTGGGCAGATTTTGTTGCAATGTGCCGTCCGCTTATGGCAGACCCCGATCAGCCGAGAAAGTTCTCTGAGAACCGCCCCGAGGATCACCGTCCCTGCCTGCGCTGCGACCAGTGCGCGCGCTTCTTCCCGCCGCGCAGCATAAACTGCGCCATCAACCCGCTTTCAGGGCTGACCTCCGAATTAAAGGACGGCACCGTTCCGGAAGCAAAGTTTAAGAAGAAAGTCGGCATTGTCGGCGGCGGCCCGGCGGGCGTTTACGCCTTTATGGCGGCGGTTGAGCGCGGACACGACGTTACGCTTTACGAAAAGGACAGCGTGCTCGGCGGAAACCTTATCGGAGCGGCAGCTCCCCCGGACAAAACCGACCTGAAGAAGTATTTGAAGTGGTTCCAGAGAGAAGCCGCGAAGTATCCGGTGAATTACGCGAATACGGCGCACATTAAGACGAATACTGCCGCAACGCCTGAGTTGCTTGAGCAGGAAAAGTTCGACGCGCTCATCATCGCCGTCGGCGCGGAGCCGGTTATCCCGAGAATCCCGGGTGTTGACAAAAAGCACGTTTCCTGGACGAGCGACGCGGAGCTTGGCAAGACCTTTGTGGGCGACGATATTGTTATCGTCGGCGCAGGCTCAATCGGAATCGAAGCAGCGCTTGACTTTGCGGAGCAGGGCAAGAAGGTGAAGATTGTAGAGCTTATGCCGGAGGGTCCGGCGCACTTCAACCTGTTCCGTGGCGGCGGACATGCGGCGGACGAAATGCTCGTAAAGCTTGAGGAACTGAAAATACCGGTTTATTACGAAACAAGCCTCACCGAGATTACGGACGACAAGGCAATCTGCAAGGACGCCAAAACCGGCGAGACGCTTGAGCTTTCGGCTGACACGGTGCTTATCTCAATCGGTATGCGCGCGCGCACGGAGCTTGCTGACTCGCTGCGCCACAGTGCACCGGAGGGCAGCGTGTACATCGTCGGCGACGCGATTACCGCCGGCAAGATTACGAACGCAACAAACGGCGGCTTCCAGATCGGACTGCGCCTGTAAGTAGCGGACATAAAAACAGAGCACCGCCCCGCCGGGGAAACCCGGCGGGGCGGTGTTTTGTGCTATAGTATAACGTTCTTCGTGGTTTTCCGAAAACACCGCGAAACACCGCACCAAAAATTCGCCAAAGGCGAATGAATCCAATCCGAAAAAACAGGGGAATTCATTTCCCCTGTTTTTTCACCAAATTCCCTCACTTTGACGGCGGCCGGCACTTATGGCAAAAGCAAAACTCAGCTCGCCGCCAAAGTGGCGCGTGGGAGTGGACTTTTAGCGTTGTTAATAGAACTTATGATTGCGGAAAACACAGGAAGCAATGGGCAGCGGCAAACTTGAGCCGGGACGGGCAGCGTCCCCTACAAAGGCAAGTCCTGTGGCGACGGAGTACGCAACCGCACCGCACAGGTGCGCTGCTTGCCGCAACAAACCCCGCCGCGTCGGGAGAAGCACCGCATTGCCGCTACATCGGGCGGCAGCAATCGTAGCAGAACAGTCCTTCTGTGGCCACCCGTAGGAAGCTCGCGGCAAGCACTACCTTACCTCAGACACAAACCCCGCGACAGGCTTCGCCCCTGCGTGCGGCGCAGCGCAAGCGTTTGCCGCAACCACCGCAATACGTCGCGGGGATAGGCATAAGCCTAACGCATACACCGCAGTTCCCGTATAAAAAGGTGTTTGTTTCTTTACAAAGAAGTCGCCCCTTTTTGGTTACTTTTTCCGGCGAAGCGGAAAAAGTAACCGCCCGCCGCGCAGGCGCTCTGCAGCGCGGCGAGGCAAAGCTTCGCCGCAATTCCAAACCAGGCAGTCTGCGCCGCAGGTCACCGGTTCGCCCTAAGTAAAAGCAAAACCAAAAGGCGAAGCAAACCACGGGCGACCAAGGACGGTCGCCCTTACGTCACAACAAAGCCTTTGCAAAACCCGGCAAGGGGCGCGTGAAATCAACCCCTGATTTATCAGCAACGCGCTTACGCCACTCCAGTGGCGCGAAAGCGCTTGACAGCGCGGTTCCGGTTATGTTATAATTTACTTCGGCTGATACATTACGTATTTGCCGGTGTGGCGGAACAGGTAGACGCCCGGGACTTAAAATCCGAGGTGTCCGCAAATGCCCTACTCAGCAGAAGCCTTGATTTGCAAGGGTTTTGACAACTTAAATCTTCGTCCGATTTTTAATGTCCCCCCTAAATGTCCCTCCGATTTCTCGGACACGTTTTTGGCGGTTGGACTTAAAAATAAATTGGCTGGTGTGGCGGAACTGGCAGACGCCCGGGACTTAAAATCCCGTTCTGGCAACAGAGTACCGGTTCGATTCCGGTCACCAGCACCATTTTCTCGTCGCCCGCAAACGCTTGATATGACAGCGTTTGCGGGTTTTGCTTTTCCCGCGAACATCCCGCGCTTTTCGGGGGACGAGGTGTTTTTTGCGATGTCCCTCCAAATGTCCCTCCTGCGCAGATGAGCAATTCTGTCATCTTGCCACCGGGTACACGCCGATGATTGCGTTTGCCGAAGCAATTTTTGAATTGAAATCCAAGTGAGTGTAGATGTTAGCCGTGGTTGAGATATTGCTGTGACCGAGCCATTCTTGGATTTCTTTGATACTCACGCCGTTGGCGTACAGAAGGCTTGCACAGCTATGTCTAAGGTCGTGAAAGCGTATCCGGCGCATACCGTTTCGGTTTAGAACAATCGGAAAATGCGTTGTCAGATAGGCGGGCTTAATCCGTTCGCCCAACTCGTTGACATAGATATACTCGGAATCTTCTTTCTTGTACGCTTTGCCGCACAGCTTGCGGTTCGCTTCTTGCTCCGCTTTCAGCCGATGCAAAAGCTCCTCAAACGGTGGAATCAGCGGCAAGGTGCGGTGGCTCTTTTTCGTTTTGGTGCGGTCTTTGATGACGATGACACTTTTCCCGTCAATGTTGGCTTCGGTGACAATGTGCCGGATTGTAATGGTCTTTTTTACAAAGTCCACCGCGCTCCATTTCAGCCCAATCGCTTCGCTCCGGCGCAGACCATAGAAAGCGGCAAGTGTGACGCCAAGCTCGGCAGGGTCGCCTTTCACGCACTCAAAGAGCTGCGCCAATTCCTTCTCGTTGTAAAAATCGGCTTCGTAGTCCTCTTTTTTGGGTCGCTCAATTTTGTCGGCGGGGTTCGATTGAATAAGTTCCGTCTTGAAAGCGTATTGCAGAGCTTTTCGGATATTGGCGTGACGGTGAATGACGGTGTTTGCGGAAATGCCGCGCACATTCATTTCATAGGTGTAGTAGTCTTGAATATGCTTTGGTTGAACATTTTTCAGCCGTAATCCCGGATGGTATTCCTCAAAATAAGGGTTAATCCGTTTTTTAATGCAGTTGCAATAGGCTGAATAGGTTGTGACTTCAATCTTTGTGGTTCTCATCATTTCCAACCAGTCGAGCATGAACACGGTAAACAGAATTTCTGATTGTTCAGTAGGGTGTGGATTGTTGTGCTGTTCAAGCCGTGTTTCAAGCTCCTGCTCCATTTCCTTTCGTGCCGCTTGCAGAATAGCCTCGGCGCGCTTTTTGTTGCCTTTCACGGCAAGCCCCGTGCTTCTTGAAGGGGTCTGCCGTTTGCCTTTTTCGTCCGTGTAACTGAGGACGATATGATAGTAACCGTTTTTTTCTCGCAGATGTCCTGCTACCATAATAAAAACTCCTTTCGATGTAACAGCGCAAATTCATCTGCCATTGACAGATAAAAGTTTAACACGCCTGCTCATGCGCCGCAAATGTGCGATTTGATTTTTTACACGTTGAGGTTCTCTATAACAGCAAGATAATCAATGATATGGATTTTCGGGATTCTGACACTTCTACCTATGGTGAAAAACTTGATTTCCCCGCCATGCAAAAGGCGGTATCCAGTCTTTTCGCTGATACCGCCTAACATTTCACACATCTGCTTTACATTCACTACATCGGGATATTCGCAAAAGAGTAGCCTGTATGCTTCGTTTGGTTTTAGCATCGTCAAGCCCTCCCGTTCAGCCCCACGCTGACCGCCAGAGCCGTGTCAACCGCTTGCATATCCTCCTGCCCAAGTGTGCCGACATAATCTTTCAACCGCCGCTTGTCAATCGTGCGTATCTGTTCAAGCAGGGCTACGGAATCGCGGTCAAGTCCGCTTTCCACGCTCAAAAGGCAATGGGTGGGCAAGGTGGCTTTCATTGCCTTGCTTGTGATTGCCGCCACGATGACGGTGGGGCTGTGCCTGTTCCCGACATCATTCTGCAAAATAATAACAGGACGGATGCCGCCCTGTTCGCTGCCGACAACAGGGTTTAGGTCGGCGTAATATAGCTCTCCCCGTAATATGGAATTGTTCATGTAGGTTTGACCTCCCTTGAAAATTCACACCAATAGCGGTATGTATTGAGCCAAACACGCAGGTTTTTACGATTGGGGGAGCATGAAAAAGCTCCATTTTCGCAGAATCCACCCTTGTGTTTGGCTCTGTATTTTCAAAGCATGAAATTTGTCCTCGACACCCCTCACGCCTATGGGAAGTCATCAAACGGCGGCTTGCTACACCGCACCACGGGAATTTCACCCCTCCGAGGTTCTCTCCAAGCTGCCCCCACTTGTTGCGACGGTTTTATCACGCTCGACTTTATGGCCGGACAGGAGTATCGCCCCATTGCCTGTTATCGCCTTACCGGGGGCAACCCGATATTTATCGCCGGAAGTTCTCGCTCATCGCAGGTCAGACAAAAGCAGGCAAGTAAATGTGTCCCTGTTTCCTGTGTCCGCGACATCATGGCGCAACCGCTAACGTGGCTTATGCTTTTGGCAAAAGCAATGGGAATGTGTTTGATGAATGGGTATTCAATTTTCAAGGGACAGCCCCATTCACCGCCGTTAAAACGGAAAACAGGTGAGGGGCAAAATACCCTCTCACCTGTTTCCACAGTCAATGCCGATTTGTAAGGTCTAATCTTTGAGATTTTTTAATTTCTCTCGGATTTTCTTTTCTGCCAACAGAACAGAATTACAAGCCGACATTCTTTTGCAGCCCTCCATCTCCGCAATCTGCTCGTATGTCAAGCCAAATTCGTGATGTAGGACAAACCGCCGCCGTTGGATTTCCGGCAGTTCTGCGATAGCCTGCCGCAGTCGCTCATCGCGCTCACTATCAAAGACAACTTCCTCAACGCTCTTTGGCGGGCTTGCCGCTCGGTTATAGAGCGTTTCGTCCGTCAAGTCGGATTGCTCAATGTGCCGCTCATCGGAACGCCGCAGATTGCGCTCACGCTTCACAAAACGGCAAAATTCTAAATAGACAGGTCGTGACACCTCGGTTTCGTGCGGCACAGCTTGTCCGTCCGAAAAAGAGATAAAATAGTGCATGATACCCTCGACAATCTCCGTCCGCAGGGTATATGGGTTCGTATTATCAAACATAGCCCTTTCTCCAATCTGAATTTTTTTGAAAACTCAGATTGGATTGGAGGACTGCGGCAACGCGGACAGTCACATGGAAAAACAAGAAAAACCGCGCCTATGAGGACATATATCCGTAAGGCGCGGTTAACTATTTCAATTCGATATGACAGACTAATGCGTGTTGTGATGAAATAAATTTCACATTCAAGGGCATAGGTTCCCCAATCCTTGAATATGCTTTTTTTGAGAAAATGTAGGCCATTTTCTTGGCTGCTCGGTTATGTAGGATGTTGGCTAAACCGCACCCCTGTCAAATAGAAATAGCACCGTCAAAACTCCTTTCGGCGGCTTTGGCAGTGCTGTCATGATTTATTGGTGATGGGCATAACAATACAGCCAGTCAAAGACGCTTTTTTTCTTTTGCCATGACTGGCCTGCTGTGCTATCTATCCTTATAGTGAAATATGTTGCATACCTATATGACGGTTAGGCTCATTACGCCGACCCCATTCTTCGGTTAAAATTGTATTGGTGATAAATAATGCATATTGACATGAAATCAATGGGCGTAAGCACTTACTACATGACCGCGCAGCAAAATACAAGGTGACTAAAATCGAGGATAGTTGGTACTACTCAGACTGCATTCGTTAGCTGCTGCGATGCAAAGCGCGGAAGCACCGCCCTGCACACGGCATGGTATTTTTCTTGGGTTTTTCGAAAAGGTCGCGAAACAGCGCACCGAAAATTCGCTCCCGGCAAGTGGTTTGACTATAAAATCTAAATCCGAAAAAACGGGGGAATTCATTTCCCCCGTTTTTTTACCATATTCCCTCACTTTGACGGCGACCAGCACCCATTGCAAACGCAAAACCCGCACCGCCGTCCAAGTGGTGCGCCGCCCCGCCCCCCCGCAATAATTCTTGACTGCTCCGGCGAACTATGCTATAATCGTCACAAAAACAACATATGGTGCAACATCACCAACCCAAGGAGAAAACAATGCTTATTAGCTCACAAAAGGCGGAGGAAGCCGCCATTGTCCGCGCGGCGGAGCAGCTTGCCGTAACCATTCGCACTGCGCCGAAGGCGTGCGGCGTCGATGTTCTGGACACGCTTGTTGTAACAGGCGAGGACAAGGCGAAAATTGCAGAGGAAATGCGCGTAATCGGCCGCGAACTGGGAGAGCGCGGCGCGTTTTTCCTGCGGGATGCCGACAATCTCGACGCTTCGCAGGGACTCATTCTTGCCGGGGCGAAATACGAGGTGCGCAGACTCGACAAAATGTGTCTGCTGTGCGGACTTTCCGGCTGCCATGAGGCGGCGGAGCTTGGCGCGGCGTGCGTTTTCGTGGGTATGGATCTCGGAATTGCGCTGGGCGCTGCCGTTGCGCAGGCGGCTGACCTGCGAATTGACAACAGAATTATGTTCACGATAGGAAAAGCGGCGGCTCGCCTCGGACTTTTGGGCGAATTCAAGATGATAATGGGAATCCCGCTGTCCTCACGCGGCAAAAACGTGTTTTTCGACAGGGAGCTGCCGTGACACGCAGGCTTTGCGGCAAAAAACTAACTGAATAATTTACTGGAGCTGAAAATATGTCTGTTACGACGATTGAAACGCGCTTTCCGGAGTGCGACAGAATGGGCGTTATTCACCACGCGGTGTACCCGATTTGGTATGAGGCAGCGCGTATGGATTTTTTGGCGGAGGTCGGGTTTTCCTACACGGACAGCCGCGAATATTCCGTTGACCCCGCAATGGTGGACCTGCACCTGTCCTACAAGCTGCCGGCAACGTATCCGGAGACACTGACGATTGAAACGCGGCTTTTGGAGCTTGCGCCGAAAAAGCTGAAGCTCGGGTATGTGACACGGAATAGCGAGGGAGAGGTTATCAATACGGCGGAGTCGCTCCACATTTGGGTGAGCGGCGGTAGGTCGTATAATTTGCAGGAGTCATTGCCGGAGGTGTACGCGCGGTTTGCGGCGCAGCTGTGACGGCGAGCTGAGTTTTTGCTTTTGCCGTGAGTATCGGTCGCCGTCAAAGTGAGAAATATGGAGAAGAAACGGGGGAAATGAATTCCCCCGTTTTTTCGGCTTTGGATTCATTCGCCGAGGGCGAATTTTGGTGCGGTGGTTGTGGCGCGGGAGGGAGAACGGGTGCGTACGCAAACCCGTCTTTTGTGCAAATTCTGACTTGGCGAACGAGCATTCGGGAGTAAATCGGCGAAAAAACGCGTATTTCTAAGAAATACGGCTGTTTACTGCGTAAACAGCCAAATGACAAACTCTTAAAACTATGTTATAATTAATTATCAAAAATCCAATTTTTAGAGGTTTTAACAATGAAGCTTTTTAGCAAAAAAACAGAAATAATTTGGAAACGTGTATTGGCGGCTCTGCTCTCTGCGGTGATGTGCGTGGGATTGCTACCATTGGCTGCTGGTGCGACGAGTACGGCGGGAGCAATCAGTTCGACCCCGGAGCAAGACTTTCATTATGCAATTTACGATGAAGATGATGAGGCAGCAAGCCTTGGCGCGGGTGCGTATATAACGCGCTACACCGGCGCAGGGTCAACAGTTGTTGTTCCTGCGACACTTGGCGGAGCAGATGTTGTAAGTATAGAATTAGCGCATTTGCCGCAGTACGATCCGGACACTGATGAAGAAATAGAGGACGGCTACATAAAGCTTACAACTTTAGATGTATCTGCCTGTACGGCGCTTAAGTATCTGAATTGTGACGGCAATAGCCTGACGACACTTGATGTTTCCAAAAATGTGTTATTGACGGGACTGTCCTGCGGAAGAAATAGCCTGACTACGTTGGATGTTTCGAGTAATACTGCGCTTGTTTGGATCAACTGCGAATCAAACAACCTGAAGAAATTGGATGTCACCAAGAACACATTGTTAACAAAATTATACTGTGCCTTTAATAAGCTCACGGCGTTGGATGTTTCAAAGAATATAAAGCTTTGGTACCTGGATTGTGGCTATCAGTATATAGCGTCGCTTGATGTTTCAAAGAACACTGCGTTAGTGACACTGCGTTGCGCTTATAATTACCTGACTGTGCTGGATATATCTGAAAATAAGGAGCTGCGCGCTTTTTATTGCGGTTGGAATTATTTTGCGTCTAAGGAAAGTATAATAGGTCTGGATGAAGAAAGCCTCAGTATATTTCAATATATTAAGCAACGAGAGGGTTTGCCACCAATCGGCACCTTTACAGACGCATTCATAACTGAGTGGTACGCGCCGTACGTCGCCTGGGCATCCGAAAACTCCGTCGTCACCGGCTACCCTGACTCCACATTCCGCCCGAACAACACAATGACGCGCGCGGAGTTCGTGCAGGTGCTGTACAGCCTTGCGGGAAAGCCCGCAGTTACGGCAACAACGGCATTCACTGATGTAGCGGCAGACGACTGGTATGTCAAGGCAGTGTCGTGGGCGGTGAAATCCGGCATAACCTCCGGCATTGGTAACGGCGAATTCGCCCCCGGCGGAAGCGTAACAAGAGAGCAAGCAGTTGCGTTCCTGTACAAATACGCAAAGATGAAAGGCGACAATGCTGACTATTCAGGCGTCGCGCTGACATTCTACGACAAAGCTGACATAAGCGGCTGGGCAATCCCGGCAGTAAAATGGAGCGCAGCAAATAAGGTTGTCGGCGGCTACCCGGACGGCACATTTGGTCCGCAAAACACCGCAACAAGAGCCGAAGTGGTGACAATATTGTACGGCTACATAAATTAGCGCAAGCGAAGCGACCACACCGCACCAAAATTCGCCGAAAGGCGAATGAATCCAAACAAAAAAGTCGGGGGAATTCATTTCCCCCGACTTTTTACCTTACAAAACCACTTTGACGGCGACCTGAACCCATTGCGACAGCAAAAACTCAGCTCGCCGTCAAAGTGCCCCGGCAGCGCTAAAGTTTTTCTTGACCAGGCAGCACAAAAGTATTATAATACAAAGAAAACTAAGGAGAACCCCTATGTCTTTCATCAAAACACCGCCGATTACCGGTATGCAGGCGGCATACAGCGTCGCAGGTAAGAATGTTGTTGTAACCGGCGGCAATCGCGGAATCGGCTTCGGCATTTCAAAGGCCTTTGCCGAGAGCGGCGCGAACGTCGCCGTGCTGTGCCGCAACACAAAAAGCGGCGAGGAGGCTGTATCCCAGCTGAAAAAACTCGGCAGCGGCAAGTTTTTCACCGTGCCGTGTGACATTGCGGACTCCGACAGCGTAAAGGACGCGGCGGCGGCTGTTCTGCGAGAATTCGGGAATGTCGATGTGCTTGTGAACAACGCCGGAGTTGCGACGACTGTTCCGTTTTTGTCTGAGGGCGGACTCCAAGAGTGGCACCGTGTGCTGGACACGAACCTGAACGGCACCGCAAACGCCGTCTACGCCTTTGCTCCGGCGATGAAGGAAGCCGGACGCGGCGGCGCGATAATCAACATAACCTCAATCGGCGGCGACCGTGTTTCAAACGCAAAGGAGCACGACAATGCGCCGTATTTCTGCTCAAAGGCAGCGCTGAATAAGTTCAGCGAGTACCTTGCGATCGTGCTGGGCGACTACGGCATTCGCGTAAACTCAGTTGCGCCGGGACCGACGCACTCCGACCTTGACAAGGACCTGCCCGCAAACGCGTTTGAGATGATTGAGAATATGATGCCGGCGCACAGGTTTGCCGAGCCGATTGAAATCGGCGCGCTTTGCGTATTTTTGGCGAGTCCCGCCGGCAATCACGTCACGGGGCAGATTATGACGCACGACGGCGGAATGCGGATTATTACGTAAACTGCGGGTTTACCAAGGAAATTATGTTTGAACAGATAAAAGCAATTTTTGAGCAAATCGTCGATTACGGCGTGCTGCTGTTTGAGTTCATCGGCGTTGCGGTGCTTTTCGTGACGGTTGTAAAGTGCATACTCGCGCTTATTCGGCGGAACATAAACGTCAGGCTGATACTCGCGCAAGGGATTGCTCTCGCGCTTGAGTTTAAGCTCGGCGGTGAGGTTTTGCGCACGGTCATTGTGCGTGAATGGAATGAACTGCTGATTCTCGGCGCGGTTATCGCGCTGCGCGGCGCGCTAACGTTTCTGATTCACTGGGAGATAAAAAACGAGGAAGCACGGCTTCCGGAAAGAGAGCCGGAACAGGAACAGGAGCTTGAAGCGTGACGGAGGCGTTAGTATTTTGAGCTTGTACTTGCCGGTTGTGGAATATAGGATGTGTAAGCGGGAGAAAGCTTAATGTACGGACAAGTCAAGCGTGACGAAGCGTATGTTTGCCGGCTGAAAGAGTTTATCTCTCAAGCTTACGGTGTCGCCGTAAAGTCAATTGCTCCGGCAACCCGAGGTTTCTACGGTAAAACGTGGGAAATTGAAAGCGCAAGGAGCCGCTATTTTGTAAAATTAGATTATTCGAACCCGCACAAGCTGATGTATCGTGACAGCTTTCAGGTATTAGAACGGCTTAGCTTGTGCGGCATTGACTGTGTCAGCAAGGTCGTTAAGACCGCAAAGGATGAATTATTCACTGAATATGACGGTGCGGTTGTAGGAATGTTCGACTGGATTGACGGAGACAACATACAAAACGAAAGCACAAAGCTGGCCGAGTATAAAATTTTGTCAAGAGTTTATACCGTGCCATATGACGGCTTGAGCATACCGAAATGCGAACTTGACACAGCCGCCGTTGATAAGCTTCAAAACCTAACCAGAAGAGTTCAAGAGCGGCAAATATTGACCGTGTTTAGTGAAAATCGCGGCAGAATTGAGCATAATGCAAAACGTCTGAAATTGTTTGCCGAGAGATGTAAAACAATCAGCCCGCCGCTGTTTATAACACACGGCGACGCGGGAGGAAATATCATAGTCGGCAACAAAGGCAAGCACTACCTTGTTGACTGGGACGACCCAGTTATTGCGCCGCCGGAGCGCGACGCTTGGTTTGGTATACACCGGCGGTGGGAATTGGATGCGTTCAATGCCGATCTGCAAAGCGTTGGAATTGACTATAAACTAAATACAGACGTTTTGGCGTTTTATTGCTATCACTTTTGGTTTTTGTATCTCATCTATTACCTTGAAACATACCTTGACATAGGAAAC
Organism: Oscillospiraceae bacterium; assembly: GCA_031260605.1. Classification (GTDB taxonomy): domain Bacteria; phylum Bacillota; class Clostridia; order Oscillospirales; family Oscillospiraceae; genus JAIRRO01. The sequence continues at coordinate 18,918 of JAISLF010000049.1, forward strand.
CCTGACGGAAAAGTCTCTGATGATTTAAGAGCATACTTTGCAGCGGACTTTTGGATAAATGATGAGCTTGAGTTTGCAAATAAATTATAGACTTGAGAACAAAACAGCCGCGGCAGTGAGGGATAACTCACTGCCGCAGCTGTTTTGTTGTGCAAGAGAACACAAATCTAACACATATTATTCGTACAACTTCCGCGCTTTACCAAATTCCGCAACAAGTCTTTCGTTAATCTTCGTGATTTCCTCGCCTGAAATCATATTTTGGTTGAACACAAGGTCACAGTCAGGCTTTTTGGCTTATACAGATTTATACCGTATGCAACGCTATTTGCTGGAATACTGATTATTACATAAATCGCCGGTTTACCGGAAAACTCATTTCAGATCCTGAACATTCATTTTTTCCAGAGCACGCTGCAGTTTTTGTTTTTCCCTGCAAGCGATGTATACTGTAAGCAGTAGCCCTGTCGGAATATTGCAGAGCATGAACATTGCAAGCAGTGTGAGCACCGTGCTGAGTATTGTATCCGCCTCTATGGACATACCCAATATGAACGTCAGCGAAGAGCATATCGTAATGAAGGGCAGAATTAAGCCCGGCAGTTTGCTCTTGCTTTTAGACAGTTTTACCTGCAGAAAGCACAGCCCCGCCAACAACCCCGCCAAAAGTACCGCCGCGATAAAAAACACTACAATTATTTTACCAATCATTTTCGTTTCCCCCTTTCATTTTTCTGTATTCGGAAATCAGTATTTTTGCCGTGTCAAAGTCGATTTTGTCGTTCACGGCAAGGCGCTTGACAAGTGCGATATACGGCTCGTTTGACGTGTCCTCGGCGATTTGGATTTTCTGAATCAGCCTGTCCAGCCGCAAACGTACTGTCGGGTATGTCACTCCGTATTGCTTTGCCGCTTCTTTTAACGAACCGGAAGCCTGCAAAAATTTCTTGATAAAAGCTACATCCTCGTCCTCAAGGCTTGTCATCCATTCAGGAATAATTTCAATCGGCATAGAGGTGACCTCCTTTAATAAAGTTAAGTATAACACTAAATATTATTAAAGTCAATAGTGAATTATTATTTTAATTAAAAACTTTTACTGCACGGAAAAGCTTCTGCGCAGTAAAAAGCCGCACCGGCGAGGCATACCCTCGCCGGTGCGGCTTTTTTTACTGTTATACTTGCCGCCCCACTACAAAATATCGCTCAGCAGCTCCTGCATACCGTACATTCCGGGCGCTTTTCCTGCCAGAAATCGCGCCGCGCGAACTGCTCCCTCCGCAAACACGTCGCGGGAGGTTGCCGAGTGAGACAGCTTAATCACCTCGTCCGTTCCGGCGAAAATCACCTCGTGTTCGCCGACAATTGTGCCGCCGCGTATCGACGAAATGCCTATCTCAGCCGCCGGGCGTGCGATTCTCCGCGACTCGCGGGAATACACGGACTGCGGTTCCTCGCCGGTTACCTCCGCATAGCCGGAGGCAACCGCGTCACGCAGCATAAGCGCCGTTTTGCTCGGCGCATCTACCTTGCGGCGGTGGTGCGCCTCAAGAATCTCCGCGTCAAACTTGCCGCCGGGGAACAGCACCTTTGCGGCGGCGTTCGCCAAGTGCACAAGCAGGTTTATACCGAGAGAAAGGTTCCCTGTTATGAAAACGGGTACCTCCTGCGACAGCTCGCGCAAAAGCGCAAGCTGCTCCTCGGAATGCCCCGTCGTCGCCATAACAAGCGGGACTTTCTTTGTTGTACAGTAGCGCAGAATCGGCGGCAGAGCCTTAGGCGAGGAAAAGTCAATCACCACGTCCACGCTGCCTGAATACTCAAGCGGGTCGAGAAAAACAGGACATTCGGCACGCGTGTCCGCCGAAATGTCTATGCCTGCCGCGAGCGTAATTTCAGAATCGGCTAAGGCAGCCCTTGCAACGGACTGACCCATAGCGCCGCCGATTCCGATTATCATTAGTTTAAGCACGAGTCCTCCTGTGAAAATGGAAGAAATGAAGGCTGAAAAACCTGTGTGACAGCACACTTTTGCCGCCGCACCCCAAAAACGCGCAAAGCGGAGCCTGTCTGCTCCGCCTGCGCAAACACGGACAGGTTAGCGCCCGCGCGCGTTACAGAATTCCGGATTTTCTCATCGAGTCCTTGAGCTTTTCGAGATTACTGTCGGACATTTCGCATAGCGGCAGACGCAGCGGGCCGACCTCGCGCCCCATAATGTTCAGCGCGGACTTAATCGGTATCGGGTTTACCTCAATAAAGAGGCTGTTAATAAGGTCAAGGTACCGCAGCTGAAGCTCTGCCGCCTTTTTGAAGTCGCCCGCGAGGGCGTACTCCGTAATTCGGGCGATTTGCTGCGGAATGACGTTTGCCGCAACGGAGATTACGCCCTTTGCGCCGAGCGACATTGCGGGGACAATCTCATTGTCGTTTCCGCTCCAGACGTTGAAGTTATCGCCGAGCGAGGCGATAGTAGAGGACAGCAGGGCAAAATTGCCGGAGGCTTCCTTTACGCCGTTGATGTTCGGATGCTTTGCAAGCTCCTGGTACGTTTCAAGCGTGAACGAAAGCCCTGTGCGCGACGGCACATTGTAAAGGATAATCGGAAGCGACACACGGTCCGCGATATATGTATAGTGGGCGATAAGTCCCTTTTGGGTTGTTTTATTGTAGTACGGCGTAACCAGAAGCAGCGCGTCCGCGCCGCTTTTTTCGGCCTTCTGGCTAAGCTGCAGCGCGGCAAGCGTGTCGTTCGAGCTGGTGCCCGCGATGACCTTTATGCGGCCGTTAACGTATTTGACGCAGTGATCGACGACGGAGGCGTGCTCCTCAAGGCTCTGCGTTGAACATTCACCTGTTGTTCCGCAGATTGTAATTGCGGCTGTGCCGCCGGCAATCTGCTCATCTATAAGCTCTTCAAGCTTCCCGAAATTGACGCCGTTTTCGGTAAACGGTGTTACAATTGCGACGGACGAGCCGGAGAATACTGGAGTTTTCATTGAAATAACCTCGAAATATAGATATAGTTATCTTTGGTTTTGTGTTATGTAGTCTTTTGCGCAGAGCAGCTCTGCTAAAAGAACCGCTCCGCCCGCCGCGCCGCGCAGTGTGTTGTGCGACAGGGCGACGAATTTATAGTCGTACTGCGTATCGGGACGCAGCCGCCCCGCAGACACAGTCATACCGTTTTCAAGGTCGCGGTCCAGCCGCGACTGAGGACGGTTTTCTTCTTCAAAGTAGTGCAAAAACTGCTTGGGGGCGGACGGCAGACCGAGCTTTTGCGGTTCACCGGAAAATTCTGCCCAGCGGCGGAGAATCTCCGATATTTCAGGCTTTTTCCCTTCCGCGAATTTCACGAATACGGCGGCAAAATGCCCGTCGGCAACAGGTACGCGCAGACACTGCGTTGTGATACCGGGCGCGTCAGCGGGGACAATCGCGCCGTTTTTTATCTCGCCCCACACCTTGAGCGGCTCCTGCTCGCTCTTTTCCTCTTCGCCGGGGATGAGCGGAATTACGTTGTCTACCATCTCCGGCCAGTCGGCAAAGGTTTTGCCTGCTCCTGAAATTGCCTGATATGTGCAAACAAGCACGTTTTCTATGCCGAATTCTCTCAGGGGAGAAAGCAGCGGGACGTAGCTCTGAATCGAACAGTTCGACTTCACGGCGATGAACCCGCGCTTTGTCCCCAACCGTTTTCGCTGCGCCTCAATAATCTCGATATGTTCGGGATTAATCTCCGGCACGACCATCGGAACGTCCGCCGTCCAGCGGTGAGCCGAGTTGTTCGACACAACAGGCACCTCAAGACGGGCGTAATCCTCCTCGAGGCGTTTTATCTCGTCTTTTTTCATATCGACGGCGCAAAAAACAAAGTCCACAAGCTCAGCGATTTTTTCCTTGTCGGCTTCCGCGTCATAAATCGTCATATCCGCAACGGCGGACGGAACAGGCGCGGACATTTTCCAGCGACCCGCGATAACCTCGCCGTATTTTTTGCCGGCAGAGCGCGAGGACGCCGCAAGCGCGGCAATCTCAAACCACGGATGAGCCGCGCACAGCGTAATGAACCGCTGCCCGACCATTCCGGTCGCGCCGATTATCCCGACCCGGTATTTAGTGTTAGAAATATTTGCGATGTTCTGCATTGAAAAAACCGTTACTGTCCCAAAAGAATTGTGCGGCTATTTGCTGAAACATTTTTCAGAGCTATATTTTGCGGATAAAGCAGACTGCTTTGTATCCGCGCGGCGCAAAAAGCCGCCCTAATAGAATATGTGTTTCAGACCTGCCGCGTTACCGGGCAATTACTAAAAATTAACAATCGGTAACTTTTTGTTGCAATTTGTAAGCCTGTGTGATATACTGTCGAACATAAACACGAACATTTGAAAGCAACAATTACCTATCATAATGCGATTATACCATAGGCTCAAAGGTATGTCAAGGCACTTGCGCTTGATTTTGAGCTGATACGGTAGAGGTACTTGCTTGCCTGAGCGCCGGTGCGGCACCTGCCACAATCCGAACACGCGCTCACCTGCAAAAAACAAAAGCCCGGCGGCAAGCTTCGCCGCTACCCCTACAGGAGGCTTCTTATTTTGATACATACCATAGGCAAAAAGCAGCGCGAAGCCCGCAAATTATCCGCGCGCCTCGCACAAAAAACCACCTGCGCGCTTGTTGCGCTCGGCGTGTTTTTTGCCGCGCTGATACTGCCGCCGCGCGCGGATGCGGCAAGCTCCGACATAGTGCGCGTCGGACTTGTTTACGGCACAGAGGCAAAGACCTCCATAAATATAGACGGATTGGATGCGGCGTTTTCCGCTTATGAATTCGGTTACTTCGAAAACGGGCGCACCTTTGTCCCGTCCGGCGTCACGACGGCAAACGACAAGCTTACGATAAAGCCCGGAAGCGGAAACAGGATAACCGTTGTCGTTACGGGCACAAGCACTGTCGTGTATGAGATGGACTGTGTGCCGAGCGAGAACAAATATTTGGCGATACGCCCTGCCGAGCTGCAGAGCGGGCAGAATCCCGTTACGGTGATGAAATTTACATACGGCGGAGTCGAGTCCGCGCGCCAGTGGTACGGTGCATTTGAGTTCCGCTCCTCGGGCGGAAAGATTTCCGTTATCAATGTCGTCTCAATGGACGATTATTTAAAGGGCGTTGTGCCCTACGAAATGTCGCCGTCCTGGCCGGAGGAGGCGCTGAAGGCGCAGGCAGTCGCGGCGCGAAGCTATGCATACGTTATGAAGGCGGCGAATAAGCACTCAAGCTACGGCTTTGACCTTTGCCCCTATCAGGATTGCCAGGTGTACAAGGGAATAGACGGCGCGTCAGCCGTGACAAATTCGGCGGTGGACGCAACCTCCGGTCTTGTGATGAAATACGGCGGCGCGGTTATTACTGCGTTTTACTCCGCCTCAGACGGAGGCGCGACGGAGAGCAACATTAACGTCTACACGGCGGATCTTGCGTACATCAAGGGCGTTTATGACGGATATGAAGCCGCGCACCCGACCTACAGCTCCACAATTGCCTGGACAGAGAGCTTCACAGGCGCACAGCTTGACACGAAGCTGTCAAACGCGGGGTATAATATCGGAACGGTGACCTCGGTTCAGATAACGCAGTGGTCAAACGTCGGAAACCCGATTGAGGTTACGTTTAAGGACGGCTCCGGCAATACGGTTAAGCTCACCAAGAGCAAAATCAGAACGGTTCTCGGCATTGCGTCAATGCGGTTTTCACTCGGCGGCGCGGAGGTTCCCGCAGTCACGTCCCAAAAGAGAACGACAATCAGCTTTTTGAGCGCAGGCGGCGTGCTGACAAGCGGCAATGTTGCCGACTTCTACGCACAGGGAACAGGAGGGACAGTCCAGCTGAATCCGGACAGCCTTTCGATTGCCACAAGCGCCGGAATGGACGAAAGCGGCAGCTTTTACGCCGAACCCTGCGTAAACGGCAGCGCAACAGGCACGGACGCGTCCGGCAAATTTGTATTTAAGGGCGCGGGACACGGACACAGCCTCGGTATGAGCCAGTGGGGCGCATATTGTCAGGCAAAGTATTACGGGCGCGGCTACGCGGACATTTTGAGCTTTTACTACACAGGAATTCAGATAGTCCAGTATTAATAGTGCGCCAAACCTTAACAATACAGCGATTGCAAGGAAGAAAAAACGCCATAAAAACGTCAGATTTTAATTATGACCTCCCGCAGGAGTTAATTGCCCAAACGCCGCCGGCTGAACGCACTCAGTCGCGGCTTTTGGTTTTGTCAAGAAACACAGGAGCGGTTGCGCACCGCAGCTTTCCGGACATCGTCGAGTATCTGCGTGCGGGGGACTGCCTTGTGCTGAACGACACGCGGGTTCTGCCGGCGCGTCTTATCGGGCGGTTGACCTCCGGCGGCGTGTGCGAGGTTCTGCTCCTGCGAGACCTGGGGCAAATGCGCTGGGAGTGTATTGTTCGCCCGGGCAGAAAGCTGCGGCAGGGGGCGCGTGTGCATTTCGGCGGAGACGGCGCGGAGCTGTTCTGCACAATAACGGAGGTGTTGCCGGACGGAAACCGCATTGCGGAGTTTTCCTGCGAGGGGATATTTCTTGAGGTACTCGAAAGGCTTGGGCAAATGCCGCTGCCGCCATATATAACAGAGCAGCTGGCGGATTCCGAGCGGTACCAGACGGTGTATTCGCGCCGCGACAAGACAGGCTCCGCCGCCGCGCCGACAGCCGGGCTTCACTTTACGCAGGAGCTGCTGCAAGGTCTGCGGGATAAAGGCGTTGAGACAGTGTTTGTAACGCTGAATGTCGGACTCGGCACGTTTCGTCCGGTGAAGTCGGACAACCTCGAGGGTCACATAATGCACTCGGAATACTGTGAGCTGTCAGAGGAAGCCGCCGGGCGGATAAACGCCTGCCGGGCAAAAGGCGGGCGCGTTATATGCGTCGGCACGACCTCGTGTCGCACGCTTGAGAGCGCGTCAGCCGGAGGGCAGACACAGGCATTTGCCGGATTTACGGATATTTTTATATATCCGGGGTATGAGTTTCGCGCAACAGACGGGCTGATTACGAATTTTCATCTGCCGCAGTCTACTCTTCTGATGCTCGTTTCGGCTTTTGCCGGCAGAGAGCGGGTTTTGGCGGCGTACCGGGCTGCCGTTGAGGAGAAGTATCGGTTTTTTTCTTTCGGGGATGCAATGCTGCTGATTTAGCAGGGTGTGTGCCGCGAGTTTTGGCGGACGGTGGGTGCGTTCTGCTGTGCGTCGGAAGGTGCGTACAGCTGTTTGGCGCAGGTTGCCGGTTTTGTAATAGGGGCGAAGCTTGGCAGCTTCGCGAAGCTAAACGCCTACGCGGCGGGCGGTTCCTTTCTTGTCTTGGCAAGAAAGGAACCAAAGAAGCCGCTTTAGGGCTTAGGTATTTGCGTTGCGGCAATTGTACGTATCCGTACATCCGGATTTGGACAGAGCTGTCGAATGACGGGCTTTAGCCCTATGTGCCAGAGGTAAGTGCGGGTGGGTGGCAACCGGAATTTGGCGAAGCCAACCCGCACCGCGCCCTGCGCTGTGTCGTGTGGCAATCAGTTGCGTGTCCCGACGCGCAAAGCGCGGAGGTAGACGAGGGTACCCGCCGCACCCACATAGCAGGTTGCGGTGGTACGACGCAAAAGTCGGCGGCAAACCAAACAAGGGACGTCGAGGACGCCGTCACCTACGGAGATGTTGTGGTGACGGGGCATTGCCTTGAACCGTAAGTTTGCACCTACCGTAACACAAACCCCGACCGCGTCGGGAGACGCACCGCATTGCCGCACAACGCGCGGCAGCAATCGTAGCAGCACAGTCCTTCCGGCTGGCACCCGTCGGCACCTTGCGGCAAGCTAAAGCCTTACCTAAGTCACCCACCCCGCGACAGGCTTCGCCCCTGTGTGCGGCGCAGCGCAAGCGTTTGTGCACTCCACCGCGATACGTAGCGGGGACAGGCAACGTCTCCATTGCCGCTACAGGGTTCTCGTATAAAAAAAGATTGCTTCTTCTAAAGAAGTCGCCCCTTTTTGGTTACTTTTTCCGGCGAAGCGGAAAAAGTAACCGCCCGCCGCGCAGGCGCTTAGCTGCGCGAAGCTGCCAAGCTTCGCCGCAATTACAAACATAGCA
>JAISLF010000006.1 GCA_031260605.1 Oscillospiraceae bacterium
CACCGCAGTTCCCGTATAAAAAAGATTGCTTCTTCTAAAGAAGTCGCCCCTTTTTGGTTACTTTTTCCGGCGAAGCGGAAAAAGTAACCGCCCGCCGCGCAGGCGCAAAGCAGCGCGAAGCTGCTAAGCTTCGCCGCAATTACAAACAACGCACCCTGCGCCGAAACTCTGCGGTTGCACCCAAGTAAAAGCAAAACAAAGCGGCGAAGCAAACCCCGGGCGACCGTGACGGTCGCCCCTACGCCCGACAAAAAATCCGGCGGTACCCGCGACAAGGGACGTCGGGGACGCCGTCTCCTACAAACGCAAAGCCCTGCAAAAAGGATAAATCCACGCCGAACATTTGTACCACGCGGCAAACATCAAGCCCGAAAAAAGCAAAAGCACCGCCGCTCCGTTACTCCTCCCCAAAAACCCCGTCCCAATACTTCTTAGCCGCCTGCTCATTCTTATTTTCGCCGAAAGTATAATACTTCTTCCCGCGAAGCACCTCCGGCAGGTACTGCTGCCTTGTCCAGTGGTTCGGAAAATCGTGCGGATAAAGATACCCCTGCTCGCGCTCAAAGCCTGTTCCGTCCGCGTGCTTGTTCTGCAGCTGACGCGGTATCTCGCCGCTGCCGGCGCGGCCTGCGGCGACGTCCGCCATCGCCTCGTCGATTCCGAGGTATGTCGAGTTGGACTTCGGGCAGGTCGCCAAAAACACCGCAGCCGAAGCCAGCGGAATCCGCGCTTCGGGCAGTCCGAGCCGCTCGGCCGCCTGAATCGCCGCGACGACGTATGGCAGCGCGCGCGGGTCGGCAAGGCCGATGTCCTCCGCCGCCATCGCAAGCAGCCTGCGCGACGGCATTATTATGTCCCCCGCAACGAGCATTCGCGCGAGGTAGTGCAGCGCCGCGTCCGGGTCGGAGCCGCGTATGGACTTTTGCAGAGCCGAAGCGCAGTCATAAAAATCGTCGCCCTTTTTGTCGTATCGGGCGGCGCTTTTGTCCGTTGCGTACTGCGCGTCCTCAAGGCACAGCACAACCGTTTTTTCCTCGCGCTTGGCCGAATAGTACAGCAACTCAAGCGCGTTGAGGGCACGCCGCACGTCCCCGCCGGAGGCTGCCGCGATAAGCTCCAAAACGCCGTCCTCCGGAGCTACTAAAACGCCGTCGGCCTCCTCTAATTTGCGCACGGCGCGCCGTACCGCGTCCGCAATGTCCTCCGTGCCGATTGGCTTAAATTCAAACACGGCGCAGCGCGAGAGTATCGCGTTGTACACGTAAAAATAGGGGTTTTCCGTGGTCGAGGCAATCAGCGTAATGTCGCCGCTTTCGATGAACTCCAAAAGCGACTGCTGCTGCTTCTTATTGAAATACTGTATCTCGTCGAGATACAGTAAAACGCCGTTCGGCGCGGAAAAAGTGCCTATTTCTCCGATGATATCCTTAATATCGCCGACGCTCGCGTTTGTCGCGTTCAGGCGGCGCAGAGTGCGTCCCGAGGTTTTGGCGATGATATTCGCGGCGGTCGTTTTGCCTGTGCCTGACGGACCGTAGAAAATCATATTTGGCAGCTTGCCGGACTCGATGACCTTGCGCAAAAGTCCGTTTTTGCCGAGAATATGCTTTTGGCCGACAAAATCCTCAAGGCTGTCCGGCCTGAGCAAATCCGCAAGCGGTCTGTAGTTGTTGCTGTTTTGGTCACTCATTGTAGTTGGCAAAGCCGCCGCGTCACCTTTCGTCCCGGAGCTGCCGCACAAGCTCCGCAATCGAAGCTTGTTCAGACTCCATTTGCTCGTCCCAGTCGCCCGCGTAGTCGTACGTTGTGTCCGCACCCGATTTTATGCGCCTGATGTAGCCCTCAAACAGGCCGAAATCGCGCTCGTACACGTGATACGAGTTCGCGCGGTGCGTGTACGTGCCGACAGGTACGCCGAGCTGTACCGCAATGCGCTCCTGCAAGCGCACAAGGGCAAACGCGTTCATATATGAGGCTTTTACCGCGTCGTTTGAGCGAAAAAGCACCTTGCAGTGCAGCTTTCCTCCGCGAATAAGATACTGAATGCTCTGCAAGCACGCGGGAGAATCAAGCTCCAAATCCTGCTCCTTGCGGATTGAAATCACCGCACGGCGCGTGTCCGGGTTTCTCTGCAGCTCCGACACGACCCACGGCAGCTGCTCCGCCATACGCGCGTGGTAGGTGTACTCCCAGTTTCCGCGCTCAACCTCAAAGTCGAGGATCCCGTCGAGCATTTCCTGGCGGTACTGCTCGAGCGCGCGCGGGTCGCCGATAAACAGCCGCGAAATCATCGGCTCGGCAAGCGGCTCTTGACACACAAACGTAACCGAAGCCTCTTTTTGCGTCGTGTTATAGTCCGGGCAGGGCAAAAGCTCATTGTTTTCGTACAGCGCCAAAAGCGCGTTGTGGTAGGCCTCCGGCAGCGAATTTCCTGTTGCAAAATGCTCAAACATCGGCTTTGTTACCCCTTTGCTTTAGAAATATCATTAAAACGGCGCTGTCCGCCGGGGACACGCCCGAAACGCGCATTGCCTGACCGAGACTGACGGGCTTTATCTGCGCAAGCTTCTGTCGCGCCTCAAGCCGAAGGCCCTTTATCGCGGCATAGTCCAAATCCTGCGGCAGCGGATAGCTCTCGAGCTTTCGAAACTGCTCAATCTGCTTTTTCTGCCGCTCAATATACCCCTCATATTTCACGGTAATTTCAACGCTTTCGGCAATCTCCCGCGAAAGGCGCGGACGGTCTGTATCCAACGCCGCGAGAGCGTTATACGTCACGCTTGGCCGCCGCAAAAGCAACAACAGCGACACGCCCGTTGTAACGCCCGTCTCCCCCGCCGCAGCGAGAATCGCGTTCAACTCGTCGGACGGCGGCACAAAGCACTTACCGAGCCGCGCAAGCTCGCCGTCCACCGCCGCGTATTTTTGCGCAACCGCGCGGCGCCGCTCCTCTGTGATTGTTCCCGCCCGCGCGGCGATTTCAGACAGGCGCAGATCCGCGTTGTCCTGACGGTGGTACAGTCGGAATTCCGTGCGGCTCGTCATAATTCTGTACGGCTCGTTTGTGCCTTTTGTCACAAGGTCGTCAATCAAAACGCCGATATACCCGTCCGCGCGGGAGATAATCAGCGGCTCGCGTCCGAGAACGGACAGCGCGGCGTTAGCTCCCGCTACAAAGCCCTGAACCGCCGCCTCCTCGTAGCCGGAGGAGCCGTTAAACTGCCCCGCGCCGTAAAGCCCAGGAATTGCCTTAAATTCAAGCGTCGCCGTAAGCTGCGTCGGGTCGCAGCAATCGTATTCGATGGCGTAAGCCGGGCGCTGAAGCTCCGCGCGCTCAAGTCCCGGTAGAGTTCTCAGCATTTTTATCTGCACGTCCTCCGGCATAGAGGACGAAAAGCCCTGAATGTAAAGCTCCAGCGTGCTCTCGCCCATAGGCTCAACAAAAATCTGATGCCGGGGCTTGTCCGCAAAGCGAACTACCTTGTCCTCTATGCTGGGGCAGTAGCGCGGACCCGTTCCCTCGATAACGCCGCCGTAAAGCGGCGAACGGTGCAGGTTCTCGCGGATAATCGCGTGTGTTTTTTCGTTGGTGTAGGTCAGGTGGCAAACGGTGCGGTTCTCCGGGATCGTATGCGCCGTAAACGAGCAGGGCTGCGGGTCGTCGTCTCCCGGCTGCTCCGCCATTTTGGAAAAGTCAGCCGAATTCGCGTTCACTCGCGGCGGCGTGCCCGTCTTAAACCGCCGGAGCGCGACTCCGAGCGCGGCAAGGCTGCCCGACAGTCCGATTGCGGCGAACATTCCGTCCGGTCCGCCGCTTCTTATGCTTGCGCCGGTTATCGTCCTGCCCTCCAAAAACGTCCCCGTAGCGACGACAACACTGCGCACAGCATACACAGCACCGCCATAGGTTCGGATTGCGGCGACGCGGCCGTTTTCCGCAAAAATATCCGTAATCTCCGCCTGCTTGAAGTCAAGATTTTCCCGCGATTCAAGCGCAAGCTTGACCGTCTCGCGGTAGCGCGTCCTGTCACACTGCACGCGCAGCGAGTGCACGGCGGCGCCCTTGCCGCGATTTAGCGTTCTGTATTGCAGGGCGGCGGAGTCCGCAAAGTGCGCCATAGCGCCGCCGAGCGCGTCTAACTCGCGGACAAGATGACCCTTGCCGGTGCCGCCGATTGCGGGGTTGCAGGGCATATTCCCCGCCGCATCGAGATTCACCGTAAAGCAAACGGTTTTCGCGCCGAGATACGCGGAGATAAGCGCGGCTTCCGCCCCCGCGTGACCCGCGCCGATAACCGCAACGTCGTACGAGCCGGCGAAAAAGTCCTCTTTTGTTTTGAAAAAACGTGTGTAGTCCAAGGAGTTATGTTAACCCCGGATTATTCATCAAAAAACTTTCTGTGAATCGCGGAGACGGCTCTGTCCGCGTCCGCCTCCTTGACCAAAACGGAAATTTTAATCTCGCTCGTTGCAATCATATTGATGTTCACCTTCGCGTCGTACAGCGCCTCAAACATCATCGCCGCAATGCCGGAAGCGCTCATCATCCCAGCGCCGACGATTGACACCTTTGCAACCTCGTCATTCGTGTCGATTCCCGAAAAGTTCAGCTCACTCTTCTTCTTTTCAAGCGCCGAAACTGCCGCCTGAAGACTCTCGCGCGGCACCGTAAAGCTTATGTCCTTTGTTCCGTCGCGTCCGATGGACTGGAGGATAATATCCACGTTTATCCCGGCTCTTGCGATTTCGTTAAAGACGCGAAAAGCAATGCCCGGCGCGTCCGCAAGTCCCATAACGGCGATTCTGGCGGTGTCTGTGTCCTTTGCAACGCCTGAAATTTTTGTTTTCTCCATTTTTGCGGCTCCTTTTACGATTGTGCCGGGCACTCCCGGCGTAAAGCTCGAAAGAACTTCTATTTCAACTCCGTAGCGTTTTCCCATCTGTACGCTTCTGTTGTGCAGCACCTGCGCGCCGAGTGAGGCAAGCTCCAGCATCTCGTCATATGTAATCTCCTCAAGCTTGCGCGCGTCCGGCACCTTGCGCGGGTCCGCCGTATACACGCCGTCTACGTCTGTGTATATCTGACACCGGTCTGCGTGCAACGCCGCCGCAATCGCAACCGCCGTCGTGTCCGAGCCCCCGCGTCCGAGCGTCGTCACATCGTCGTACTTGTCCATTCCCTGAAATCCCGCGACAATAACGATTCTGCCGTTGTCCAGCTCACGCAAAATACGGGAGCCCTCAATCTTCTCAATCTTTGCGGCGGAGTAATCCGCGCTTGTTAAGATTCCCGCCTGCCGCCCCGTAAGGCTGATTGCCGGAAGTCCCATTTTTTCAAGCGCAATCGCCATAAGAGCAACGGAAATTCTCTCGCCTGAGGACAAGAGCACGTCCATTTCGCGCTTGGGCGGCGTGGCTGACAGCTCCGCCGCCTTTTCGATAAGGTCGTCCGTTGTGTCGCCCTGCGCGGACAAAACCGCAATGATTTTATGCCCTGCCCGGTAGTCCTCCGCTATGATTCCCGCAACGCGCTGAATCCTCTGCGCGTCTGAAACCGAGCTTCCGCCGAATTTTTTTACAATAAAAGCCATCGCATGACCTCGAAATAATTATAAATTTGGTATTTACAATTCATTTGTACTGATATATAATATGAAAAACGCTGATTTTGCTCCCGAGCGCAATCAAACGCGCACAGCATTTTTATAATAGCACATTTGGTGTATAAATTCAAGTGGTATTTTCGGGTCTTTGGCGAAGCTGCGCCTCGCCTCTCTGCTTTTGACTTTGAGGTAAGCATTTAGGCTGGGTTTGTTTAATGTGGGTGCGTACAGCCGTGCGCCGGGGTTGCGGAGTTTGTAAGTATGGCGAAGCTGCGCCTCGCCGCACTGCTTTACGCCTACGCGGCGGGCGGTTCCTTTCTTGTCTTGGCAAGAAAGGAACCAAAGAAGCCGCTTTTGGGCTTAGGCGGGTTGCGGTGCTGCAAGTGTACGTGTCCGCACGTCCGAACCCTGACAGAATTGCCGAGTGACGGGCTTTAGCCCTGTGTGCAGGCAGTAGGTGCCGGCGGGTGGCAACCAGAATTTGGCGAAGCCCGCCCGCACCGCGCCCTGCGCTGTGTGGTGCGGCAAGCAGTTGCGTGTCCCGACGCGCAAAGCGCGGAGGTAGACGGACGCACCCGACGCACCCACATAGCAGGGTGCAGTGGTACGACGCAAAATGCGGCGGCAAACCAAACAAGGGACGTCGAGGACGTCGTCCCCTACGGAGATTGTTGCGGTAACGGGGCATTGCCTTGAACCGTAAGTTTGCACCTACCGCAACAGCAATCTCGCCGCGCCGGGAGACGCACCACATTGCCGCACAATGTGCGGCAGCAATCGTAGCAGCAATTACCTTCCGGTTGGCACCCGTAGGCAGCTTGCGGAAAGTAACTGCCTTACCCGAGTCACCAACCCCGCGACAGGCTTCGCCCCTGCGTGCGGCGGTGCGGAAGCGTTTGCCCCAACCACCGCAATACGTCGCGTGGAAAGGCACACTCTGCATTGTCACCACTGCAGTTCCCGTATAAAAACAAGATTGCTTCTTCTAAAGAAGTCGCCCCTTTTTGGTTACTTTTTCCGGCGAAGCGGAAAAAGTAACCGCCCGCCGCGCAGGCGCTTTGCTGCGCGGCGAGGCGATGCTTCGCCGCAATTACAAACTCCGCACCCTGCGCCGCAGGAAACACGCTTGCACCAGAATAAAAGCAGAACCTAAACGGCGAAGCAAACCCCGGGCGGCAGGTTGCCTCCCCTACCCCGACAAAAAAGTCTCGGCAACTCCAAAACAAGGGACGCTGAGGGCAGCGTCCCCTACAGGAGCTAAGCCCTGAAAAAGGCAAAATCCAGCCAAATACCGGCACCCTGCGCCGCAGCCCCGGAATAAAAGCAAACCGCAAAGCTGCCGCCCCCCCTAATCTCATCAAAAAAATAATTGTAACCGATAAGGAGAAAAAAATGTCCATCCCGAAATTCGACAAAGCTGAACTTGAGGTCGTATACGAAACGCCCGCTTTTGGGTTCAATCCCGCCTTGAAGTTCTTCAAAACACCCGTTAACACGCATGACGGTGTCGCCGCTCTGTTTCAGCGCAAGCCGCTGTGGCAGGTTCTTGAGCACGCGGAGTTCCGTATGTTCACTCCGCGCGTCATTCCGGACAATGTCGCCCGCGCGTTCTGTTTTGAGGCGCGTCCGTTTGACGCGAACACAGAGGGCGGCGGACCCGATATGTTCGGCGTGCAGTGGGAATATGTCGCGCAGGTCGGCGGCAGTATGGTTCGCCCCGGAAAGCCGTTTTTAGACGATATTTCCGAGTGGAAAGAAAAGGTTGTGTTCCCCGACATTGAAAAATGGGACTGGGAGGGCGCCGCCAAGGCAAACAACGGCACATACCTCACGCCGGAAAACTTCAACATCGTTTGGTTCCAGACGGGCTTTTACGAGCGTCTTATTTCTCTTCTGGACTTCGAGGGCGCGATTCTGGCAATCTTCGACGAGGACAGCCAGGCAGATGTGCACGAGTTTTTTGACAAGCTAACAGAACTGTATATTCAGATTTTTGACAAATACCTGTCCACCTTTGACAATATCAGCGCGGTTTATTTCCACGACGATTGGGGCAGCCAGAAAGAGACGTTCTTCTCCCCCGCGATTGCCGAGGAAATGATTGTGCCTTATATGAAGCGCATAACGGATCACCTGCACGCAAAGGGCATTTTCTGCGAGCTGCACTCCTGCGGTCAGCTGTACAAGCAGGTTCCGAATATGATCAAGGCAGGGTGGGACGCGTGGGGTCCGCAGGCAATGAACGACGCGTACAAAATCTATGACGACTACGGCGAGAAAATCATAATCGCGGTCACGCCGCAGGGCCTGCCTGAGAATTTTGACAAGCTGCCTGAGGACGAGCAGCGCAAATATGCCCGCGAGTTCGCCGACCATTTTGCACAGCCGGGCAAGCCGTCTATGTTCAACCTCTACGGCGCACAGTACCTGACGCCCGCGTTCCGCGAGGAGCTGTACATCAGAAGCCGCGAGAATTACTCAAAGTAAGTATGTAGTCAAACCACTTGAAAACGGTTCGGTTTTGAAGTGGAACAGCTATAAAAAAGGGAGCCTTCGGCGGGCTTTTGTGCTTTTATAAGGAGGAGGAGTAGTATGTATAGGAATAGCTGTACTGTGCTGACGTAAACCGAAACGCGCGGCTTTGCGTCAGCACGCAATAATTAGTCTGCGAACAGAGCGGTGGACAGGTAACGCTCGCCTGTATCCGGGAGGATTGCGACAATAACCTTGCCCTTGTTCTCCGGGCGCTGTGCAAGCTGTGTGGCGGCGTAAATCGCGGCGCCTGAGGAAATTCCGATAAGCAGACCCTCGGTGAGCGCAACCGCGCGTCCCGCAGAGAAAGCGTCTTCGTTCTTTACTGTGATGATTTCGTCGTAGACCAGCGTGTTCAGCGTGTCAGGCACGAAGCCCGCGCCGATACCCTGGATTTTGTGCGGTCCGGGGCGGCCCTCTGAAAGAACCGGGCTGTCGAAAGGCTCAACGGCGACGATTTTGACGTTTGCATTCTTAGACTTCAGGTATTCGCCCGCGCCTGTGATTGTTCCGCCTGTTCCGATACCGGAAACGAGAATGTCAATCTTTCCGTCTGTGTCGTCCCAAATTTCGGGGCCTGTCGTCTCGCGGTGAACCTGCGGGTTTGCGGGGTTAACGAACTGACCGGGGATATACGAATTCGGCGTTTCGGCGGCAAGCTCTTCCGCCTTTGCAATCGCGCCCTTCATTCCCTTAGAGCCTTCCGTCAAAACAAGCTCCGCACCGTATGCGGCAAGCAGCTTGCGGCGCTCAATGGACATCGTCTCTGGCATTGTGAGGATGATTTTGTATCCGCGTGCCGCTGCGACTGACGCAAGACCGATACCGGTGTTGCCGGAGGTCGGCTCGATGATTGTTGCGCCGGGTGTGAGCTTGCCGCTCTTTTCGGCATCATCAATCATTGCAAGCGCGATTCTGTCTTTGACAGATCCGGCCGGATTGAAATACTCAAGCTTTCCGACGACGGTTGCACCGAGGTCGTTCTTCTTGCTGTACCCGTTGAGGGCAAGCAAAGGCGTTTTACCGATTAATTCGGTGAGGCTGTTATAAACTCTTGACATTTTGTGATTCTCCTGTTATATTAATTAAAAGATAGTTTTCGTATATGTATTGGTTGCTCGGACAGTAATAATATACTTAACCGATATGTTATATTTGTATTATATGCTTTCGTTTTCAGTTTGTCAAGCCTTTTTTTGCAATTTTCAAAAAAAATTTTTCAGGATGTTTTTATGAAGCCCGATACCGCCTGTATTCACGCTGCGCGTGATAACACAACCGCGACCGGCACGGTCACTGTGCCGATCTACCAGTCAGCAACCTTTGCCCACCCCGGCGTAGGTCAAAGCACCGGGTACGACTACACCCGCTCACAGAATCCGACGCGCGAGCACGTTGAAAAGCTCGTAGCCTCACTTGAGGGCGGCTTCGGCGCGCTTGCCTTTTCCTCCGGTATGGCGGCAATCGCGACGCTTATGGAGCTGTTCTCCCCGGGAGACGAAATCATCGCGACAGACGACCTTTACGGCGGGTCTATACGCCTGTTTGACAATCTGTCAAAAAAGAACGGTATTGTCATCCATTATATAGATACGTCCGACTTAAGTCAAGTAGAACGTGTGCTTTCCGAGAAAACAAAGGCGCTGTTTATCGAAAGCCCGACAAACCCGATGATGAAGGTGACGGACATCGCCGCCGCAAAAAAGCTTATCGCGGGACGCGATATTCTCCTGATTTGCGACAATACGTTTTTAACGCCGTATTTCTGCAACCCGATTGCGCTTGGGGCGGACATTATCGTTCATTCCGGCACAAAATACCTCGCCGGACATAACGACACGCTGAGCGGCTTTCTCGTCGCGGCAAACGCGGAGCTGGACGAGCACCTGCGCTTCATACAGAAAACCTCCGGCGCGGTACTCTCGCCGTTTGACGCGTTCTTGGTCACGCGCGGAATAAAAACACTCGCAATCCGCATGGAAAAGGCGCAGGCAAACGCGATTGCAATCGCAAGCTGGCTGAAAACGCAGCCAAAGGTCACAAAGGTGTACTTTGTCGGTCTGCCGGAGCATGAGGGGCGCGAAATCTCGGCGCGTCAGGCGCGCGGCTTCGGCTCGATGATTACCTTTACGATAGACAGTGAGCAAACCGCCCGCGCCGTGCTTGAGCGCGTTGAGCTGATACTTTTCGCCGAAAGTCTCGGCGGCGTTGAGTCGCTGATAACCTACCCCGTAACGCAAACGCACGCCGATGTGCCTGAGGCAGACCGGCTCGCCCGCGGGATAGACGGCAAGCTCCTACGGCTGTCTGTGGGCATTGAAGCGGCAGAGGATTTGATTGCGGATCTTGCGCAGGCGCTGCGGTAACCCGCACCTCACAGGTTTCCTCAAACACACTATGACCTACAATTTCGACAAAATTACAGACCGTACGGGCACCGACAGCCTGAAGTTCGACTTTGCGCGCGAGCGCAAAAAGCCGGAGGGGCTGCTCCCGATGTGGGTCGCGGATATGGACTTTCCAACGGCTCCGGAAATCCTTGAGGAACTGCAAAAAACCGTTGCTCACGGAATTTTCGGATATACCGAGGCAAAGTCCGACTATTACGAGGCAGTGTCGCGCTGGTTTTCCGAGCGGTACGGCTTCACCGCCGAAAGACCGGCTATCGTAAAGTCCCCCGGCGTTGTTTTCGCTCTTGCTCAGACGGTGCGGGCGTTCACACGGGAGGGCGACGCTGTGCTAATTCAGCCGCCCGTGTACTATCCGTTTTTCGAGGTAGTGCGGGACAATAACAGGAAGCTTATCGAAGCACCGCTTGTGTATTCCGGCGGCGCATACAGCATTGACTTTGCCGAATTCGAGCGCAAAATCACGGAGAACGCCGTTAAGTTGTTTCTGCTGTGCAGTCCGCACAACCCCGTCGGCAGAGTCTGGACAGAGGGGGAACTGCGGCAGCTGTCTGACATTTGCAAGCGTCATAATGTCATCGTCGTGTCGGACGAAATTCACTGCGACTTCACGTTCGGCGATACACGCCACATCTGCTTCGGCACAATCGACGACGACGCAGTTATCGCAACGGCGCCCAGCAAGACCTTTAATTTAGCGGGCTTGCAGGTGTCGAACATTTTTATCAAAAACGCCGACTTGCGCCGCAAATTCCGCGACGAGCTTGACCGCAGCGGGTACAGCCAGCTGAACACTGTCGGGCTTGCCGCCTGCCGCGCAGCGTACGAAAAGGGCGGCGAATGGCTCTCGGCGCTGCTTTCTTACCTGAAAGGCAATATCGACTATGCGGAGAGCTTTATTGCGGCGCGTCTGCCAAAGCTCACGCTTGTCCACCCGGAGGGGACATATCTTCTCTGGCTGGATTTTTCGCGGCTCGGACTGACGCAGGACGAGCTGGACGCAAGAATTGTACAGGGCGCAAAGCTTTGGCTGGACAGCGGACCAATGTTCGGCGAGACGGGAGCGGGCTTTCAGCGAATAAACGCCGCCTGCCCGAGATCCGTGCTGAACGACGCTTTAATACGGTTAGAAAAAGAATTTTCAGGAGATTAATTCAACGAAATGAAAGTAATTGAGACAAAAGACGCCCCCGCCGCAATAGGCCCGTACTCACAGGCAGCGGCAACCGGCGGGCTTGTATACACCTCCGGGCAAATACCGGTGGATCCGACAACGGGTGAGGTTGCCGGGGCGACTATCGCCGAGCAGACTGATACGGTTCTGAAAAACCTCTCGGCGGTGCTGACGGCTGCGGGCGCTGCACTTTCCTCTGTTGTGAAAACCACGTGCTTTATCCGCGATATGGCGGAGTTTGCCTCGTTTAACGAGGTATACGCGCGATACTTTACCGGGGACGCAAAGCCCGCCCGCTCGTGCGTTGAGGTGTCCGCCCTGCCAAAGGGCGTTTTGGTTGAGATTGAAGCTGTTGCGGAGGTGCTGTAATGAGGGTTTCGGCAAAGGGGCGCTACGCGCTCGCGGCGGTTATTGAGATTGCGCGGCAGTCCCAAAACGGAGAGCTTGTTTCTGTCGTCAGCGTATCGGACAGGCTCGGCATATCAAAGATTTTTCTTGAGCAGGCAATCGCTCTCTTAAAAAAAGGCAACGTATTAGTCTCAACAAAAGGCTCACGCGGCGGCTATCATCTCGCACGCGGTCTCAGCGAAATTACGGCGCTTGACGTGCTGCAGCTCGTCGAAAACGCGCTTTTCGAGGAATTTGACCAGACGACAGGCGCAAATGCACCGGAAATTGAGACGACGCTGCGCGACGTGGTCTGGAACAAGCTTGACGCTTCTGTTGAAGCGGTTCTGAGCGGCATAACAATTGCGGATTTGGTTGACTACGCAAGTCAGCAAAGCTCAGATCAGTCATATATGATTAATCTGTAAAACAAAGGAGAACACAAAATGGCACAGCATTTATTTAAGGTAGAAGGAATGTCCTGCAGTCACTGCCAAAAGGCCGTGACAGACGCGGTTTCCGCGCTCGCGGGCGTTAACGCCGTCACGGTGTCGCTTGACGCGGGCACGGCGGACGTTACATATAACGACGCGGCGGTTTCGGCACAGGCAATTGTCGCCGCAATTGAAGAACAGGGCTACGACGCGGCGGAGTAACTGAAAAATGCCGGAATACATCTGCACAACGCCGCAGGCGGAGCTTGAGGCTAAGCTTGCTGCGCTTAAAGCGCACCTCGCCGAGGCGGAAAGCCTCACCGTCGCCTTTTCCTCCGGTGTGGACTCGACGTTTCTGCTCACCGTCGCACACGACGTTCTCGGCGACCGCGTGGCTGCCGTGACGGCGCGTTCCTGCTCGTTTCCAAAGCGCGAACTGGACGCGGCGGCGGACTTTTGCCGCGAGCGCGGCATACGTCACGTCGTCGTCGAGTCAGAGGAGCTTGAAATCGAGGGCTTTTCGCACAACCCGAAAAACCGCTGCTATCTCTGCAAAAGTGAACTGTTTTCAAAAATTTGGGACGTGACGAAGCAGCTCGGCTTTAAGAACGTGGCGGAAGGCTCGAATCTCGACGATGACGGCGACTACCGCCCGGGGCTTATCGCCGTCGCCGAGGCGCACGCGCTGAGTCCGCTGCGCGCGGCGGGGCTGACTAAAGCCGAAATCCGCGAGCTGTCGCGCCAAATGAAGCTGCCTACTTGGGACAAGCAATCCTTTGCGTGTCTGTCGTCGCGCTTTCCTTACGGAGACGAGATTACCGAGGAAAAGCTCCGTATGGTGGACCTCGCCGAGCAGTTTTTGCTTGACTCCGGCTTTCTCCAGGTGCGCGTGCGCATACACGGCACGCTTGCGCGGATTGAAACAGACGCGGAGGGCTTTGCCCTGCTTGCAGACGCGGGCTTGCGCGAGCGGGTACACATTAAGCTCCGCGCGATTGGGTTTACATACGTGAGCCTGGATCTGCTTGGGTACCGCACCGGGAGCATGAACGAGGTGCTGTAGGCGCCGCTGATTATACGAAAAACCGCAGTCTTGGGACTGCGGTTTTTTGTGCGGGGGGGCTATTTGTTGATTCTGCGTATCGCCTCGACCGGGTCAACGCGCGAGGCGGAGATTATCGGGAAGATACCCGCCGCGACAGTCACAAGCACGGACACCGCAAACCCTACCGCGATAGACAGCGCGCCGATGTTAAACCAAGCTTGAGTAAACTCAGCGCCATTGCTGATTGTTTGTGCAACAAGCGCAAATACAACCGATCCCAAAAAAGCACCAAGCGCCGACTTTATAATGTTGTCCAATGTCAGCAATACGACGCGCTGTTTCGATAGTCCCATCGCCTTTAGTATACCGATTTCTTTTTTGCGTGTGCGGCTTCGTAAAAAATAAACGAACCCGAACAATACTACCACAGCCGCAACTAACGAAACAGCTGCCGTAATATAGCCGCTCTCGATTTCATCAATAAACAACTGTAACTGCGCATTATCCCCAATGTCATACGACACCAGAAATCCCGGCCATAAATTTCTAAGCTTTTCGGCAATTTCCGGAACAAGCGAATAATCACTTGCAAAAATCATCAGTGCTGACGGCATCAACTCAATTTCAGTCGCCTGACTCGGCTCGGTGTACCGCAAAAGATTCATGTCTTTATTTGCTTCTATGATTCCCGAAAAGCGTTTATACGGCATATAAACAAGATAGGGCGCACAAAAGTTTGCGGTTAGGCGGGATTCATAAAAATCTCCTATTACACCTCGAATAATGCCTGTGACTTCAATTAATTTGTATACTGAAGCATCGCCGTTGTATGCCCCTAAACGGTCCGTCCGGTAAGACTTTGTAGGTACCAAGACCCTCATTATCAGTTCTTTACCAATGGTCTCTCTCGGGTCTTGTGTCATCTGCATTGCCAACGTCGTAGTAATATAGAGTGCCTCCTGCTCATCTGAAATCTCTCCGTACTCAAGAGCTGGTGTAATGTTAAGTCCCGGATAAAGCGCCTCCACACCATAATGGTGAAAATCCATACCCGTCCACTCATCCCCTAAGTCTTTCGGAAACTCTTTTTCAAATAGTGTATTTCCGTTGTCGTCACGAAGGATTAAAGAAGCTTCTCCCGGCGGCTCCATATAGAAATTATATTTGTGTTCGGGGTCTATCCCGAGGAAGAACCCTGCGTCGTCGCTCCAAGAAACAAGGCTGTAGCGAGGAAAAACTGTCTCTACACCCTCAATTGCTTTTATCAGATTAATTTTATCTTGTGCTATAGACGGATAGTTTTCCCCATCCTGTGAAACAAAGTAGCCGCCACCATCTTCCGCAGAGTAACCATTATCTAAATTTGAATTAACTAAATAAATCGCTTTATGTGTGACAACATCCTCAAGGCTTGCCATCTTCAATTTCAAGTTTCCATATATACTAACGGTCAGTATAACAAAGGCCGTGACAGCCGCCGTTATCAGCGTAAACACACGCTGCAGCCACTTGTCGCCTATTCTCTTGCTGTTGTAAAACCGGATAAACCGCCGAAAGCGTCCTTTTTGCGGCAGGGTAAGCTTTTTTTCAGAAACAGCCGCGCCTTTGTTCGCCTCGCCGGAGGCCGCAAGTCCCTGCTCGCGGATTTCATACAGCAAATCGGCGTGTTCCGCAACCTTGTCGTCGTGCGACACGATAATAACGGCCTTGCCCATTTCGTGCGCTAATCTTTGCAACAGCGCAAGCACATCCGAGGTATTTTCGTTGTCAAGCGCGGCGGTCGGCTCGTCAGCAAGGATAATGTCCGCGTCGTTTGCCATTGCGCGGGCAACGGCAAGGCGCTGCTCCTCTCCGCCGGAAAGCGTATCGGGAAAGTCGCCGGAAAGCTCGGACAGGCCGACAAAGGACAAAAGCTCGTCAGCCCGCGCGGAGGCCGCTTGCTCCGAAATTCCCGCCGCGAGCATAGGAATCAGCAGGTTGTTTTTCACGCTCAAATTCTCAAGCAGGTTGCTCCGCTGAAACACAAAGCCGATATGCCGCAAGCGAAACTCCGATTTTTGCGTCTCGGAAAAAGCCGCGACGTTTTCATTTTTATATGTATAAGAAAAATCCTTTGCCGACTGCATTAGCCCCAAAACATTCAGCAGAGAGGTTTTGCCCGACCCGGATTTTCCGCGAATTACAGAAACAGAGCCTGTGGGAAAGTCCGCCGAGACGTCTTTGAGAATCTCGCGCTTTCCGTAGGTTACAGACAGGTGATTGATGGACAGCATATGTGCCTCCTTTGGGTAAAAAGCTGTGCGCCGGGGTTACCGGCGCACGGTGGTGTGGTTATACAAATTGACGTTATAGAGTGCTAACTTTAAAACTGCTATCTCTTGGATTTAAATACAACGCATTAGTATCGGTAAAATAGTAAGGAATACGTTTCCCTATGCTTCCGTTTGCAAAAGAGTAGTTTTGTACCGAACCCCAGCTGTAGATATTTGTTCGAATCGAATTTGGGTTCGAGGCAATTTTGTGCGCACAGCTTGTCGTAATGTAAATAGTGTTATTTGCTGTATAGTATCCGCTGTATGTAATTGTTGCCGTTGAGTACTTCGGATTTGACACTCCGTCTTGCAAATCATAGTAGTTGTAGTGCGTCCCTGTTTTATCCGCCGCACTTGCACTAACGCCCAGCACTCCGACCAACATAAGCGCCGCCAATACGAACACGAGCATCTTTCTTAACTTCTTCATGGTTTTCACCTCGCAAAAATATTTTGAAGAGAAAACGAAAAGGGGGCCGCACAGGCCCCTTTCAGGCCCCTTTCAGGCCCCTTTCAGGCCCCTTTCAGGCCCCTTTCAGGCCCCTTTCAGGCCCCTTTCAGGCCCCTTTCAGGCCC
The DNA here is from genome assembly GCA_031260605.1 of Oscillospiraceae bacterium. Taxonomy (GTDB): domain Bacteria; phylum Bacillota; class Clostridia; order Oscillospirales; family Oscillospiraceae; genus JAIRRO01. The sequence continues at coordinate 16,472 of JAISLF010000006.1, forward strand.
CTTTCAGGCCCCTTTCAGGCCCC
>JAISLF010000013.1 GCA_031260605.1 Oscillospiraceae bacterium
CTGCTAAGCGCCTGCGCGGCGGGCGGTTACTTTTTCCGCTTCGCCGGAAAAAGTAACCAAAAAGGGGCGACTTCTTTAGAAGAAGCAATCTTTTTTCTATACGGGAACTGCGGTGGTGACAATGGGGTGATGTGCCTTCCCCCGCGACGTATTGCGGTGGTAGCGGCGAACGCCTCCGCTGCGCCGCACGCAGAGGCGAAGCCTATCGCGAGGTTGGGTGCTCAGGTCAGACGTTAGCCTACCGCGAACTGCCTACGGGTGCCAACCGGAAGGTAATTGCTGCTACGATTGCTGACGCGTGTTATGCGGCAATATGGTGCGTGTCCCGTCGGGGTGGGTATTGTGGTGGCGGTGGGTGCAACCTTACGGTTCAAGGCAATCACCCGTTACCACCCCAATCTCCGTAGGGGACGGCGTCCTCGACGTCCCTTGTATGGTTTGCCGCCGCACTTTGCGAAAAACCACTGCACCCTGCTTTGTAGGTGCGTCGGGTGCCCTCGTCTACCTCCGCGCTTTGCGCGTCGGGACACGCAACATTTTGCCGCACCGCAACAGCGCAGGGCGCGGTGCGGGTTGGCTTCGCCAAATTCCGGTTGCCACCCGCCTGCACTCACCTCTGGCACATAGGGCTAAAGCCCGTCACTCGGCAATTCTGTCCAAATTCGAACGCACGGACACCTACACTTGCCGTACCGCAACCTGCCTAAGCCCAAAAGCGGCTTCTTTGGTTCCTTTCTTGCCAAGACAAGAAAGTAACCGCCCGCCGCGTAGGCGTAAAGCTGTGCGGCGAGGCGCAGCTTCGCCCCTATTACAAACTCCGCAACCACGGTGCACGGCTGTGCGCACCAAAGTCAAAGCAACATCCCCGCCTAAAGCGCCCCTTAATCCAAAAAACCTTCCCAAAATTTTTTAGTTGACCTTATAAGCAAAGTATGTTATAGTATCATTAATGTATAATACGGGTTTGCTCTGTGTTAAACCCATTCAAACTAACAGGAGACAAATATAATGTCCAACCGAATTTTCACCTCCGAGTCCGTCACAGAAGGACACCCCGACAAAATCTGCGATCAAATTTCAGACGGCGTTCTCGACGCTATGATCGCAGGCGACCCCCTCTCACGCGTTGCGTGTGAAACCGCGACGACAACGGGTCTGGTACTCGTCATGGGCGAAATTTCGTCTCAGGCAAACGTCGATGTTAACGCGCTTGTCCGCTCAACCGTCGCCAAAATCGGCTATGACAAGCCGGAATACGGCTTTGACGCCAATTCAATTTCAGTCCTCGTCGCTCTTGACAAGCAGTCTCCCGACATTGCGCAGGGCGTTAACAACGCCTACGACAACGGCGATGAAATCGGCGCGGGCGACCAGGGTATGATGTTCGGCTTTGCGTGCGATGAAACACCGGAGCTTATGCCGGCGCCTATCTCATACGCGCACCGCCTTTCGCGCCGCCTCACTGAGGTTCGTAAAAGCGGCGAGCTTGATTTTCTCCGCCCGGACGGTAAGACGCAGGTCACCGTTGAGTACGGCGACGGCGGCAAAATCGTCTCTATCCCCGCAATTGTCGTTTCAACACAGCATTCTCCCGACGTTACGACGGCAGCCCTTCGCGAGGCAGTGACGGACGTTATCATTAAACCGATAATCCCCGAAGAGCTTATTACAAAAGACACGAAGATTTTCATCAACCCCACAGGTCGCTTTGTTATCGGCGGTCCTGTCGGCGACTCCGGACTCACCGGGCGCAAAATTATCGTTGATACATACGGCGGCTATGCCGGACACGGCGGCGGCGCTTTCTCGGGCAAGGACCCGACAAAAGTGGACCGCTCGGCGGCCTATATGGCGCGCTACATCGCAAAGAACATCGTCGCGGCGGGTCTTGCGCGCGCCTGCCAAATTGAGCTTGCTTACGCGATCGGCGTTGCGGAGCCTGTGTCGGTGCTTATCGACACGCGCGGAACAGGCGTGCTCTCAGACGAGAAAATCGCCGACATCGTCAAAAGCGAGTTCGATATGCGCCCCGGCCGTATCATTTCACGGCTCGACCTGCGCCGTCCGATTTACGGCGCAACGGCGGCTTACGGACACTTCGGCAGAGATGATGTTGACCTGCCGTGGGAGCGCACAGACGCGGCGGAAACGCTCAAGAGCTACCTCGCTTAAAAATTTAACAGAGGGTGTGCCGGCGCACAGCTGTTCGCGTCGGCGCACCCAACGTCGCGCGGCAGAAATGCGTTTTGTCTTGCCGCGCGATTTTATCGTCAGCCAAACTGAAAAACAGCCCGAATTTTCGGGAGTTGCATTGGTTTTTCAGTAAAAAAGGCTGCAAGTATCACCGAAAATATGAATGAAAGCAAAAAGCAAACCGTTAACAAAGCTTGCTTTCACATTGAAAGACTATATTGATAATACATTGGAAACCATAACAACTATGCCGAATCAACAAGAAAAAAGCAAATACACCGCGCAGGGCGCACAAAGAGGCCGTGTTTCGGGGACTTCCGGCGGGTATACTAACGCAAGACGCGCGCCGTCCTCCCGTCCCTCCTCACGCACATCGCCGCGTCCGCGCCCGGCTGCCGCGCCCGAACCCGAAAAAGCAGCCAAGGATGAGCTTGTTTTCGGCAAAAATTCCGTGCTGGAGGCTCTGGCGTCCGGCGCACCTATCGAAAAGCTGTACATCGCCAAGGAAGACACAACGCCGACTGCCGGCAAAATCACGCGTCTTGCGCGGGACGCCAAGATTGTCGTTTCCTTTGCGGCAAGCCGCAAGCTGGACGATATTCTCGTTTCAAACGGCTTTTCCGGCAAGCACCAGGGCGTTATCGGAAAGCTCCGCGCCGCCGAATACTCAGGCGTTGAGGACATCTTAGCCGAGTCCGAAAAACGCGGAGAGCCGCCCTTTATTGTAATCTGCGACGGGCTGACGGATCCGCACAATCTCGGCGCGGTTATCCGCTCCGCCGAGGGCGCGGGCGTGCACGGCGTGATTATACCAAAGCACAATTCAGCGGGACTGACCGCCGCAGTTTCTAAAACCTCCTCCGGCGCGATATTTCATATGAAGGTCGCGCAGGTGACGAACCTCTCGCAGACAATTGACGACTTAAAGGCAAAAAATGTCTGGATTTACGGACTTGCGGGTTCTGCCGAAGCAACAATTTGGGACACTGACCTGTCCTCCGGCGGCGCGTTTGTCATTGGCGCGGAGGGAGACGGAATTTCACGCCTTGTGCTCGAAAAGTGCGACTTTACCGCGTCAATCCCGATGAAAGGCGCTGTTTCCTCGCTTAACGCCTCCGTTTCGGCGGGCGTTGTGCTGTACGAAGCGCTGCGGCAAATGACCGCAAAAGCCGCGCGCTAAGCGAATTTTTCCGCAACTGCGGCGGCTTCATTAAGAAACGCCCGCACAAATAAGCAAAAAACTTCGCGTTTGGGCGCGAATCTCGATATACAGACTGATTTCTTACACAAAAGCCTTATTATTTGAACAACCAAAACAAAAAACCAATACCACGGCAGACCGACCCGGACGATTATCTTGACAATCTGCTGAACGAATACTCCTCCCCGAACAATACGCGCGGCACGGCTCCGCGCACCTCCGGAGGGGCTGTTTTGCCGCGCCCGTCCGCGCCCGCACAACCCGGTGCTCACAGCGCTTCAGCTCCGGCGGACTCCGCGCCCTCAGCGCGGCGCCTTGAAAACTCCGTTCGCCCGAGCGAAGCCGGCGGCTTGCGCCCGCCCCAGTCGGCACGTCCGTCAGACGACCGCACCGGCAAAGCGCCGGTTCCGGTTCAGAAGCTTGCCGAGGACGACGAGCTTGACCGCAGCTCACTGCTCACCGCTGTCACGGAACAGATTGAAGAGCTTGGCGGCGTTAAAACCTCCATTATTACAGATATTATCTCAACCTTTGACGAGGAAGAGTTTGAAGCCGCCGAACGGCACGCAACGCCTGAGGACCGTGAGTATGTAAACCGTGTTCTCGCGGACATGCGGCAGAAAAAAAAGCGCCCGCGCGTTCCCGGCTATGACGGCAGCTTTCAGGGGCACGGCTCAAACGCCTTATCCGACAGAAACTCAGCGGAAAAGGCGGCGCACACATCAGCAAACACCGGACGTTTTTCCGCAGCACGCGGCGACGCACCCGGAGTTCCTGTTGAAGAAGCGGAGTTGTTTGACGAAAATACCGGCGCTGACCGTTCTTTGGAAGAGCCGATTATCACAGCTGAGCTTGACACGGCCGAAATGCCTGCGGAGGCGTATACCGCACCCGAAAAGACGGCTGAGCCGCCCGCCGCCGATACGTCAGACGACAATAATCTGATTGATATTATGTCTGTTGTTAAGGCAGATGCCAACTCAGACGGGGACAGCCCGGCGGCTGTTCTGCAGCAGCCCTCGCTTTTCGGCGAGGATAAAAAGTCCGCCGCATGGCCTGTAAAACCGTCGTCGGGCACTGATTTTTCCTTTGTAAACAACAGCGCCGCCGCTCAGACTCCCGCCGAGTCTGAGGTTCCCTCGCTTGAAGACCCCTCATTTTTGCCGCTTGTAAGCGGAAGGATTGAGCAAACCGTCGAAAAGTCCCGAGAGGAGGAGTTTTTCTCCGACAATCTGGATTCTGACGACCCATCGTCAGACGATATATCAGACCTTTCGGCAAGCTTCGGCAAGGACAGCTTTGCCGTCCCCGATTTTCTGCAAAAGTCACGCGAGCTTCACTCAAAGAGCCAGAGGATATGGCACGCAACTATTGTTTCCGGCGCACTTTCCGTCATTCTGCTCGTCGTCTGCCTTGCTCTGCGTGCCGATATGGGGCGGCTTTATCCGAAATACAACTACACGTTCGGCATTATCATAAGTCTTGTGCTTCAGCTTCTGGCGCTTATCGTCAGCCGCGATGTGGTGACAGATACGTTCAAGCAGCTATCGCGCGGAAAATTCTCCTGGTCAAGCTTAGTGCTGTTTTCAAACGCCGCCGGAATCGCATACACTGTATATTCTGTGAGCATAAGGCCGCAGGCGCTGCCGATTTCCGTTATAAACACAATCGCGCTGGCATTTTGCAATTTCGGCGAGTTTAAGCTGCTGCAGGCGCTTGCGAAAAATCTGCGCAGCTTTGTTGCAAACCAAAATAAGCGGGTTCGCTCGCTTATAACAACGCAAAAGTTCAAAACAGACAGATTCGGCAGAAGTGTCTCATCTGACCCGCCGCCGATTATTCTGCACACCGTTTCGGGCACCTCCTCCGAATTTTATTACAACCTCATGAGCGAGGACAACGGCAGCGGACTTCAATCCGCGCTTGCCCCGTTCATACTGCTGTTCTGCGTCGCGATTTCCGCCTTTGCGGCTATATTAAACCCGTCCCGCGCCTTTGCGGCATCCTCCGTTTTTGCCGGAACGCTTGCCGCCTTTGCCGGATTTGCCGCGCCGCTCGTGTATTCCGTCGCTTTTTCCTTTGCAACAAAAACTTGTCTCGATACAAATCTGATTCTCGGCGGCTACGGCGCGGCCTTTACTCTCAGCAAGGCTGACGGCCTTGCCGTGACGGATGAACTGCTTATGCCGCTCACACAAAGCGAGCAACAGCTTGCGCAGACAAAGTCCTCTAAATCGCAAACGGGCTTTTCGCTGTCAATCTCAAAGCTGGATTTTTTCCCGAGTCCCCGCTGGTCTGAATCCAGGATTCTGTCCTATGTCGGCAGTGTCATTATTGCCGCAGGCGGCTCCGCCGGACGCAAGTTCCGCAGCGTTATGCAGGAGGGCGGCGTGCCGATTCTCGCGTTGGACTCGCCGCTTGACCGTGCGGGCAACCGCAACGCAAACACCGATAAAATGCACGAAAACGGACTGAGCATGACTGTCGGCGGGCAGACTGTTTCAATCGGAACGCGGGCGTTTTTCCAGCACAACAAGATTGTCAACCAAACTGACTATTCCGGAATCCCCGTGAACGCGCTGATCGGCGCAATTAATGACGATATTGTGTGCCAATTCAGAATTTCGCACAAGATTCTCTCACGAGTCGCGCGTTCGCTGAACATCATCGGCGGAATTGTCGAGAACTTTTACTTTTCTCTGCGCGATTTCACCGTAGAGCAGAATAAGCTGCCTGAGCTGTTCGGCGTTGAGCCGCGCAAAATCACAAGGCTCACCGTTTGGGACAGGTTCCGTCCGAGAGACAATTTCACCGACTATGACGACGCGCAGATTCTCGCCGTTTTCCTCGAAAGCGAGCTTGAAATACCTAAAATCTCTCAGGCTGTGGTTTTCCTTGGGAAGCTCAGACGTCTTCCGCACGTGCTCGCGGTCGTAAATCTGATTATGGGCACAATCTGCGCACTGTTCACCGTATTCGGAATGCTGTATACGAGAACGCCTGTTGTTCGCGTTCCTGAGCTGCTTGTGCTCTCGCTGTTTTCTGCCGCCGTCCATTTCACGGTGTATAATTTCTACGGAAATATGGGCAGCCATGAGTTTCACCTGCCGTTTTCGGGAAAATAGTAAAAGCTTTTTTGCGGTGCAAACAGTCTTTTGCGCCGCAATATTATTTGTCTGCACCTCATTGCAGGTAGCTTATCCAATCACAATCAAGAAAAAAGAGGAGAGAGATCCTTGAACTCACCACAAAAAATAGCAGAAAACTACATAGCAACCGGCGCGTCAAAGCTGCGTATGCCCTGGACGCGCACAATAGTCCTTTCGATTCTCGCGGGTGTTTTTATCGCACTCGCGGGCGTCGGCGCAACGATAACCTCCGCCGTTATCCCGAACGCGTCGCTGGGTAAGCTTATCGCCGGCTGCGTGTTCCCGTCAGGTCTTGCAATGTGCGTAATCGCCGGAGCGGAGCTTTTCACAGGCAACACGCTTGTCATCGTCCCCGTTTTGGAGCGGCAGGAAAAGCTGCGCCAACTCGTGCGCAACTGGGTTCTTGTCTACATAGGCAACTTTATCGGCAGTATTATCATAACCGCTCTCGTGGTTTACGGCGGTACGCTCGATATGTTTGCGGACGGGGCGCTCGGCGCTGCCGTGATAAAAACCGCAAACGCCAAGGTGCACCTCAGCTTTTTTGCGGGCACGGCGCGCGGCATACTGTGCAACATACTTGTCTGCATAGCCGTGTGGATGACATTTGCGGCGAACGACATCGGCGGCAAGGTTCTTGCGCTGTTCTTCCCGATACTTATCTTCGTTGCGGCAGGCTATGAGCACTCCGTCGCGAATATGTTTTACGTTCCGGCGGGGCTTTTTGCCAAGGGCTTCCCGCAGTATTTAGAGGCATTTGGCGGCGATGTTTCCGGGCTGACGTGGGGCGCGTTTTTTGTGAAAAACCTGATACCCGTAACGCTCGGCAATATTATAGGCGGCTCCGGCTTTGTCGGGGCGATGTACTGGCTTGCGTACCTGAAAAAACCGCACGGCACGGCGGCATAGAAAACCCGGTAACGCTGTTTTTACGAGGCAATAAACCCATTGCGTCATCATAAACCTGCAAAAACTGTCACTATAATAGTAGCCGTAGCAGTGCTCGCGGCAGTAGCCGCGCTGTCTGTTCACGGCTATTATTCTCAGTTTGCGGAGATTGACGGAGTCCGCCACAGAAAAAAAGCGGAGACGCTCGACCTTTCTGCCACGCAAATTGCAATAATTGCATTTGCGGAGGACTTTCCGAATCTGCGCGAGCTTGACCTCGGCAAAACCGCGCTGACGCCCGACGAGTTGCTTGCACTTTCCGCGCTTTTGCCGGACTGCCGTATTTCGTTTGAGACGTCCGTCTGCGGCGTTTTAACGGACAGCACGGCGCAGCTTCTTGACCTAACGGACAGCGACGCCGTTGCAGCAGACGAGCTGCGAGGCACGCTGCCGCTGTTTCCCGCACTGACCCGCGTCATACTCCCGCCTTACGCACTTACGCCGCCGGAGCTGGACGGGCTGTCGCGCGAATTCCCGGATATTCTGTTTGACGTGGAATTCACCGTCGCGGAAACGGCGTTCACACGCAGTGCAACCTCGCTTACCATAACAGGCGTAGGCTTTAACCTTGAGGAGCTTATGCAAGCCCTGCCGTATCTGCCGGGTATTGCGCAAATTGACCTGACGCAGCAGCCTTTTTCGGCGGAACAGGCGCTAACTGTTGCGGCGGAGTTCCCGGAAATTGCCCTGATTTGGAGCTGTGCGCTTGGCGGCAGACCGACGAAAACGGATTCAGCGGCAATAAACCTTGACGGCGCGGAAATCACGGACCCGTCGGAGCTTGCGGACGCTCTGCGGTTTTTTCCGCACCTGAAAACCGTTTATATTGACGGCACGAATTTGACCGACGCGCAAATCGGCGCAACCGCGGATAAGTATCCCGAAATTCGGTTTATCTGGACGATTCGGTTTGACATTTACTCCTTGCGCACGGATTCCGTCGCCTTTTCCACCGCCGTAAACCAGGACGTGTATTTGCCCAACCTGACAAGCGACGAGGTTTTCGCGCTTCGGTACTGCCGTGACCTTGAGGCGCTCGACCTCGGACACAACAAGATTTCAGACCTCGGCTTTTTGTCGGAGCTGAAAAATCTGAAAATCCTGATCCTTGCGGACAATAAAATCACTGATATTTCCGCGTTAAAAGGTCTGCCTGAGCTTCAGTATGTCGAGTTGTTTATGAACAGAGTCGCAGACATTTCGCCGCTTGCGGAAAACCAAAACCTGCTTGACCTGAACCTGTGCTACAACCGCATTTCAGAACCGCTGCCGCTTGCAGGGTGCACTCGACTCGAACGGCTGTGGATTTCACACAACGGAATCCCGGCGGCGCAGCGGCGTGAACTGCAATCCGCACTGCCGAATTGCCAAATTGATTTTTCAGTGCAGGAATCAACCGGAAACGGCTGGCGAAAGCACCCGCGCTATTTCGCAATGCGCGATGCGTTTGCGCTGAAGTATATGTCCTGACTGCATTAAAAAAGCCGGATACCGCACAGTATCCGGCTTTTTCATTTTTTGCTGTAGGACCGCTTCAGCTCCCCGAACTCCTCCGGAGTGTTTGTGTTAAGCAGAGTTTCCGTCTGCTCCGCCGCAAATTCCGCGAACCCGGTCTTTTTTGCCAGTCTGAACAGCGAATACTGTCCCTGCTGCATACACCTTTCAATTTCGGGCAGAAGCTCCGCACCGTACCACGAAAACAGTGTCTCATAGCTCTCGCCGTTTTTGCAGAGTGTGATTTTTCTGCCGGCTTCCTCCGCAAATTGAATCAGTCTTGCCGCAAAAGCAGGCTCCGCAAGCGGCATATCGACGGCGGTCAGAAAAACCCCCGCGTACTGCTCTTCTAATCCGGTCAGCGCGGCATGAAGCGCGGAAATCGGCCCGCAGCCGGGCGCAATGTCCCGAATTTCGGCCGGCGCAAAGCCGTAGCTCCTGTCGCCTGATGCAATAAAGACGTGATTTTCACCAAATTCAGTCCTATACCGGCGCACGGCGCGCTCAAGCAGACTCTCGCCGCAAAGGTCAAGTCCCGCCTTGTCGCGGCCCATTCGGCGGGACTGCCCGCCGGCGCAAATTACAATTTTTGTTTTCACGTGTGGTTAGCTCCTTGCGGCAGGCGGGGTGGTTTGGGTTTATAATAGCACTTTTTTTGTTGTTTTGCAATGGGGGCTTATATTTTTTGCCGGGGACTTGTTGCGGTTTGGGGGTTGCTTGCTGCGGGGGTGTACTTGTTCACCGGTGGCGCCGGTGTGTGCGCGGAGGTGCCGCTACGCGCGGCGGCGGTTACTTTTTTCCGCTTCGCCGGAAAAAAGTAACCAAAAAAGGGGCGACTTCTTTAGAAGAAGCAATCTTTTTTCTATACGGGAATTGCGGTGTATGCGTAAGGCTTATTCTTTTCCCCGCGACGTATTGCGGTGGAATGCGCGAACGCCTCCGCTGCGTCACACGCAGGGTCTAAGCCTGTCGCGGGGTTGGAGACTCAGGTAAGGCTGTAACTTGTCGCGAACTGCCGTCGGGTGCCAAGCGGAAGGGTGTTACTGCTACGATTGCGGCCGCACATTGTGCGGCAATGCGGTACGTGTCCCGTCGGGGTAGGTGTGGTGTGGCGGTGGGTGCGAACTTGCGGTTTAACTGCGTGCCCCGTTACCACAACAATCTCCATAGGGGACGGCGTACTCGACGTCCCTTGTCTTGTTTGCCGCAGACGCTTGCGTCAGACTACTGCACCCTACTATGTGGGTGCGTCGGGTGCGCCCGTCTACCTCCGCGCTTTGCGCGTCGGGACACGCAACTGCTTGCCGCGCCATACAGCGCAGGGCGCGGTGCGGGCGGGCTTCGCTAAATTCTGGTTGGCACCCACCGGCACTTACCTCTGGCACATAGGGCTAAAGCCCGTCAATCGGCAATTCTGTCCGAATCCGGACGCACGGACACCTACACTTGCAGCTTTGCAACCCGCCTAAGCCCTAAAGCGGCTTCTTTGGTTCCTTTCTTGCCAAGACAAGAAAGGAACCGCCCGCCGCGTAGGCGCTTTGCTGCACGAAGCTGCCAAGCTTCGCCACAATTACAAACATAGCAACCTGCGCCGCAGGTCTACGGTTACACCCAAGTAAAAGCCAACCCACAAGGCGAAGCAAACCCTGGGCGACCGAAGACGGTCGCCCCTACGGTGTGCGCCGTGAAGAATCCGCGCTGGCAACCCCCGGGCTGCAGATTGCCGCCCCTACGTCCGCCGAAAGTCCCGGCAGAAACCGCGACAACGGGACGCTGAGGGCGCCGTCCCCTACAGAAACGAAACCCTGAAAAAGCCCAAAAAAGCCCCCAGCGGGCGGATTCTCATCCGCCCGCTGGGGGCACCGTTACGACAGGGAAATCCCCCTCCGCAAGTACGTAAACAATTGTCCGGCACCTACTTCACCGGCAAAATCACCGTGACCTCAAAGCCGCCCTCTTCATCGTCCATATTCTCAAACAGCAGAACGCCGCCGTGAAAGCTTACAATCTCGTCGCAAACGGACAGACCGATTCCGGAGCCGCGCTCTGAAAAATTGCTGCCCTTAAAGAACTTCTGATTGATAAACTGCAGTTCGTCTTCGGGCACGCCGCTGCCGAAATCGCGGAAGGACACAAACTGGCTGTCGCCGGCGGAGCCTACGGAAACTACAATCCGGCAAGGGGCTGACTCCCCGTCAGGTGAGGGCTTTTTGCCGTATTTCGTCGCATTATCGAGTATGTTTATAAATACCTGCCGCAGACGCGAGGGGTCTGCGGGAATTTGCGGAAGCTCCTCGTCCGGCGCGCTGTACTCCAACTTAATGTTCTGGCTTTTGACAAGCTCCGAATAGGAGGATATTGTTTCCCAGACAAGCTCAGGCAGACTGACCTGCTCAATTCGCAGGGCAAACCGTCCCTCAGACATTCTTGTAAAGTTGAGCAGATCCTCAACCATTTTTGTCAGCCGCTTAGCTTCCTTCAGGATAATCTCAATGCCGCGCCGCGTGTCCTCGTCAAGATTTTCGCCGTATACAAGCGTTTCTCCCCAGCCGGTTATCGCGGTTAAGGGTGTACGCAGCTCATGCGACACAGACGATATGAATTCAGTCTGAACCGTTTCGGAGCGCGCGAGCTGCATAGACATTTCATTAATTGAGTCCACCATCTCGTGTATCTCTTCCTTGTAGTGGTTCTCAATCTGAGTTCCGTAGCTTCCGGAGGATATTCTGCTGCAGAGCTTTGTTATCTTCACAACAGGCGCCGCGACCTGCCGTATAAACAGAAATTCCAGGAGCAGCACAACAAGGAACACGACAACGCCGAGCATAAATATTGTCAGCACTGTCTGCGCAACCTCAACGTCGAGCTTGCGCAGGCCGGAAACATATCGGATAATGCCGATAACCGTGCCGTTCTGGTGAATCAGCGGCGTTGAAACGGCTATGATACGCTCATTTGTCAGCGCGCGCGTTCCGATATAGTATACCGGTTGCTGAGTCGAAATTGCGCGCTGAATGTCCGGAGTCGCGCCGTTTGTTCCTGCCGTCAGACCTGTTGAGGAGATGAGAATATCGCCGGACAGGTTCATAAACTGCAGCTCAAGCTTATCCGCATCGTCAAAATTCTTTGTATAGTTTTGCGCGGCGTCGTAATACTCGCTGTAGGTGCCTATCAGAAAGCGCGAAAAAAAGCTCGAGGCGGTTTTTGCCTTGGACATAAGAGTGTTTCGCACGGACGCATAATAGGAATTGCCTATAATGACCGAAAAAATGATACAAATGCCCATCAGCGTTACAGAAATAACGATAATGCTGCGCTTTATCCAGCTTTGGTGCAGTGTTTCAACAAGCTGCTTCCAAACCCCGGAGGGCAGCGCCGTGTGCATACGGCGTATATGAACTTTTTTGCTGATTTTCTTTTTTATGGAGACGCCTATTTTGAAAAAATACGGTTCTTATTGCTGCAAATCCGCGGAGCTACACATTCCACTGGTAGCCGTAGCCCCAAACGGTTGTGATGAACTCCGGGTTTGTCGGGTCGTTTTCTATCTTGAGGCGCAGACGGCGAATATTAACGTCCGTAACCTTCAGCTCTGTTGATTCGGAGCCGCGTCCCCAAACGGCCGAAAGAATATCCTCGCGTGAAAGCGCCTTGCCCGGATTGTCCATAAACAGCTTTAGGATAGCGTACTCTGTTGAGGTAAGCCTTAGCTTAACGCCGTTCTTTTCGACCTGACGCTTAGGCTTGTTGAGCTTGAACGGGCCCTGTATAACATCGCCGGGGCGCGCGTCTGAATTCGGGAAGTGCACATCCGTGCGGCGGATGAGCGCGTCAACGCGGGCGTTAAGCTCAGCCGGCGAAAACGGCTTTGTAATATAGTCGTCTGCACCTACGATGAGTCCGTTTACCTTGTCCATCTCCTGCGACTTTGCCGTCAGAATAATTATCCCGAGGTACGGGGACTGCGCGCGCAGACGGCGGCAGACCTCAAACCCGTCTGTATCCGGCAGCATAACGTCAAGCAGGGCGACCTGTATGTCTTGGTTCTTCTCGAACTGCGCGTAGGCCTGCTCTCCGGTTTCCGCCTCAAGCGTATCATACCCGATTCGCCGCAGGTTGAACACAACAAAGCTGCGGATGCTCTCCTCGTCTTCCAGTATCAGGATTTTCTTTGCCATTTTTGTTTCCTTGCCGATAGTTTCGGTGATGTGTTGCAGGAAGTGTTCCTGCCGGTGCCGTAATTTTTTATGACTATATCTTATTCCCGCGCCTTGTTCCGGGAAAAACTATGAAAACCATTCCCTTGTTATCTTATGGAAATGCTCTGTAACATAGCTTTCCGATATAACAGAAGAGTCCAGTATTTCGGCGGTGTAAACATTGCTTCTGTCTTCAAGCAGAAAGAATCTTTCGCCGTGTATGGCGGTCGTGCGGTTGTCCGCACCTGTGAGCATCAGTATTTTCAGGAACGGTACGATTATTCCGCTGTCCAGATAGGAGAACACTGTTTCCGTCTCGCCGAAGTAGCTGACCTTGCGCGAGACATTCAAGCGGCTTCTCATTTCAGGCGGAACCTCAAAATACCAGTCAGTATCGTGATAGGTGGTGACAACAAGCGACTTTCTGCCGTGCGAATCGTAGGAATACCAGTCAATCTCATAGTATGTCGATACAGACTCCTGCGGCAGAGGCGCGGATATTGGCACAAGCGGCCGCAGTCCGTGCCCGGCAAGCGACTGTGTGGATATGTTGACGGCGCGAAGCGTCTCAAGTCCCTCGCCCTCCGGGCTTTGCGGTATTATGCTTACAAGCGACAGATTATCGGTTCCGGAATAAGCGGCGTTTGTACCGGAATCGTTTTTCACGGTGAAAATCTCTGTCTGATACCGACCGTCTATTGTTCTGATGTCGATAAAGACGGCGTTCTGTCCGTCCGACAAATATCCGTGTCTTGCCTGAATGACAGACTCAAACGGCGACATACCGCACTCAAGCCGCGCAATCCGTCCATCCTCACCTGCCGAAAGCAAGCCGATAGAACAGGAGGTTGTTCCGGAATCAGACATTGTCTGCGTAATCGTTACAATATCCTGATTTCCGGAGCCGGTCATATCGGTGTTTGCGGTTCCGGAAACGTCCGACAGAATAAGCGTGAAGTCGTCCTCCACAACAGTGTGAAACGCGCCGTCTATAAGGCTCAGAACGACAAGGTGCTTTGTTGTGTTGCCGGAGGAAAGCGCAAGTCCGATTTCACAGGAGCCTACTCCGTCGATATTCAGGTAGCGGACGGCGGAAAACGCCTCGCCGGGAAATTCGTTTTTGGCAATAAGGCGGTAGTCTCCGCTGGGCAGGGACTCAAACAGGTATATCCTGAGCGGATTATCGTCTCCCGGCAGGCTTGAGTAAACGAGCGCCTCGTCCACGCCGTCGTAATTAATGTCAAAGAGCTGAATTGCCGCGCGGTTGTCTCCGCCGGAGGGCGGATACAGCTTTTCAAGGTCGGCAAACTCCTCGTCCAGCCGCAGCTGGAGCATATAGTACGCATCAGGAAGTCGCGGAACGCTCAAATAATCCTCTGCCTTTATGCCGATTGAAAAACAAGAGGTCAGCGATAAGGCGCAAAGCAAAAGCAGAATGAAAAACAAACCGGTTTTGGGACTGTGTTCAATTTTTCTTGTCTTTTGCTTCAATTATGCGAACCGTTTTCAAGTTGTTTTAATATAAGTCCTGTACACACCGGAAGATGCCCGGTGCGTACAGGCTCAGAATGGTGAATGGCGCTGACGCTTTTTCTTAGAAGTTCTTTGCCGCGTACTCCGCGCCGTAACGGTCAAGCTCCTCGGCAATCCACTGGTCAACCTGCGGGTGAATCGCGAAAACGCTTGTGATACACGGGATAAACGCGCCGCCCTTCTTCAGGAGCGGCATATATGTGTCGATAACCAGACGGCAGTGTGCCTTAACCTCTTCCTCGGTGGCATTCGGCTTGTCGATCTTGCCCATATCAAAGCCGCCCATAAAGCACAGCTTTTTGCCGACCTTTTCAACCATCGCGTCGAAGTTATTGCCCGGAATCGGTCCCTGCCACATATCAATGTGCATATCGACCATATCCTCAACAATAATGTCTGACACAGAGTCGTTATGGTGCTGAACAAGCACTCCGCGCGACTTTACATAGCTGTAAAAACGCTCATACAGCGGCTTTAGTATCTCGCGGAAGGTTCTCGGCGGCAGGAAAAGGTTCAGCTTGTTGCCCCAGTCGTCGTGCGAGTGCAAAATGTCGGGCTTAATATGATCTATAACCTGCGTGACCGCCTCAATCTTCCAATCAGTATAAGCCGAAAGCAGCTCGTACATTGACTCAGGCTCCATAAGATAGTTCTCAAGCGCATCAGAAAAGCCCATCATATAGTGCGAAAACTCGAACATACCGGTGAAGGACGGCGCCATAACGAGGTGTGTTTTGCGCGTCTCCTCGAGGTTCGGGTACATTTTCGGGAATATGGACCAGTCTACATTGCTGATGTCGGGGAAAACGACATAGTCCTGCCAGTGCGTAATGTCCTTGATTACCTTGTTTTCCTCTGTCACGTGCGGAATTCCGCCGGGCTGTCCCTCAGGAAAGTCCATCGTGACGCCCCACGCGTTTTTGACGCCGACCTGACCGGGGCTTGCGCTGCCGAGAGTCATTTGGACGCAGTCCATCGTGACGGGACGGAAGCCGGGTGTTTGGTTAAAACAGCCCCACGGGTCGCCGAGCCAGTCCGGATTGTCGTTTTTCATCAGCCGCAAAAAATTTTCTCTTGGTGTTGACATTGTTTTGTTCTCCTGCAATTACAAAAATAGTGTTGATGTTGTTAGTGGAATTCAAGTTGTTTGGCTGCTTTGCCGTTTTCTCCGGAAAAACAGGTTGCTTTCGGAGAAAAGCGCAAGCCGCCTTATATTCTAAGCATATGTTAACATATTTCGGCGAGAATTGCAAGGGGAAATTCGGAGGGGCGGTGTGAGCTTATCTCAGCATTTAACAAGCAGCGTAAACCGTTGCAAATACTGCATTTTACAGAACATCTATCTTGACTTTCACTCCGGGATTTGGTATAGTCCTGGTATGAGTAAAAAGATGGCGACAACTGAAAATCAGTTTTGGTGCATTGCCTTGTCTTTGGCACTTATATTTTCATTGTCAGCATGTACAGCACAGAAGTCTCCGGTCGCAGAAACTGACAAGCTCGTCATTTGCTATGACTATGAGCTGCGGGGATACGTTGAGATATTGATGAATCCGCTGACGGGTGAGCCGTTTCATATTCTCTACCCGAATGTCGAGGTTGAGCTTATTGCGCTTCCTGACCCGACGACTGACGAAGCGCTCTATGAGTCAGTCAGACAAAAAATGCGGATAGAGCTAATGAGCGGAAGCGGAGCAGACCTTTTCATCTTGAATTCTCCGAGCAGAGATTTTGAGGGAGTGTTCCCTGACGTGGAAAAGTTTATGCGCAGCGGACTGTTTTGCGACTTGCGCGAACTGTACACCGACCCTTATTCAGGCACTGTTTATGTAGACGAGAGCCTTGACCCCGCCGCTATGCTCGTTGCCGGACAAATTGACGGCAAACAGTTGACGCTGCCGCTGAATTATAATTTTACAACGATTATGACAAATGAGCTGTCCCAAGAGAGGCTCGGCGTAAGCAATACCTCCGATACAGCTGAGGTGCTCGCGGGACTGCGCCGCTTATTTGCGCCCTCCGGCGCGGGGAGAATGGCTCTGACCGAAGCATATCCGCAAAGAAGTATCGAAACCCCGCCGAATGATGTATTCCTTAATCCCTATGACTATACGGTGCGCCCAATTGTTGATTATGTATCGGAAACGGCGACAATTGACACGCCGCTCACGCGGGACGTGTTGGAAACGGGCAAATTTCTGTATGAACATATGCGGCAGCTGCGCCAAAACGGCTGGCTGCGCCGCGATCAAGTGTTCAGCGAGGCAGTGTCCGGCGGATATGGAGATTACGTGTTTTCGGAGGACTACGCCGTACTCGGCAGAATCGATGATTTATACCATACGGAAAACCGTTTCGTATCAACCTTCTACGATTACTCACCGCGCATTGCCGCGATTCCCGGTGAGGAGGGCGCCATTAACGCCGTGGTGACATACTATGGCGCAATTCGCGCGGGCAGTGCGAATAAGCTTAACGCCATGCGCTTTCTCGCGCTTATATACAATAAAACAAGAACGCAATACCGCGACGACGGCACTCGCAGAATTCCGCCAAGCGGCGCGGCGGCGATAACTGATTTGAACTCTGTTCGCAACTGGAACACCAACCTCGGCCGTATGGCTTCGGCTACCGAAGCTACTGCACAGCAGGAGAACGCGCTTTGGGCGCGCGTTTCCTCCTCGCGCTATCCCGTACCGAAAGAGGTGACGGATATTATTATGCTGTATTACGAGGGCGAAATAGACCTTGACGACGCCATTCGCCGAATGAGCGAATACTGGAAAATCAGCTTATCGGAATGACTTTGAACATCTTTGGTTTGATGATAAATTTCAGGAGGCATATACATGTCCGGCATCACACTTCGTGACGTTACAAAAGTTTATCCCGGCGGCACACATGCCGTTAAGAACTTCAATCTCGAAATTGCCGACCGGGAGTTTGTGATTCTCGTCGGTCCGTCCGGCTGCGGCAAAACCACTACGCTGCGTATGATTGCCGGACTTGAAGAGATTACGTCAGGAGAAATATACATTGGCGACACGCTTGTCAATAAGATACCACCGAAAAACCGCGACATTGCTATGGTCTTTCAGTCGTATGCTCTTTATCCGCATATGACCGTATTTCAAAACATCTCTTACGGTTTGCGGCTGCGCAAAATGCCGAAAGGCGAGATTGACGAGCGCGTCCGTTCCGCCGCCGATACGCTTGAAATCAGGGCGCTGCTCGACAGGTACCCCAAGGCGCTGTCGGGCGGAGAGCGGCAGCGTGTCGCGCTCGGGCGCGCAATTGTGCGCGAACCCGCCGCGTTTTTATTTGACGAACCGCTGTCAAACCTTGACGCGAAGCTTCGTGCCTCTATGCGCGGTGAGCTGCGCAAGCTGCACGAGCGCCTCGGCGCGACCTTTGTCTACGTGACGCACGACCAGACAGAGGCGATGACGATGAGCGACCGCGTAATCGTTATGCGGGACGGACTGATTCAGCAGGTTGCGCCGCCGCGAGAGCTGTACGGCAAACCCAAGAACATATTTGCCGCCGGTTTCATCGGCTCACCGCAGATGAATTTCCTTGACGGCGTGATTGAGCGCAGCGGGGGCGGCTTTTGTATCAACATAGACGGCGATATGCTGACAACTGACGCCGCCATACCGGAGAAATACATCGGCAAAACAGTAAAAGTCGGCGTCCGTCCGGAGGATATATACGCAAATGCCGACTTTGTCGCGGCGCACCCTGATGTGGTGCTGTGCGCGGAGGTCGATTCGGCGGAGCTAATGGGCAACGAGACGTATTTGTATCTCCGCCACGGCGGCAGCGGCGGTGTGCGGCTAATCGCCCGCGTTTCGCCGGACACGGAGCCGGAAGGCGAAATTTCCGTCGCTGTTGATACGCACAAAATTCGCCTGTTCGACGCGGAGACGGAGGAGGCGATTTCGTGAGAAAGCGAAGTGTTTGTATCGCCGCGCTTGCGGCATTTATCCTCTCGCTGTTCGGCTGCTCCGCGGCGGAACCGCCTGTTGCTGAGACGGACAAGCTCGTTATTTGTGCGGACGCCGCGCTTGTTACCCTCACCCGGCACCTGGGCAATCCGATTCCCTGGCAGGTGTTCCACGATCTGTATCCGAATGTTGAAATTGAGCTGATTGAGCTTCCCGACCCGGCGGTTAACCGTGCGCTCTATGAGACAGTCAGGCAAAAGATGCGCACGGAGCTTATGAGCGGAAAAGGCCCGGATTTCTTTGTTTTGAGATCTCCCGGCCGTGACTTCGAGGGGTTTTTCCCTGACGTGGAAAAAGCTATGCGGAGCGGACTTTTTTGTGACCTGCGGACACTGTATACCGATCCGTTTAGCGGGACTGTATATATTGATGAGAGCCGCGACCCCGCCGCTATGTTCACGGCGGGACAGGTTGACGGAAAGCAGTTTACAATGCCGCTGGCTTTCGGCTTCCCGGCGATTGCTACTAATGACATAACGCACGAAAAGCTCGGCGTATCCGACAGCTATGGAACGGCGGATATGCTCGCGGGGCTGCGCCGCGTTTTTTCCGCGCCCGGCGCGATGAAAATGGCGGCGTCAGGAGCGGATGAAATTTATTTGAACCCCTACAACTACACGCAAAGCCCGCTTGTTAATTACGGAGCCGAGACGGCGGAGCTTGACACGGCGCTCACGCGCGATATTTTAGAGACAGGCAAATTCCTGTCGGAGCACATAAAACGTCTGCGTGAGGAGGGGTGGCTGCGGCTTGACCGGGTTTATACCGAAACTGTTAACGGCGGTTTTGAGGATTACCTGTTTTCGGAGGATTATGCCGTAATGGCGGATGTAAACGCTCTGAATTGGACCGAAAGCCGTTTCACATCGACTTTCTATGAATATTCGCCGTATCTTGATGCAATTCCGGGCGAGGACGTCGGAATCAACGCCATGGTCTCGTACTTCGGCGCGATTCGCGCCAATAGCCCAAACAAGCTAAACGCCATGCGCTACCTCGCGCTGTTTTTCGAGCGGATAAGACTGTCCAACCACGATAATATGGTCCGCAGAAATCCTCCCACCGGCGCCGCGCCAATCACTGATCTGGCGTCTGTAATCGCGTGGGAGAACTTTGGATACCTCACTTCGCGGACTGAGGAGACCGCAGTACAGTTTAACAGGCTTTGGTCGAGAGTCGTCTCCTCGCGCTATCCCGTCCCGAAAGAGGTGACGGACATTATCACGCGGTATTATGAGGGCGAAATAGACCTTGACGATACTATCCGCCGAATGCGCGAATACTGGGAAATCAGCTTGTCTGAATAAGGGAGGTGACAGACTATGCGAATTAATAAAAACCGGACGGCGTTTGCGCTGCTTGCACCACTTCTTGCCGGTATCATTGTGTTTTTTATCTTTCCGTTTGCAATACTGCTCAGGTATTCTGTGACAACCGGGGCGGGCGGCGGCAATTTTGTGGGGCTATACAATTACACGCGCGTCTTTAATAGCCCCGCGTTCAGGCTTGCCTTCGGAAATACTGCGCGGTTTTTTGTCGTTGGCGTGACGCTGAATATGGTATTGTCCTTTCTCATCGCACACACTTTAAGACACCGTTTTCTCGGTTCGACGGTAGCGCGCTCGGTGATATTGTTCCCGATGTTCCTGCCGGTCGCAGCGATTGTCACCGTTTCGACGCTGTTCTTCTCGGACGCGGGACTCGTGAACCGCGCGCTTATGCTGCTCGGACTGCCCGCGACTGACTGGCTCGGCTCCGGCGCCGCATTTTGGTTTATGCTGGGACTGTATATCTTCAAAAGCATAGGCTACAACGTGGTTCTTCTTCTCGCCGGAATGCAGATGATACCGCATGAGCTGTATGAGGCGGCGGATATGGAGGGCGCGGGAGAGCTTAGAAAAACCCTTGACATTACAATTCCGATGCTTGTCCCTACGCTGTTTTTTACGTTTGTCATCTCGGCGATGAACTGCTTTCGCAGCTTCCGCGAGGCGTTTATCCTCGGCGGCAGCCACCCTGACAGCAGTATATATATGCTGCCGCACTTTATAAACAATAATATGCAAAATCTGAATTATCAGCGGCTCGCCGTTGGTTCCGTATTCACGCTGTGCGCTATCACCGTAATCACCGCACTTGTGTACACATTTGAGGCAAAGCGGGAGGCGAAGCTGTGAAATCACGTGTTGCGCTGTTTCTGCGCGTAGTTCTGTGCGGAATATTGATGGTTGTCGTCATCTTTCCCGTGCTGTATATGTTTTTGGGGTCGCTTATAAAGGACGGAACGTTCTCGCTCGACAGCTACTATCAGATATTACTGCGTCATCCGTATTTTCTGCCGAAATTCTGGATAAGCCTTATACTGAGCTTCGCGATTGTGCTGGGGCAGCTTGTGGTGTCGTGTCTCGCGGGCTTTGCGTTTGCGAAATACAGCTTTTTCGGAAAACGGATGCTCTTCATAATGCTGATTGTGCTAATGCTGCTGCCCGTGCAGGCGGTACTCGTGCCGAATTATATTGTGTTCGGCAATTTAGGGTTGCTCGGTACATGGTGGCCGCTGCTCGCTGCTGGGATATTTACGCCGTTCGGCGCGTTTCTTATGACGCATGTGTTCCGCTCCGTGCCGGATGAGCTGATTGAGGCGGCTATGCTTGAGGGCGCCGGACTGCCGCGTATCCTGTGCGATATTATGGCGCCGGTGGCGCGGGCGGGCGTAATAAGCCTGATTATTCTGTCGTTTATAGACGCATGGAATATGGTGGAGCAACCCGTTGCATTTTTGTCTGACACGTCAAAATATCCGCTCGGGGTGTTTTTGGCGTATTTCAACAGCGAGAATCTCCCCCTTTCGTTTGCCTGCGGCGTACTGGCTCTGCTGCCGGGATTTTTGCTTTTCTTGTTCTACCGCGACGAGCTGACGCGCGGACTGACGTATACGGGGCAGGTGGAATAGATGTCAAAATTAAAGCGAGCGGTACTGCGCATTTCGCTGTTTCTACTCATGGCTCTGCTGGTATCCACCATGCTGTCGCGGACAGTCTCGCGGCTGCTCACGCCCTCTGTAATGCGTGTAGAGGTTGCCGCCAACAGTCTGGTGGACTCTTCTGTGCCGGCGGGTCCCTGCGTACCTGTGAGCTGTGTGTATGAAGACGAAGACGGGACGCATGTTTATGTGCTTCTGGAGCGCGGCACGCTGATGGGGAACGAAACTTTTGTTAAGCGCGTTAATGTCACGGAGCTTGCGCGCGACTTTGAGTATGCGCGGATTGAATACGACGGCGCTGGAATCGCGGAGGTCGCCGCGTACCCGACAAAGGCGCTGTTTGACGGCGAAATAGTCGAAGTGCGCGCCAGATTAGGGGTGACGCGCAGATGAAAAAGAGAACGTTTTTTGCGGCGGCACTTTTACTCATAGCCGCGCTTGCACAGGTATTGTGCGCAATACAGTATTCTGCAATCAATCGCGAGCTGCCCCACGCCGCTGAGCTGCGCGGTGACACAGGGCTGACGATGGCACAAACTGCGGCGTTTGAGGCAATCTCGGTCAACCGCTACGGTGCGCGCAGCGCTGAGTTTCAGGCAACTGTCTCGTTTGAGAGCAGAGATGTCTCCTCGTCCGCCGCCTACTGCTCGCCCAAGTATGGTATTTCGCTGCCGTTTGTGTTTACATCAGGCGCTTGGCTCACAGGCGACGGACAGGCGGTTTTGCCTGAGGCTGTCGCTAAAGTTCTGTTTGATTCGGCAGTAACGGAAGGCAACTCCATTGCAATTGAGGGAAAAAACTATACCGTAGCCGGCGTCTACGCCGACAGAAGCCTCAGCACGGTGTTTATCTCGGACAGCGGAATTGACGCGCCCGCCGCGGCGCTGCTTTTAGTTGAAAGAGACAGCGAAGAAGAGCCGCGGCATGCGGGGCAGCTCTTAGAGCTTGCCGCGAAAATCAGCGGTGTTGAGCTGCGAGGAGAGCTGCGCGATTACCGTGAGCTTATCGCTCTGGCGCAGTCGCTGTGGCTGCTGTCAGCGGTGTTGTGCGCACTCGTCGCTTTGGTTTTTGTGCTGATAATCGCGTCGCGGCTGATTTACGGCGCAGTGCTCGCGCGGGGAGAGCAGCTGCACCGACGCGCTTTGCGGTTTGCTTTTGCCGCGATTATAACCTCGGCGGCGCTGCTGTGTTTCTCGCTGATACTCGGTAAGCTGCGTATACCCGGCGCGTTTCTGCCGCCGGACAATATCTTTGACCTCGCGTTTTATCACGCTGAGGCTGCGGCGTTTTTTGCCCATGCCGGGCAGTTTCCGTTTGAAGCGCGATTCGCGGCACGGATCGTGCCGCTGTCGCTTTCAGTTGCGGTGAGCGTTGTTGCGTTCTGCGCAGGAGCTGTGGTGATGTATAGGACGCGTAGCACAAAGCGTAGGTAAATTGCATACGTCGCGCTTCTTGTTACCGAGTCTTCTGATGAACCCGCGATGAGATCAGCCCCGACAAAACAGAGCAGCACGAACGTATGGTTCGTGCTGCTCTGTTTTGTCGGAGATAAGCGGGTTCTAACCGTCAGAGCGCCTGAATCCCATTCAGGAGGTCCGGCGAACTGTTTGGTAACAGACTCCGTAAATTATATTGATTTTTCGCGCTTTCTTTGCTCAACCCACACAAAGAGTGTTTTCGCTGTGCTTCCAACTGTACCTACGCACCCACAACCTGCGGCAACGCCGCGCAGCTGCCTCGACCACGTCTGCCCGGACTGCGCCTAATTTGCTTCAACAAATGCGCCATACATCTCCTCAAGCTCCGGATAAGCTGCAAACAGCGGCTTTATATACGGAACAAGGTCGATAGCCGCGCCTGCATCAGTCAAATACTTGAAGTCGCTGCCCAGTCTCCAAAAATATGCATCGGTTTCTCTCCGAAACATAATGTTATTTCCCACCTTGTATATGCGAACATAGTTATTATCCAGCACTCCGACTATCGTTATTTCATTTGCGCTGAGCTTAAACCCAGCGGGAGTCTGATAATCCGCCGATTTTAGCTGTAAAAATGTAACGCCTCTTTCTTCATGATACTCTAATTCAAAAACATCACCGTAATTTGTTGTTATTTCTGTTATTGTCGGACGGTCTGTATACACTGCCTCGTTGCCCGTGATTTCAACATACGGGTCACCGGCCTTTATTTTTTTGTCGCGCTTGGTTGAATCTTCATACAGCATATCTATCTTATCGGTAACTGTGTCTATGCGGTAGATTGTGCCTTCGTATGGTTGTCTGAAGAATATCCATTGATCAATCACATTTATATTTGTGTCCCAGTGGTAACCGCCTATTTTGTATTTCTTCAGTACCTTTCCGTCGAAGTCGAGGATATTTATTCCCGTATCCGCCGCGCAAAAGATTTTGCCGTCCGCAATATTGAAGCCGGAGCAAGCTTCTGTACCAATTACCTCAACCTGCAACGTGTCAATATTCATTTTCTCAAGACGCAGCGTGTCGAAGTTAATATAGTAAAGCCAGTCTCCGTCCGCGATCAGGTTTATCGCAAGCTGCTCACTCAATTGTTCAGCTTCGCTGCCGTCAAGCTTCATACTGTAAATTTGTCCGGCGCGCAGGTTTTCAACCTTAGCTTCATAGTGCTTATCCGGATCAATATTTTTCATAGCAGTATAATACACCTTGTCGGCGGTGATATTAACGCTGAAATAGTAGTCTTGAGTTTCCGTAATTCTTGCATTGTACTTTGTGGACAAAGAGAACCTGCTTATATAGTCCGGCGCGTTTTCAAAGCCCCACCAATAATACAGGCGGCCATCTGCAATTATGAATTTGCCGAGGAACTCAAAGCTTCTGTTGTTTTGCTCCTCTCTGTGCCCGGCGCCTTCTAAGTCGCTGCTGTACAAGCCGTCAAGATGCCTGTTTGGATTCATCGCAGAAAAATATATTCTGTCATTGTAAACATTAAAGTTGCCGGTGATGCCGTTAATATCAGTGGCGGGCTGCCCGGGGCTGTCTTTCGTATTATCAAATACAGTAACGGAATTTGTCTCAACATCAAGTCTGTAAACGGTGTCGCCTATGGTTGTCCCCGGAGAAAAAAACAGATATTTCCCTGTTTTAATCACGTACCCGCCGTTGTTAATATTCCCGTTTGTGTTGCCAAGGGTGTGTGTTATCTCCTCAGGCAACGTGACCGTGACAGTCGGAGTAGGCGTATCAGGAGGCGGTGATACCTCAGGTGAAGCTGTAGGCTTCGGTTTATTTGAAGCATTTATAGCGGCGCTGACGCCCCATGCCCCGAAACCGAGAAGAAGCAATATTATGATTGCAATTACGATAGTTTTTTTGTGGGGGTTTATCATTGGTGTTTTCCGGCAGACCAGCGATTGCAGACGCATGGGATGCTACAAAACCTCTCGCGTAAATGTCAACTCGGTTATTTCGCGAAATTGCTGGTAGCTTTCGCCCCACCTTGCTTTTTGTATAGTAAATTCATTTGGGCCATATGTACAATATCCCTCGAACAATATTGCCGCTGTTACGCTATAATCAATATCGTATTTGCTCATTTCAGGAAAGCTTGAGTCGTAGTAATACTTCAGCGCTTCCGTTGTGGCGAAATATACTCCGTTACCGTAATCAAATTTGCCGCAAATATCTATGGTGTCCTTATCGCGTTGAAAGCTTCCATAGAACACGCGAAATCCAGCTGTTTCTTCTGTTACCGTAAAACTTATAACAATATCGTCTGCTGTTGCAGTCCAAAGTGTGTCCGGGTAATTTGATGGTCTTCGCCCGGCGTTGATATCGCAGGACGACATTGTTAACAATGAAAAAAACAACAACCCTGCGATAGTCTTACGAAAAATTTTCATTTTGTTCCTTTTGTGTTATTGCACATCTGGTGGCTCGTTAGGTAAAACAGTAATATCATATCGGATAAGACTAAACTCAGAAATTTCCGAAAATTGATTCCATGTCTTACCCCACTTGATGTTACTCACATCAAGTGCTTTTACATTTAATAACTCATTCTCTCGGAATGCATATGTGCCTTTAAAGACAATTGTGGTTTTGCTCTTTTCAATCTTTTCTATAACGGTAATTTTACCGTTTTGAGTGAGTGTTACCGTAATCTCTGTATTGGAAGCGTGTTCCTGTTCGAATCCGCGTGATATTGAAATGCTTCCGCTAAATTTATCATTAAAATTTGCACCCTGCGGGACGTCAATGGCTATCAATATATCCTGATTAAAAAACGTCCATTGAATATCATTTTCATCGCTCGAAAGCTCGCCAATAGGTAGTTTATCATTTCCTTTTACACAAGAAAAAAATACCGACGCGCAAAACAGTAGCGCAACTATCACAAATAACTTTTTAATCATTATGTTTTTTCCTTTAATATGCTCCGCATTCAGTTTATTTTCGTTTTGGTTTTAATCATCGCCACACATAATACCCGGTAATATAAACCCCTCTTCCCGCAGTCCCAATAATATCACCAATAGAGCCTTGGGATACATTGGCGTTATACGTTTTATAGGTATCTTTAGCTATTTTTTGAGCAGCTATTGTGTGTAACATCCCACCTGGAATATTTAAAGAATCATTCCAAAAAGACAAAATCACAACTCCGCCTACCGGTACTTGAGCATCCAAGACGGAAGCATAATCATACCAATTCACAGCTACCGGGGGTGCTTGCACTTCTTTGTATTTTACATTGTAAGTAGCAAAACACCATGTTATAGACGCAGGGTCTGTTCCAAGCTCCCCAAACACCCAATATGCTCCTTTCTTTTCAAATGTATCACGTATATCAAGTATGCTTGACGGTTTCCCCAGCAAAAGAAACGCATTATGTATCGCAACCAACTCACAGCCGTTGTAGTCCATTGTCCTCGTGCCATAATGCACATCGCTTAACTGGTTCTGATTATTTATCAACGTGTAAAACCTATCATCCGGGTCAAGCCACTGACCGAACTTACTCAAAAAACCAATCTTTCCGTTAACATTAACGAAATAATATTCATCATTCACTGTACCCATGATTTTAATTTTACTAAACTTAGCAATTGCTGTTTTCACGCCGTCATTGGGTTTGCTAACCATCGCTGTATCAATTTTCGTGTACACATCATACGCTTTAACTTTATCTACAACAAAAACATCACTCGTCGCAGACCAGCCGCGGTCATCAGTTGTGACTTTCAGACTTGTGACGCCTGATTTTTTGCCATCAACAATTATCCTGTTTCCATCAATAGTCGCGGTTGCATACGCCGTGTTGATGCCGCTTATAGTAAAGGTTTGAAATGTTGCGTTTGCCGGAGAAATTAAAGGAATAACAATTGTTTGATTCTTTGTATCATCTCCTATAAACACAACAATTGGATTGGCCAATTTCACGCCACTGACCGCAACAGGCTTCTGCAACGTGACCACACACGTCGCCTTCATCGTTGGATCATCCACCGACGACACCGTAATCGTTGCCGTGCCGTACCCCTTGGCCGTCACCACGCCCTGGTTCACCGTCGCGACTGTGTCGTCGCTGCTCCTCCACGCCACGGTCTGCACCGCCTCGGCCGGCTCGACTGTGGCTTTGAGCGTGACGGTTTGACCCAGCTCCGTTTACTTTACCACAATCATACCCGCATTACAACAAAAATCCGCGAGTTTCGCGGATTTTTGTTGGCGTGCGCTGCCCATTCACTTAATTATCCGTGCGGAGCTTCGTAATCCGCAATGAATGAACCGTAAATCTCTTCGATTTCTTTGTTGCTTTCAAGCAAACCCTTTATAATAGGTATTAAATCTTCCGCATCCTGAAAATCTTTTGTCAAATGACAAAAATTGTTTTCTGATTTTCTTCTAAAAATACACTCTGAACCTACTCTGTAAATGCGGACATATTCATTATCGATTACACCAACAATTCCAACCTCAAGTACATTTGAGGTCATATATAGTTGGCTTATTTCGTCATTAAATTCGGCAACAATTGACCAATTGGGATGAAGCCCAATATGGTCAAATTCTGCTGTAAAAACATCTCCGTATTCAGCTGTTATGTTGTACTGATCAATGCCCATTTCTTTTTCGATTAAATAAGCAATATACTTTTCCGGATAAAAAACTCTGATGACAACATAATATCCCAGTAGAGCCATTGCAATGAACACAACGACGGCACAAGCTACAATTAATTTCTTTTTCATTTTAGTTTCTCCTTAAAAAATTCAATAAACCCGTATGTTAACGCTTGTGACTCATCAGGATAAATGGCGTGTGGATCCGGAGGCATATGCGTGTACAATTCGAAGTTAGTTACTGCGGAGTTTGCATACTTCCTAAGAATCAAGTGTTTTAGTACGGTGTCCTCCGGATATGTATATTCATTGGCTAATGCTTCAAGTTTAGTTAGTCCCCCGTAACTGTTAACAAATATGCTATATCGCTGGCTTTCATTACCTGAATAATAATTGGTCAGCATTGTCGATAGACGGGTTGAGGTTGAATATTGTTGGGAAATATTTCTTGCATCAACATCTGCAATCATATCTCTAAGCTTAAAATGTGAACCCATAGAAGTTGATGTAGAGCCGCATAATATTTTGGCGATTGCTTTCTTATCTTTTTCCGGTGATTTCCATGTTTCGCGCTTCAAATCATAAATCACCGACTGTAAATCACCTGCCCATCCGGATAACTGCACTGTATCAAACGAGGTATAATAATACTGCCCACTCAGAGTTACCATAAAGTGTGCAATGTCAATAGTGGAGCCACCGGGAGTAACCAACGTCTTTTTTGTTGAAAAATAGTCAAGCAGTGTTGGCACTTCATACTTTACATAAACGGCAATATCAGAATAAGTGATGCCTGCAATATACGTCCAATCTACACCGGTATAACCGCCTTGTCCGCGTAGTATATTCATTGCGACAACGGCATTATCGGGAATCGCAGGATAAAAAGCTCGGCTTTCCTCAATAAGCATCTCAAGCTTTTTGAGATTATTTATATATATTTCAAACGGACTAAATTCAGTAAGTTCAGTATTCCGCCGAATAAATCCTGTCTTAGTTCCAATCGTAACATAGTACCAACCATCAGTGGTATTTCCGATTACACCCAATATCGTTATCTTTTGTTCGGCAGAGTAAGTTCCCATATTCACACTGCCCAACTTAGAATACAATGTAGTCGAATTTATCAAATATCGTGTCAGTGCCGGACTCTGCCTATCCACCACAATAACGTCACTCGTCCACGCCGCCGCGCCGTCGTTTGACCTTACCGTCAACTTAGCAGTCCCGGACTGCACACCTACAACCTTAATCTTCCCGTCATTCGTTAACTCAGCTGTCGCTTTGTTTGAAGAATCCAGCGAAAAATTAAAGGTTTCGTCAGTCGCCGTAGACGGCTTGATTGTGCAAGCAACCGTTTCTGTCCTGTCCTTTGAGGTTGCACCGTTGCCATTAGCAAACACAACAATCGGGTCGGGCAGTTGCACCGTCTTTACCAAAACCGGCTTCTGCACCGTGACCACACACGTCGCCCGCTTCGTCGGATCCTCCACCGACGGCACCGTAATCGTCGCCGTGCCGTACCCCTTGGCCGTCACCACGCCGCGTGTACTAACCGTCGCGACTTTGTCGTCGCTGCTCCGCCACGCCACGGTTTGCACTGCTTCGGCCGGCTCTACTGTGGCTTTGAGCGTGACGGTTTGACCCAGCTCCGTTTACTTTACCACAATCATACCCGCATTACAACAAAAACCGCGAACCCGCGGTTTTTGTTGTAATCTGTCGTGCATTTCACTTAGCCTGAACTGTGTTTCACATAATACCACTCTTTGTCAATTTTATACAACCTATAAAAGCCACTTTCTAAGTCGTTTTCATCTGAAACATATTTTGGGGTTTCCTGATTTAACTGAAACAGAACCGTCTCGCGCCAGCACAAGAACCGGATGCCCCGGTTTGTCACATAAATCGCCTCAATTCGATACACTGAATTGTCCAACAGCAGCAAGGCCGCGTTTTTCACGTCCTCCGGTGTCAATATTGTTGTTTCTTTATTATCGTCTGAAATGGTATAAATATTGCCTTGCTTATCGTCAAAAAAATATGTTCGCCAGGCGTGCTTCGGGTGATCCCCTCTTTTTCCATAGTCGTTAAAAAGAAAATCGCGAACGATCTCGAAATCCTCTCGGTGGTCTTCAAACTTCTGCAAGTCCGCCGGATTGATTTTAGAGGCGTTGTGGCGTATTGAAAATAAAATCACAACAGCTGCGATTGCAAGTATTACAGCTGCAATTATCTTAAGCATAATTCCGGGGTGAATTTGTTTGCTCTTTGCACTCATTTTTATATACTCCGTTAATTATAAATTTCCACTGAAAGAATATTCTATTTCAACTATTGTTCTGAACGGTTGATATCTCGGTTTATACTCCTTATAGTGCTGTAATATATACCAGCTATCAAACCCGGGTACAACGCCGTACGGAATCGTTCCAAATACTTTTACTGTAACTGTATTTACTTTACCACAATCCCACCCGCATTACAACAAAAACCGCGAGTTCGCGGTTTTTGTTGTTGTTGGCGTGGCGTACCCTATCGACTAAAAATCCGGTAATAAAAGTAGCTCATGATTAATTTCAATTCGGGGACTGCAAACGTCAAAACAATCAGTATGACAACCAATATTGCCGCTGCAATTAAGATTTTTTTCATTTTCATATCACCACCACCAATATGTTTCCGGTATTGCATAGTACCAGTTATCGTTAATTTTAAAGATTTTCCAATTCTGTTTATCACCCTTGTTGAATACATAAGACGGGTTAGCGTTATTAGGCATATAAATATAATTGAAATTTTCAATAACGACTACGCGATCCGAATAAACCCGAAAAGACGCGATTTCGTTTTGAAACGCAGGTCTTATCCGCGCCAGCATGTCTTTACTCACACTCGAAATAATCTCAATGTCGTCTAAGCCGTTATCAGCATTTGTCGTTATTTGAAATTTTTCTAAATTTACATGGTATATTCTCGAGTTATCTCTTTTGTTTTTTACTGCATATGCATCGCTTTGATTTCCCCGAACATCGTAGTCCTTCTTGATTTCAGAAATTATTATCTCTAAATCTTCCAGGTGTGTTGTCATCTCCGAAACAAACCGTTCTGACCAGTCGGGCGGTTCGGGAGGTGTTATCGGATACATTATCCGAAAAATGAGTAGTATTAAAATCAAATAGGACGGCATTGCTATTGCTATCGTCAATACAGCCGATTTAATAATTAGAAATGCTCTTTTCATAATGGATTCTCCTTATTTATAATAACTGCCGCTAAAATTTCTTGTTTCTACATAATACGTTTTAAAAGGCACATATCTCGGTCGATACAAGTCATAGTGCTGCAAAACAAACCAACCTTTCCGGTCAATAATGTTACCGCCAGCGGCGATACAGTCACCTTTTCCACCGGCACGACAACCTCGACCGTGCAGGTTGCCGTCAGCAGTGGTTTGCTGCCGTCCTTGGCGGCAGCCGTGACCTTGATTGTCGCTGTGCCGCGCTGCGTTCCCGCCGTGACAAGCCCCGTGGCTTCGTTCAGCGTGACAAGGTTGCCCCCGGCCGTAATGCTCCACGTCACGTTATAGCTCGCCGCGTTTTCCGGCTGAACGAGCGACTGCAGCCGCAGGGAATGGCCTTTGGTCAGCTTAATCTCCCCGCCCGGCAGAATCAGCACCTGCGTCGGCGCGACTATGCCCCACTTAGCCGCAGTCTTGGCGGCCGCTATCTTCGTATTCACCAAATTGGCGTTATTTTTGTCCGCTTTTGTAACAAGAACGTAATTTTCGTCGGACTCATACCCGTTGCTTCCTGTTCCGCCGACGTATTTTACATTGAACTTCAACGCCTCAAACGTCGCCACCGCAGGAACATACTTGTGCCCGTCAATGAGCATTGTTCCGGCGGGGTCTTTCGCAAGCTTCGCCCCCGTCATGGCCGTAACCACGTCTACCGGGATTAGCTTTAGCACCACTATACAGCACGCCCCTTGCGGTTGCAAGGGGCGTTGTTGTGCTGATTTTATTCCGGTGTTGTTGTCACGTTAAGCTTCTGTCCGGGTGTTATAGGCAGTTCTTGCGAACGATCAGCATATTCAAACAGCACATCAATAATATCGGTTGTTGTGTCTATTCTGTAAATCCAGCTGTCAAGCTGCCTGAAGAATATCCAATTACCGGCTGCCTGTAAATGGCCGCCCCATATAAGGCCTTCAATTTCGTAGCGCTTTTCCATATTTCCGTCTAAATCAAGAATATCAATTCGTCCGTCGTCACTACAATAAATTTTTCCCTTGTATATATTAAAATCCGTATATTCTGTATCGCTTAATCGTTCACATTCTCTTGTCTTTATATCCATACGCTCAAGGTAATAATGATAGTCCTCATCATGAATATAATACAGATAATCGCCTTCCGCAACAAGATTGTAGGCATAACCATCCAGTAGCACCTCGCTTTCAGAACCATCCAAATTGCATTGATATATTAATCCGTTGTCACTTCCATCAAGCATCATATGCTCTATTCCTACTCCGCGTATGTAATATATTTTATCTGCTGTTATGTTTATATCAGAGCTTGACATATCAGTTATCTGAACAACCTCGTCTGTATTCAAATCCAACCTGAAAAGAGATCCGGATTGATGTCTTTCTGCGAAATAAATACTGTCGCCAACTATTGAAAATCCAAGCCACATATCATCGTATATCTGGGTTGTTGACTTTCCACCAAAGTCACAGGCGAATATGCCTATGCTGTATGTGCTCGGATCCCCTATGTCTATATTGCGGATATCGTGTACTGAATAGTATAACTTGTCGTTATAAATATTTAAGCTGCCATAAGCCGTGTCGGATAACTGAATTATTTCATTTGTCTTGATGTTAAGTCTGAATATTGAACTATGGTCAACATTGTCGGCATTGGCGAAAAATAAATAATCGTCGTATTCCGCAATATACCCGCCGTTAATAAGGTTGGACGCGGTATTGCCGTGTTGCAGTTCTTTCTTTTCCGGTGGCGTGGCTGTTGTGATTTCAACAGTTGGCTCCGGCGATACCGTTGTCGGCGAATCGGAAGGTTCAATCGGAGGATTTGTACGCTCACATCCAAAAAGCGCGATTATAAGCGCAAGTGATATAACGCCTGCAAAGAGTTTTTTTACATAGTTAGTTTTCATTTTGTTCTTCCTTTTATTTGGTTTAACCTAAAATATAGCTGAAATGCATATAGTCCTTGTTATAATATTGTCCTGCCGCAGCACTCGTTGTTTTACCCGTTGGATCGCGCCATTCTCCGCCCCAATACCAACCGTAAAGCTTGAACGCTTTTACAACAGCGTTATTGGTAGTGTGTGAGCGGATGTCGAAGTTCGGCAAATAAGCACCTCCGTGAATTTTCGTGCCGTTGCCATCATACTGGCCGTTTTGTTTACCGTTTATGTCAATCGCAAGTCCCCAGTTGTGGAGTGAGTGTGAAGCTTCATGAGGAACGTACCCGCCTATTTCGTGAATGGGATACGGAAACGGTTTTGTAACAAACGTCTTCTTAATGTATTTAAATTTAAGCGCGTCCGCCTTAGACCACGGCGTCGCCGGCCCAACCTCATAATCCTCAAGTACACCGTCCGGGTATATCCCGTTCAATATACTTTCGACAGTTGATTTGACTCTACTGTGAACATCTAAATATCTTCGGTACGCAACCCTTACGCCGTCGTCCTTGTCGCCTGCAGTATAATCGTCGCCATCGTTGGGCAGCTGCCATAAGGCATAATAAATATTAGATTGGTTTTCCCCGTTCAATTCATCCAACGCAACACGATTTTCACCGTAGTAAAAATCATGCCAATTATTCGCTGTTGTCACAATTTCAAAAATATATCTGGCGCGCAGTCTGAACTCGTCGCCCCTATAATATCCGCCATCGCCAATCTTCACCGTAATTGACGCGTGCGCTCCGAAGCCGTCCTTTGCGGTTGCTTTAATGGTTACATAGCTGCTTTTCAGCCCTTTAACCGCAACAATTTCATTGTTTATTATAGTTATTTCCGCAGCGTCGTCGGTGCTGCTCGTCCACGTCCAATTTAACTGTTTGTTTGAAGCATTGTCAGGCGAAATCGCGGCTGTAATTGTTGCCGTGTTATTAACCGCCAGCGGCACAACCCCGGCCGCTGCTGTCGGGTTACTACTCAACGTAATCGAATCCACCGCCGCCTCAACCTTAACCTTAATCGAAGCCGTTAGCTCCTCGCCTTTGCCGTTTTTTGCCGCAGCTTTCACTGTAATTGTCACGTCACCGGGGTTTTTACCTATAAGTTTCCCTTTTATTTTGGCGTCAAAATAAGCTTTGTTTTCATCGCTGCTTATCCACGTAACATCATAGCTTGTCGCGTTTTCCGGCAAAATTAAGGTGCTGAGCATAACGGAATGCTCTGTGCGCAGCGTTACGTCTTTACCCGGCAGAATCAGCACCTTTGTCGGCGCGACTATGTTCCAATTGGCGGAGGCAATCTTACTATCAATGCCTCGTCATTAAAATATCTTTTGCTAAATGCAGTCCCCTGCTTTGCACAGGGGACTGCATTTGCCGGCTATTCTTCCGGTATGGGAATCGTTATTCCCGTTAGCCATGATGAACCGTGACTTACACGCATAGTATACCTATCACCATTGTAATAAAATTCAATATCAACTCTCTTGAACGCACCATCATTTTTTTCTTGTAAAATCACAACTCCGCCGTCGGCAATTTGTTTATAAAATTCAATTACGCCATCAACAGTGCGGTTTGTCGAATATGAAGTCGTGACGTTGTGAAAATTGTACCTTGTATATTTAGGAAACGGTAGTTCTCCAAAATCTGAATTGTCTTTATAAATAATGCCGACATCCATGTAAAATTGTACTTTGTCGCTGTTCGCATATAGAACCGGTACTAAAACGACTAAAAGGAGAGATGTTAGCAAACAAACAGCCACTTTCTTTTTTTTCTTAATAGCAAAAATCGTTACTAAGATTATTAG
The DNA here is from genome assembly GCA_031260605.1 of Oscillospiraceae bacterium. GTDB lineage: Bacteria > Bacillota > Clostridia > Oscillospirales > Oscillospiraceae > JAIRRO01. The sequence continues at coordinate 34,842 of JAISLF010000013.1, forward strand.
TATAATCCCAATCGGAACGCAGAAAAAGATTATTGGTAGAATTCCCATAGTTGTAACCTCAATTTATTATTGTTGTTGTCCAGCTGTAAAACGTGCCGCCGACAAGTACGCCACTTGAAAATAAGTTATAATCAATGTATCTCGTCTCACTTGACCAACCATCCCAAACCTTCAGAAACGAGTGCTTTAAGGCACCGGTGTTGTCGGTGTATATTTCATACCCAATAACGGTCACGGTGTGATCAGAATAATCTCCAAAGGTTATATTTAGCAGTACAGGCCTTCCCGCGTCAATCTCAGATACAAAATCGTATATGCCATTACTATTTAAGTAGTTTGAAGTAACTTTGCCAGAATAACCGTATTTTTTTAGTGCGTCTATTATAACATTGTTAATTTTTGTCGGGCCTACTGATCCATCTTCGTGGCCGTTATTGTCTTTGTCCTCTGTGCTATAGCCATACTTAATTGCAATATCTCTTACATCGTTATATAAATCTTTATTGTTAGAAGGGATTTTAGATTTACCATTTGCACTTCGATAATATGCTAATAATCGCACTACCGAAACAACTGGGCAATTGCCAACGCCGGCTTCAAAAGAAGACATCGTAAAACTAGGAACGCCACTAATTATTTTCTTGCTGTTCAGCGTCCACCCATCTCCATATCGATCATTCACATAAGCGTTGGTATCAAATATTCCTGCATAATTTGCCGGGTTTCCTTGCCAAAATTCCAATATCTGTCCTTCATACTTGCTCGTTGTTAGTGCCGCGTCCTTACTAATAAACCCATACGAACCACCCGAAAACACATAATACCAGTTACCAACGGTTCCGAGAATTGTAACCTGTTTACTCCTATAAAGTTTTGTCTCAGACCCATTGCCGAGCTTTGTGTTCATCGCTGTTGTATCCGTCACATACATATAATACCGCGCTACTTGATCCACTACAATAATATCCGACTGTGCCCTGAAACCACTGTCAATCGCCTGAACATACAGCAAATTCGATCCGGATTTTAACCCTGAAATCCTAACTTGTCCTTCCGGAGTTAATTCCGCAGTGGCCTTTTCCGGCCACAAGATCGAAACAACAACAGTTTTATCCGTTGCATTGGAAGGCAAAACTGAATATGTGACATCTATCGACTTACCGGCGTAGAGGATAATAAGTGGTTTCGCTATTTTCACCCCCGACACCGCAACCGGCTTCTGCACCGTGACCACACACGTCGCCCGCTTCGTCGGATCCTCCACCGACGTCACCGTAATCGTCGCCGTGCCGTACCCCTTGGCCGTGACCACGCCGTGCGAGCTGACCGTCGCGACGGCGTCGTCGCTGGTCTTCCACGCTTACTACACCAACCATTGCGTAACAAAATACCACCCATCGTTAAGCACTTCATAGGAGTCGTAATACATAGCCATCTGTGTTGTGCTTTCACAAAACACTAATGTAGCTTGAACATAGCTATTTTCTTCGGCTTTTATTATATTGACAAACCGAATTTCTTTGCGGGCTTCTTCATCAATTATTTCTATCATCGTTTGTGAGACTTCAAACTTCTCATATACCAAAGCGAGCGTTAGATTCACAGCTTCGTCATTAAGCTCTGCTTCTTCGCCATTTTCGTTGGTATAATATAAAGTGTCATTATTACTATAAATAACACGCGTTCCGCCCCACATATATTTTGCATTGTTGAGCGTAGCTATCGCTTGTTGGTAAAGAGCCTTGTTTTCGATATAAGCATTTTTTATTGATTCATACTTCATTTCCACAGTCTCTTCCCCCTTAATATTTTGATTTCTTGATAACGCAATAATAAATATCATTACCCCCATCACCAATATGAAAATTACTATCAGCAATAGGTTCCTTGTGTGCTTTTTCATCATATTTCTCCTTATTACCAGGTCTGCCAAGTATTTGTTTCAAATGCTCTGAGCATTTTTTGTATATCAACATTCTGAACCTTTGTCCCAAATCGATTCATTATTGAAGTGATTGTCGGGTTAGTATTATACGCATCTGCAATACCCAATGCATGACCAAACTCATGAGATACAGTCCATTGGAAGCTTGAGTCACTGTAAACATGGGTTGGGGAGCTTCGTGTGTCGCCGCTGTACATGATAATCGTACCGCCATTACTCTTGCTCCAAGACGAATTTGGCGAAAAATGAGACACACCAGCATAATCGTATGAGTCAATAATAATGTACTTTTGGTTTGAATTATTGCTGCTTGTTTTCAACTTGATTTGAACCGTTACATAATAAGTATTAAACACGTAAAAATCGCCGGTCCATTGCTTTTGTATACCCGGAATAATCAAATCGGAGTTATAATTGTTTTCTGTAAAATGCACATATCCTGTAATTACAATATCGTTCCCGCTGATGCTAATTTGAATTGGGTCACTGTCTTGATGACTAATAGTAATATAGTCTTCCAGTATCGGCGGTTTTTCCGTACTCAACTCTACATTCTTGCTAATAAATCCGCGTGTGTTTCCTTTTTGCACATAATACCAATTGCCTACAGTTCCGAGGATCTCAATTTGATCGGAATATCGCAACGTTAGGGTCGTAGTTTTTCCAAGATTTTTGTACAGCGACGCTTTCTGCTGTGTCAAGTACATAGAATACGATGTCACCCTATCCACCACAATAACATCGCTTACAGCAAATTTGCCTTGATCTTCGGTTGTAATTTTCAGCGTAGCAGTGCCTGACGTGTTCCCTGCGTATACGTTAATATAATTTAATTTTGTCGTACTAAAGGCAGCAAAAGCCTTGTTTTCCGGAGTTATTGTCAGTGTTGCATTTTTATTTGTTGCATCTGTTGGCGAAATCTCATATAGAACCTCTACCGAAGCGGCTTGCCCCGCGAAAAAAACAACCGGGTCTGTGTACAATTTCACCCACGACACCGCCACCGGCCTCTGCACCGTCACCACACAAGCAGCCCGCTTCGACGGATCCTCCACCGACGTCACCGTAATCGTGGCCGTGCCGTATCCCTTGGCCGTGACCACGCCGCGCGGGCTCACCGTCGCGACTTTGTCGTCGCTGCTCCTCCACGCGACGTTTTGCACTGCTTCGGCCGGCTCGACTGTCGCGTAGAGCGTGACGGTTTGCCCCAGCTCTGTCGGCGCAAATGTGAACGTGGTTTTGGAAATTCTAACCCGCTCCACCGGCACGACGACCTCGACCGTGCAAGTCGCCGTCAGCAGCGGCTTGCTGCCGTCCTTGGCGGCGGCGGTGACCTTGATTGTCGCTGTGCCGCGAGTAGTCCCCGCCGTCACAAGCCCCGTGGTTTCGTTCAGCGTGACGAGGTTGCTGCCGGACACAATGCTCCACGTCACGTTGTAGCTTGTCGCGTTTTCAGGCTGCACCAGCGATTGCAGCCGCAGGGACTTGCCTGTGGTGAGCTTAATTTCCCCGCCCGGCAGAATCAGCACCTTTGTCGGCGCTATTATGCTCCAGTTGGCGGCCTTTTTGGCGGCCGCTATCTTTGCGTTGACCAAACCGATGTTGTATTTGTCCGCTTTTGTAACAAGAACGTAATTTTCCCCGGACTCATACCCGTTGCTCCCTGTTCCGCCGACGTACTTAACATTGAACTTCAACGCCTCAAACGTCGCCACCGCAGGAACATACTTGTGTCCGTCAATGAGCATTGTTCCGGCTGGGTCTTTCGCAAGCTTCGCCCCCGTCATTGCCTCGACAAGCTCCGCCGGCACCATCATATTGCCGCCTATGTTCACCGCGGCGGTATACTCCGGGGCGAACACGCGGCCGTTCACGAACGCGCGGGAGAAGCCCTGCTTCAGCACCATTTCGGGGTAAACATTTATCGTTACAGAGCTGCTTGCCGGCCCGCAGGTGGCGGTTATTATTGCCGTTCCCGGCTTTTTCGGCGTAATGGCACCGGTTGCGCTGTTGAAAGCTATTGTGTCCGCGTCGCCGGTAATCGTCCATTTTATGGTTTTGTTGTAGGTATCAGGCGGGTTAACAACTGCCGAAATTGTGAAGCTGTCAGTTACGGCTGTGCCCGTTACCGTTGCGGTTATTGGCGATTTGAGTTCATTAAGCGCTGAATTTTTAACGGTAAGAACAACGCCCGATGCGAGTAACTCATTGACCTTGACCGCATACGTCCCGCTTACTGTCCCGCAAGTCGCCGTGATCGTCGTACTCCCGATTCCCTTCGGCGTTACCACTCCTCCGGAAACCGTTGCGACGCTCGGCGCGTTGCTCGACCACGTGACGCTGTTGTTATACGCGGTTAGCGGGTAAACCGTCGCCTTGAGCGTCAGCGATGTGGGAGAAAAGACGGTGCTGCTGCGCGTGAAGCCGTTGAAGCTCGCTGGGGTTGTGGTGATTACGACGCTCTCCGGCAAAACCGGCACTGCCGTGACCGCGCACACCGCGCTTGCGCCGGGGCAGCTTGCCGTTATGCTCGCGCTGCCTATGCCGACCACCGTCACGTAGCCGCTTGAGCTTACCGTCGCGACGGATTGGTTGCTGCTGCTCCAGGTTATCGTTTGGTATGCCGCGTTTGCGGGCGATACCTCCGCCGTCAGCTGGAAGCTTTTTGTGACGAACGCGTTCGTGCTGTGGTTGTATTCGAGGGTATAACTCGCTGTACTCTGCGACAGCGTAACCGAGCTTGCCCAGACGACATTCACCGTCACGGCACAGGTCGCGGTGTGCGAATTGTCCGCAGAGTATGCCGTTACGGTCGTTTGTCCCTCGCCCACCGCCGTGACGTTGCCAATCTCGTCCACTGTCGCGACGCTCGTGTTCCCGCTTGCCCAGCGTACCGTTTTGTTCGTCGCGTCGCTCGGCTCAATCGTCGCAACGAGCGTCTCCGCCGCCGGAATGCCGTTTGAGTCTATTGTAAAGGAAATTGCGGATTTGTCAAGATAAATTCCGGATGTTGCGGTATAGCTTTCCGAAAGCATAGTCTCCGCCGCGTCGCGCAGGTCGCCCTGCTCCGTCTCAGACAGCGGCGTCACGCTCACCACGACGATGTGCACGCCGTCCTTCATCGTCCAATATATGTAGCAGTCGAGAGCATGGGCAAGTGCCGCAACCGGCGCATATGCCAGGCCCTCTATCATCTGCGGCGGCTCGGGAGACGCGTCGTTATTCGTTATATCCGGGATGTAAATGCTGTCAACGGGTCCGTCGCCGACCTGCTTTGTGTAGTTCAGATTGTTCATCGTCATCGTTACGGTCACATTGCCGAGTGTGACTATAAAATCCGTCCCGTCAAACGAAACCTCCGCCCCGAAAAGCTCGGCAACGTCCCCTATCGGAACAAAGGTGCGGCTGTTTCTCTCGGCAAGCTTCGCACTTGTGACAATGTCTGTGCCGTCCACAAGCGCGAGTGAAACATCCGAGCGCAGGACTATAGTGCGCGCGCTCACCGCCTTTGCAGGGAAGAAAAACTCCGCGAATATGAGAAAAACCGCGAGTGTAGCTACGGCGGCGAGCCACCGGGCTACATTCTGCGGCTTTACGGGGTGGCTCTTGTTGTTCATCATGATCACTCCTTTATTTTACCAAATAGCTCTTCAGAACTTGAGCTACTTCACAGCGTTTAATGTTGCTTTTCGGCTGAAACGATCCATCATTATATCCCTTGATTACACCCTTTGAAACGCTCCATTTTACCGCCAACATCGCCCAATCACTTATCGACGTTTTATCACTAAAGGTCAGCGTAACACTCGTATAATTTGCATTGTCGCCTTTTAGTTTTGCATATTTGTATAAGAACACAACCGCCTGCTCGCGGGTAACATAATCCTCCGGTGCAAACCTATCCTGTGCAACGCCTGCAGTTATGCCGAACGCTACCGCCCAGCTTACCGCCTTTACGTACCATGCGCCGCTTGGAACATCAGTAAAGATAGATGTCGCGGCAATACCCGGCTTTCCCTCAAGTGCATATAACACCTGAACAAATTCAGCGCGCGTCATAGCGGCCTCCGGGCGGAAGGTCAGACTATCTCCGTCTCCGGCCATTATTCCATTGTTCAAGACATACTTAACCGCGTCGGCATACCAAGCGTCAGACGACAAATCAACAAATTCAAAAAAAACCGGCCGGTCCCCATAAAAAAAGCCGTGCAGTTCTTGGCACGCATCACCGCCCTGCGGAGTGCAATTATATGCGTGAGCTTCGAGATATACTTTTTGATCGGGCGTTACAACTTTTGAATAATCTAAGGAGCTATTCCGTCTTATATTCAGCCGCCGCAGCTTTGTAAGGCCGGAAACATCAACCTTTATAAGCTTGTTTATCGAGCAATCCAGCCACTCAAGCTGTTTGCAACCACCAACATTAATCGCCGACAGCTTATTGTCGGAAGCGTTGATTCGAGCAATCCTTTCAGGTCTTATATTCATTTCAGAATCAAACACTGTCAGTAAGTTCAGAGTATTTCCCGAGCAGTCCAACCATATAAGCCGTGACAGTCCGCCGACATTGAGCCGGCCTGTCAGCTGATTTTTAGAGCAGTCGAGGTACTCAAGGGCTACATTTTCGCCGAAGATAATTTCTGTAACGCCGCTTCCGGAGCAGTCGAGGTATTCCAGTGCCGTGCATGCCGAAACGTCAAGCTTGCCGATGCTCTTGCCTGACAGCACGACCCGCGTCACAAGATAACGCGTGGAGCTGTCCTCAACGTATTCGGGAATTGTAACCGTTTCGCCCGACGCGTCTGTTATGGTGGCAAAGCCGTATTCTGTTTCGTATGTAAGATTCGTGGCGGAGTCCGTCACCGCAAGGGCTGCCTGCGGCGGAAGCGGCGGCGCATATCCGGCAAAAAGCAGCACTGTTAGCGTAATGGCTATATATTGTTTTATCCGAGTTGTCATGGGAACCTCTTGCCGTTAGTGGTCTTTCTGCGTAAATACAGTAGATTTATGTATAAAAACTGTTCTGTCCCTATTGTAATGCTACGGTAACGAAATGTCAAGGATGATTTTTCGCAGAGGGAAAGCACACTTATTACGAAAATCCACCGTACCAAATGGTACTTCGCCTCGCCGAAATCGGGATACGGTGACATAAATCAATGTTCGCTCTTGCGACCGTTGCGTCTAACTTTTGCCCGGATCGCTTCCCGCAACCCCTCCGCACAAAACAAAAATACAATTACCCTCTTGAATATTTTCTCGCTTTGTGATAGTATAATAAAGTTATTATGATAGATTCTCAAAACAAAAGTAAACCCATCGGGGTTTTTGATTCCGGGCTTGGCGGACTTACCTCACTGCGCCGTCTGCGTGAGCTTCTGCCGGGAGAGGACATTTACTATTTCGGCGACACGGCGCGCGTTCCTTACGGCGGCCGCTCGCGTGAGGTAATCGCCGGCTATGCCGAGGACGATGCGCGGTTTTTGCTCTCAAAGGGCGTTAAGGCACTGCTTGTCGCGTGCAACACCGTTTGCTCGGCGGCGATTGACGTTGTGCGCCGCGCGGCAAAGGCTGAAAATGTCCCCGTTTTTGAGGTTGTGGACGCTCCCGCTTTAGCAGCGGTTAACGCAACCAATAACAGACGCGTTTTTATATTTGGAACTCGCGCAACGGTTGACAGCGGCGCGTATGAAGCTGCAATCAGGCGTTTTGCGGAGGACAACGGAAAGCTCGTGGCGACAAAAGCCGCCGCCTGCTCGCTTTTTGTCCCGCTTGTTGAGAGCGGATACACCTCGCCGGAAAGCGAGCTTGTGCGCCTTGCGGTGCGCGAATACACGCCCGCCGTCACGGATTTCGGCGCGGACACGCTGATTCTCGGCTGCACGCACTACCCGCTTTTGTCCCGCGCAATAAAACAGGCGCTGCCCAAAAATATCCTTCTTATAGACTCCGGAGCCGTCGCGGCGGAGCACTGCGCGGCTTCTCTGCGCACTGCCGGGCTGCTGCGCGACAGCGAAAGTGGCGGCGTGACAAAATACTTTGTAACTGACTCGGCGGAGATTTTCTCCGAATACGCGGGGCGCTATCTCGGCACCGACGAGGCGCTGACCGCCGAAAAGGTAGTTTTGCCGCAGCTGTGACGGAACGGAACAAGCACAAATGCAAAATCCGCTACACCGTCACGTCTGACGGTGAGATTTTTTCGGAGGAAACCGAGGGCTTGTTTTTTCGGGACAGCGAGGCTTGCGGTTTTAGTTTTACGGCGTTTTCTGAGAGAACCGTGTTTACGGTTGTCGAGAACTGCGCGGTAGTTTGGCGCGGAGAGACATATGCGGCGTTTTACCCCGATGCGCCATATGAATTCACCTACCAAACCGACTACGGAACGATTCCGATGCGCTTTGTAACCTCGCGTTTTAGCCGCGCCGAAAGTCCCGAACGCATAAGCATTCAGATCGAATACGCGGCATTTTCAGACGAAACCTTTGTTGCAAACCACAAAATCGAGCTTACCGCAACCGAATTTTCAGTAAACTAACCGCACACGAGTGTACTTAATGATAAACCCAAATGAAATTGCAATTAAACAGGCCGTATCTATTCTGAATTCGGCGTACCAAGCCGCCGTTCGGGACGGACTTTTGCCGCAGACCGCCGCGCTTGTCGGAAACATCACGAGGGACTATTCCCACGGCGACCTTGCGGCAAACCACGCTATGGTCGGCGCAAAGGCGTTCGGTTTGCCGCCGCGCAAAATTGCGGAGATACTGCTTGAAAAGGCTGACTTTACAGACAGCTTTTTTTCCGGCGCGGAAATCGCGGGTCCCGGCTTTATAAACTTCCGCCTGAACGACGGCTGGTTTTCTTATGTGGCAGACACGATTCTTTCGGAAAACGACAAATACGGTATGGCGGAGCCGATTCCCGGCTCGCGCGTTATGGTCGAGTTCGTCTCGGCAAACCCGACGGGTCCGATGACAATCGGCAACGCGCGCGGCGGAGCACTCGGAGACACGCTGGCAAACGTGCTGACCTACGCGGGCAGCAGCGTGTACCGCGAGTTTTACGTCAACGACGCCGGCAATCAGGTTGATTTGTTCGGTAAGTCGCTGTCCGCGCGGTATATGCGGATGATTTTGGGCGAGGACGCGGTGGCGTTCCCCGAAAACGGCTATCACGGAGAGGACATTCGCGAACGTGCGGCGGAAATCTACGCGCTTGAGGGCACGGCTCTTGCAGAGCTGACGGAAGAGGAGCGCGAACGGCGGCTAATAGAATACGCCCTGCCGAGAAACATTGCCGCAATGAAAGAGGACCTGGCGCTGTACCGCGTCGAGTTTGACAACTGGTTTTTGGAGTCAGGACTGCACGCAAATAATAAGGTCGCGGAGGCAGTCGCTGTTTTGTCCGGCGCAGGTCTTACGTATGAAAAGGACGGCGCGGTTTGGCTGAAAAACACCGAGCTTGGCGCGGATAAGGATGAGGTTTTGCTTCGTGCCAACGGCTTTTACACGTATTACGCAACGGATATTGCGTATCATCTTGACAAATTCGGGCGCGGATTTTCACGCGTTATCGACGTTTGGGGCGCTGACCACCACGGACACGCAATTCGCTTCGCACACACAATGGCAGCTCCGGGAATCGATATTTCGGCAGACCGGCTCGTATTCCTTATAATGCAGATGGTTCGCCTGACGCGCGGCGGAGAAACCGTCAAGGTCTCCAAGCGCACGGGCAAGGCGCTGACGCTCTATGACCTGACACAGGAGATTTCTGTTGACGCGTGCCGCTGGTTTTTCAACGCAAAGCCGGACAATCATCTTGAGTTTGACCTTGACCTTGCCGTTCGTGAGGACTCTGAAAATCCGGTTTATTACGTCCAGTACGCCTATGCGAGAATTTGCAGCCTGATTGACAAGCTGTATGAGGAGTCGCCCGAGCTTGCGTCTGTCGATTGCAGCGGCGCGGTTTATTCGGAGGACGCGGAGCGTGAGCTTATACGCCAGCTGTCTCTTTTGCCGGACACAATAAAAAAGTCGGCGGATAACCTCGACCCGTCCGAAATTAACCGGTATTTGCTGACGGTTGCGCAAAAGTTCCACAAATTCTATACCGACTGCAAGATTCGCGGACAAGCGGCTGAAATCGCGGCGGCTCGTCTGCGTCTGTCAAAGGCGTGTGCCGTCGTCATAAAAACCTGCCTCGGCATAATCGGCGTAACCGCAAAGGAGCGGATGTAACCGCCGGTAACCAGCTTTCGCCATATAAAATAGTTAAATTTTTTTACACAGAGATATATACACCTTGAAAAAAGACATGACACAAGGCCGCGAGGCCAAACTAATATTTTTCTTCACGCTGCCGATTATGGCGGCAAATCTGCTGCAGCAGCTCTACAACACAACAGATAACGTAATCGTCGGGCAGTATGTAAACGATACCGCGTTTGCCGCAGTAGCGTCCACCTCCTCGCTGACGTTTTTGTATATCGCCCTTGCTATGGGACTTTCCGTCGGCTGCTCTGTTGTTGTGTCGCAGCTTTTCGGCGCAAAGCAAATGGCTAAGCTAAACTCCGCGATAGACACGTCGCTTATCCTGCTTGCGGTATTCGGCGTTGCTATGATGGGCATTTTCCTTGCGCTCACGCCGTTTATGCTGAACAATATACTTAACGTCCCGGCTGAAAACGGTCTGTATGCCCTGTCAAAACAGTATATGCTGATATACTGCATAGGTCTGCCGTTTCAGTTCGTGTATAACGCGATCGCAAGTATTCTGCGCGGCGTCGGCGACTCAAAGTCACCTCTGATTTTCCTGCTCATTACAACACTTTTGAATGTTGCGCTTGACCTCTGGTTTGTCATTGGCTTTCACTGGGGCGTTGTGGGCACGGCAATCGCAACTGTCATAGCTCAGGGCGTCTGCGTTGTAATCTCATATATATACCTGCGGCGCAAGTTTCCGTTTATTCGCGGCGCTCAGCATTTTGACCCCGCGCTTTGCAAAACCCTTCTGAAGATAGGTTTGCCGACGGCGATTCAGCAGAGCGTTGTGGCTATCGGCAATATGGGTCTGCAGCGGCTCGTCAATTCCTTCGGAGAAACTGTTATGTCTGCTTACGGCGCGGGCGTTCGGATAACGAACTTCGTGTTTATCCCGATTCTCGGCTTCCAGCAGGGGCTTGCGAGCTTCACCGGGCAGAATATCGGCGCAAACCGGTTCGACAGGGTTCGGCGCGGCTTTCACGCAACACTTGTTATGGGAATTGCCGCAACGGCGATTGTTTGCGTAACCATGTACCTTGCGGCGCACCAAATCCTGCAGGTCTTCGGCATAGCCCAAAGCGCTGTTGAAATCGGCATTGTTATGGTGCGGTTTTACGCAAAGGTGTACATCTTCTTTACGATATATATGATTCTCGGCGGAGTTTTGCAGGGCGCGGGAGACACTGTTTTGCAGTCAATCGCGACGCTCACGGCTCTTGCCCTGCGCGTTGTTCTGGCGTATCTCGGCGCGCGCGTCTTTTTCTGGTACGGACCGAACGCCGCATGGGAAACAAACCTGTACGGCTGGGTTGCCGCCGCAATTATCACGTACACGCGCTACCTGACCGGCGGCTGGAAGAAAAAAGCCATCGTCCGAGCAAGCGGACACGGAGCACTACCCGCAGACGCGCCGGAGCTGCCTGACGAGCCTGTGCCCGTCGTGCAGAGCGCACAGCTTGCAGAAGAATCACAGGCGGACAACGCAGACAACATATGATACCACCGCTTACACAATCGCAGCAGGACGCGCTGACGGCGCGTGTATACCGCAAATACGGCTCAATTCTCGCACCTGAGCGCGCAATTATGCTTGAGGCAGCGGGCGAGGCTGAAATAGTGCCGGAAGAGCTTGCGCATTTTCAGCAGCTTACCGCGCGCTTTATTCAGTGCGCCGAACGCGGCGCTCCCCTTTGCCCCGCACCGAATTTTGCTGTGTTTGCGCGGGACGACGGCTCTGTTGACGTTCATATATCCGAAAATCCGGTGCATTTCAGCTTTGAATCGCGGCTGCCCTTTGGACTCGGACTCACAAAGGACCTTGCGCAGAGAATCAGCACCGCCGCAGACGACAATCCGCAGCTGCCCCGCCCCGTTTGCGCAGCGATTGCGATAAGCGCAACGGCAGACGGCGCGGCAGCCTTGCTGTCCCGTGCGCGGTGCCGCCGTGCGGATGAGCATAACGAAAAAAAAGCCCTCTTTGCCTTTGAACGCAGGCTTCTGGGCTTTATCAACCGTTTCGGTTCCGGCGCGGCAGGCTGCGGCGGCGGACATACGGCGCTGACATGCAAGCTTGAGTCGGAAGAAAATCTTCCGTCTTTGGGCTTTACAATTTCCGTTATTCTCGACAGTTCGTTTTCAGTTTCCGTTAATTTGAGTGAAGAGCAATTACGCAGTTTGTAATTGCTCTTTTTGTGCGGTACATATTCGTAAAAACTACATTCTTCAGGAGAAAACAGTTATGGCACAGGTAAAATACAAACGCGTATTGATAAAGCTTTCAGGTGAGGCTTTGGCAGGACAAAGAGGCTTCGGCATTGATTTTGACGTGGCGACATCCGTCTGCTCGGCAATAAAAAAGTGCGTGGATTCGGGGGTTGAGGTTGCAATTGTCGTTGGCGGCGGCAACTTCTGGCGCGGCGTGAAGGAAGGCGAGAAGATGGAGCGCAGCCGCGCCGACCACATCGGAATGATGGCGACCGTTATGAACGCGCTGGCATTGGCTGACGTGTTTGAACATATCGGCTGCGACGTGCGCGTGCAGACAGCGCTTGAGATAAAGGCCGTGGCAGAGCCGTATATCCGCCTTCGCGCGATGAAGCATATGCAGCTCGGCCGCGTAGTAATTCTCGCCTGCGGAACCGGTCACCCGTATTTTTCAACTGACACAGCGGCGGTTCTGCGAGCGGCGGAAATCGGCGCGGACGCGATACTGCTCGCAAAGAATGTAGACGGAGTTTACGACTCCGACCCTGCAAAAAACCCCGGCGCGGTAAAGTTCGACGAGATAACGTACGACGAGGTTCTTTTGCGCCACCTGTCGGTTATGGACTCCACCGCGACAAGTCTGTCGCAGGACAATCATATTCCGATAATTCTGTTCGCCCTGTCCGACCCGGAGAATATTTACCGGGTGGTTTTGGGGGAGAAAATCGGGACTGTTGTGGAGAATTAACCTCGCGGGGGATGTAATGTTGTTTTTTTGCAACACACAGGGGTGGGGGTGATTCCCCCCCCCTCCTGTGTGTTTTGCTTTTTTTGAGGGGGGGGGACGTAGGGGCGGCCGTCCCGGTCGCCCCTCCAAAAAAGAAACCACCCACCCGCTGACTCTTAATCAGTGGGTGAGTGATTCGCTCCCCAAAAATCCACAGACCTAAATCCGCTCTTTCTTTATGCCCTTAAACTTAAACCTCTTTGCGCCAAGCTGCTGCTGCAAAATCCCCCGCAGCTGCAGGGCGGTTCCCTGCGTGATGTCCGACTTTTGCAGAATGAAGAACACCTGCGGGTTCGCATACAGTGAACCCGCGAAAAACCTAAACTGCTCCTGCGTCTCCCACACGAGCTTTAGCTCGCTGTAGGACATTCTTTTTTGCCCCGCGCTGTTCGGCAGGGTTGAATTTATGTACACCTCGTTGTTTGAAAACGCAAAATCAACCGCGTGGCCTATGCTTCGCTTGTTTGATTTTGCATAAATGGCGGGCGCAAGAATTGCAATAGGTAAAAGTATCAGACCTAATATAATCATTATTAATAACGCTATAAAGATAGCTCCTGTTTCGCCGGAAGCAATAGCTGCTATTACGCATATTACAGAGAATATGCTCCACATAACAAGAACCACTGTTCGCGTTTGCTTTGCATTACTCGCCTTTTTCAGAACCTCCTTTGTATACACGGTTCTGCCCGAGATAACCGGGTAAAATCCGTCCTGCTCCGTGGGGTAGGTGCTCATATCTCCGCCCGGTCCGTAGCCGTGATTGCCGGGACCGAAATCCGCCGCCGGCGCAGCGTCTATCGCCACTCCCTCGCGGATATTGACCGCAACGCGGTGTATTAAAACTGCGGAAAAGCCCAGCGAAAACAGCAGCCCGATTCCGAGGTTTATGAGCGTTCCCCGCAAAACCTCCGGGTCTTTCAGCAAATCGGCGTATACGCTCGGAATGTCCGAAAGCTCATATTCCCGCACCTCGTTGCGAATTATCATCTTGCCGATTGTCGCAAAATCGGACAGCACCTGTCCCACAACAACGCCGAAAATAACAGCAAGCACGATTAAAACGGTGGTAAGACCGCCTGTTTTGCCTTTGAACAGCTTGTATCCCTTGACGGCAAGAAGGCCTATAAGCAGGCCAATCCATCCGCTGATGTACCCAAGCATACCAATAAGTCCGTATGCAATTGCGCCGACAAGCGCACCGAGAAGTGCGCCGATAAAACCCGCTATGTAGCCGTTTGAAACGGCCACGTCAACAGTGGGGTCTGAGTAAGTGGTTCGTTTTGACACAGTAAATCTCTCTCTTAAAAAATTCTTTCGGGGCCGGCAAGCCAGCCCGAAAGAGCGAAAAGCCTATTTAGGCTCTTCGTCCGCTTTACCGATTGTTGAAACGGCCCATTTTGCGAATTTGATACGCACACGGTCATCGCCGGTCTCAAGTACGATATAATTATCGGATTTATGCACAACATCGCCGACAATGCCGCCGATTGTTGTAACTGTGTCGCCCGTTGCGAGATTGTCGCGCATTTCCTGGAGCTTTTTCTTCTTTTTCTTCTCGGGTCTCATCATCAGGAAGTAGAACAGTGCCACCATAACGACGATCATAATAATCATATACCAGCTGTTACCGCCGGCTGCGGGCGCTGCCGCGTCTCCCTCTGCTAAAAACGTAAATAGGTTCATAAAAATATTCCTTTGTGTATGTAGGTTTATCCAAAACACCGCATAGCGGTAAGTTTGACTTGTGCGCACCATAAAATTGTGGTGCAAATACGCCTGTCTGCCCGTTATTACCGGTTTTTCAGGCTCTGATATTAAATATAACCGCCAAAACCGTGGGGGCCCAGAAAGTAACCCGGCAAATATGCAAGGTGGATTGCCTGTCCCGCGCGTTACTGCTCCCAACGTCCGCAGCTTTCGCCCCGGGAGGTCTGCAAACGGCACGAAGAACGCAGCATTCCATAAATACTTTGTAGGCTTAAATGAGCCCCTCACGAGTAAAGGCAGTCAATATAAAGCGGCAAAACAAAGCCCGCGCTCAGTTAGGCAAGCACTTTTCGCCGTATCAGACAATCAGGCGGCAGGACTGCGACACGTTGAGGTGCAACCACCCCAGCCGTTAGACACAGGTGCGCAGATTTTAGTCGTCGTCTTCCTCGACCTGCTCTTCGTCCCAATCCTCGTCTTCAGGTCCGAATATCTCTTCCTCGTTCTCGTCGATATACTTCTTGATTGCGAGAAAGGTTTCCTCGTCGTCAATGGTATAGAGATTCTCGCCGTCAACGCGCAGAATTGTCGCGTCGTCCGACTCCGGCTCTGAGACAATCAGGTATTCCTCATCCTCATAGATGAAGTACGCCTCAACCTCATAGGTCGCCTTGTTGCCGTCCTCGTCTTCAATTTCAATAATGTCTTCGCCCATAATAAGCCTTCTTATTTTTATTATAGAATTGTTATTCATCAAGATCCTCCAATATCATAAGGATCTCTTCCATCGTACTGACGGTCAGCCCGTTTTTCAGCAGCTCACGGTCATACCGCAGCAGACCTGACAGCTTTATTTCTGTCGTGAATTCGGGAACCGACATACTCTTGTTCGCGTCGTACACCGCAACATATCCGTTGTACTCCGAGACAATGTACTTCGCCCGGCTTTCCGTCTCCGCAACAAAGGACGCCGCCGGCACCGCCGCAGACAACTGCGCCAGCACTGATTTGCGCATTTGCGCGTTGATAATCGCAACAGCCGAGAACAGAACAACCAGCAGCACTAAGAACCGCACGGCTCTGCGCTTTAACGAGGCAAGTGCCTTTTCCTTGGAAAAGCCTAAATCGGACACAAGCTTTGCAAACGGAATTTTCATAATATCGCACCTATGGTTTATAGAATGTACGATATAAGTATTCCCGAAAACGCACTGTTCAATGCAAACTATACCATAGATACGCGAAAAAAACAAGTGTAATTTTTTCACATTCACAAACCAGACCCAACGGGTGCGTTTGATTTGTATATGTAAGTAATGGGCACAATCGGCCGCGTCTCCCCTACCCTTTCCTCTCGACCGCCCGCTTTGCCTTTGCCGCGATTTCCTCCGCCGTCAGTCCGTACTCCTGCTTCAAATACCCCTCTGAGCCGACTTGTCCGAAGCGATCTCCGGTGCCTACCGCTTCTATCGGCACGGGCGACAGCGCGGCGCACGTTTCGGCAACCGCCGCGAACAGTCCGCCGACCTCGTTGTGGTTTTCCGCCGTGACAATGCAGCCTGTTTTTTGCGCGGATTCCGCGATAAGCTCGCGGTCAACCGGCTTTATCGTGAACATATCGACGACCCGCGCCGAAATGCCCTCTGCCTCCAGTATCGCGGCTGCGAGTATAGCCTCGGCGACCATTATTCCGCAGGCAATCAGCGTAACGTCGCCGCCCTCGCGCAGGAGGTTGCCCTTGCCGATTTCAAAGGTTGAACCCTCGGCGTAAACCGCCGAAACGGACTTGCGCGGAAAACGCATATAATACGTGCCGTAGTATTTGTCGCCTGAAAGCTGCGCGACAATGTCCGCGAGAAGCACAGGGTCAGTCAAATCAAGTATTGTAATGCCGGGCATTGAGCGCAGAACGCCTATATCCTCAAACGGCATATGCGTCCCGCCGTTGTGCGAGGCGGTTATTCCGGGGTCTGAACCGATAAGGCGCACGTTTGCACGGCCGTACAGACACGAAAGCATAACCTGATCCGCCGCGCGACGCGTTGTAAAGCATCCGAACGAGTGCGCAAAAGGAATCTGCCCGGCAAGGGACAGTCCCGCCGCAACGCCGACCATATCGGCCTCCTGAATGCCGCAGTCAATCGCCCTATCGGGAAATGCCTTGAAAAACGGCGTCATACCAAAGGCAGAGGCAAGGTCTGCGTCTAAATATGTAACGCGCGGGTTCTTTTCGGCAGCCGCCGTTAACGCGCCGCAAAAAGCGTCGCGCATCAGCGTTTTTGCCTGCTTGATTTCCTCTGTGGGAAGAACAGAATAGCTCATTATCTCGCCGCCTCCGTAATCTCCGCAATCGCACGCTCCGCCTGCTCGCCGGACACCGACATGGAGTGGTTAAACTCAACTCCCTCGGCAAAAAACGCGCCCTTGCCCTTAACCGTGTCGAGAATTATCGCGGACGGCTTGTTGGTGTCCTCTTTTGCGGCAGTTATCGCGGCAAAAATCGCTGCCGTGTCGTGCCCGTTCACCGTCACGGCATTCCACCCGAAGGCACGGAGCTTTTCCTCAAAGCTGCCGTTTGCCATAACATTTTCTGTGTATCCGTCAAGCTGCTGCTTGTTCCAGTCAACAAACGCGACGAGGTTTCCCAGCTTGTGGTGCGCAGCAAACATCACCGCCTCCCAAACCTGCCCCTCGTTGCACTCCCCGTCGCCGACAATCAGGTACGTCGTGTAGTCCTCTCCGCGCAGCTTTGCCCCGAGAGCCAGTCCCGCCGCAACTGACGCGCCCTGACCGAGCGAGCCTGTCGTCACATCCACGCCGGGCGTTTTCGTCCTGTCGCAATGGCTTGGCAGATGTGTTCCGCCCTGATTTAGCGTGCCTAACCACTCGCGCGGGAAGAATCCTCTCTCGCACAATGCCGCGTACAGCGCGGGTCCCGCGTGTCCCTTAGACAAAACAAGCCTGTCCCGCTTTGGGTTTGCCGGGTTTT
Source organism: Oscillospiraceae bacterium (assembly GCA_031260605.1). Lineage (GTDB taxonomy): Bacteria > Bacillota > Clostridia > Oscillospirales > Oscillospiraceae > JAIRRO01. The sequence goes on from JAISLF010000013.1 coordinate 52,745, forward strand.
TCGGGTCAACGAACATAACCCCGCCGTACAGCACAGCAAGCGTATCCGCAATGCTCATGGCGCCGCCGATGTGCCCCTGCCCGAACGCGCGCAGCTGCTCAATTACGCCAACGCGAATTTTCCCGGCAAGGCTCCTGAACTCTTTTTCTTCCGCCGATTCCTGCATATCTTTCACAACTCCTCAAAAAGGAATATTCATTATACAAATTTAAGTCAGGCGCGGGCGGTTTCACCCGCAATTTTTGTTAAAACGCGACTTTCTCCGCGATATAGTCCCGCAGCTTTTCAATCGGCAGGCGCGTTTGCTCCATCGTGTCGCGGTCGCGCACTGTGACGCAGCCGTCCGTCTCGCTGTCAAAGTCGTACGTCACGCAAAGCGGCGTTCCGATTTCATCCTGACGGCGGTACCGCTTGCCTATGCTGCCCGCGTCGTCAAAGTCCACGGAAAAATGCGGCTGAAGCGAGGCAAACACAGCCTCCGCAGATGCCGTCAGCTTTTTTGACAGCGGCAAAACCGCCGCCTTGTACGGCGCAAGCGCCGGGTGCAGCCGCAGGACAACACGCGTGTCGTTCTTTTCCGCGTCCACAAGCTCCTCGTCATACGCGTCGATTAAAAACGCTAAAGTCACGCGGTCTGCGCCGAGAGACGGCTCGATTACGTACGGAATAAACTTCTCGTTCGTCTCCTGGTCGAAATACTCGAGGTTTTCGTCGGAGGTCGTCTGGTGCGCCTTTAGGTCAAAGTCCGTTCTGTCTGCAACGCCCCAAAGCTCGCCCCAACCAAACGGGAACCTGAACTCAAAGTCCGTCGTCGCGTTTGAGTAGTGACTCAGCTCCTCTTTTTCGTGGTCGCGCAGGCGAATGCTCTCTTCGCGCAGTCCCAGATTCAGAAGCCACGCCTTGCAGAATTCGCGCCAGTAGGAAAACCACTCAAGGTCGGTTCCCGGCTTGCAGAAAAACTCAAGCTCCATCTGCTCGAATTCGCGCGTGCGGAACGTAAAGTTGCCCGGCGTTATCTCGTTGCGGAAGGATTTGCCGATTTGCGCGACGCCGAACGGTATCTTGCGCCGCGTCGTGCGCTGAATGTTCTTGAAGTTTACGAAGATTCCCTGCGCCGTTTCAGGCCGCAGGTACAGCTCCGCCGCCGAGTCCTCCGTCACCCCCTGAAACGTCTTGAACATAAGGTTGAACTTGCGTATGTCCGTAAAGTCGGACTTTCCGCACTCAGGGCAGGCAATCTGGTTTTCGCGGATAAAGTCAATCATCTCCGCATTTGACATTACCTCAACCTTTACCTCGCGTCCCGTTTCCTGCGCCCACTCCTCAATCAGCTTATCCGCGCGGTGGCGGCTTCGGCAGGATTTGCAGTCAATCAGCGGGTCGTTAAACGTCGCCACGTGACCGGACGCAACCCACGTCTGCGGATTCATCAGTATCGCGGAGTCGAGTCCGACGTTATACTTTGATTCCTGCACGAATTTCTTCAGCCATGCTGCTTTTACGTTGTTCTTCAAAAGAACGCCCAGCGGGCCGTAGTCCCACGAGTTTGCAAGCCCGCCGTAAATTTCGCTTCCGGGAAATACGAAGCCGCGCCCCTTGCAAAGGGCGACAATTTTGTCCATTGTTTTTTCTGTGTTGAGCATTTCTCTATGATTACCTAAAATTAATATTCGCCGCGACAGAGCCGTAAACAGCCCCGCCGAGCGTAAAAAAGCTATTTCAGCTTCTCTAAAAGCCAGCTGATGTTTTCTCCGAGGCGCGTCATTGTGCGAATGCCCTCCTCGTCCTTTTCATAGTCGCCGGGGTCACGCGCGAGGCTCATATTCCAGTATGTGCTGCCGGGAACGACCATATCGTTTATGAAGAAAAAGTGGTTTATCGAGTCGATAACGTGTATCGCGCCCGCGCGGCGCACAGGGACGACCGCCGCGCCGATTTTGTGCGAAAAGCGCCGCCCGTCTGACATATTGATAAAGCCGGTTCTGTCGATTATCGCCTTGATTTCAGGCGTTAGATCCGAAAAATACGTCGGCGAGCCGAGGATTATCGCGTCCGCCTCCGCCATTTTCGGGTACAGCTCGTTCAGCCAGTCCTCTCGCGAGCATTTGCCGATGTTTTGGCGGCACCCGCCGCAAGAAACGCAGCCGAGAACGGGACGTCCGCCTACCTGACAGACCTCAGTCTCGTGCCCCGCGTTTTTGCAGACACCGAGCACCGTGTCAAGCATTGCCGCCGTATTTCCGCCGATGCGCGGACTTCCGTTAATCGCAAGTACCTTTGCCATTTGCGCTTTTTCCCCTATGTCTCCGCAGTGAGTGTATGCGGTTAGTTTGTGATTTCCGTTGTGCCGCTCGGCTCCGGCTCCGCGAGCAGCGGCTTTACGAACACATCCTCAAAGTTAAATTTGCTCAGCCCCTCAAGCTCTGTAATCTGCATTGCCTCAGTTTTCGCGTTAAGCTCTACATTAAGCTCCGCTTCAGCCGCAAAGGCGCGCAGCGTTTTGGTAACTCCGCTGCTGTTATTTGTATAGCTGTCGTCGGGTGAAAGCGCAAGCTTGTAGAGAATATGGTATCCGTAAGACGTCTTGACCGGCTCCTTTGAAAAAGCTCCGACCTCAAGAACCTTTGCCTCGTCGAAAAACTCCGTGACCATATCGCCGTCGGTGAAAACATACCCGTCCGGGAAGGTTGTTGAACCCGGGTCTTCCGATTTTTCCTTCATCAGTTCACTGAAATATGCGCCGAAATCATCGCCGTCGTAGGCATTCAGGTCATCAACAATCGCGTTTATCTGCTCAAGAATTACGGCTTTTTTATCATCGTCAAAGTCAACGCCGGCATCGTCCGTCGTCATTAACAGAATGTGCTGTGCGCGAAAATAATCGTTCTCCGTGATAAATTTTTCTGCTTTGTCGTCCGGATAATTCTTGCAGTCCTCGCCGTATATTTTTTCCAGCACCTCGCCGTTAAGGATCTCTGCCTTCAATAGCCACAAAAGCGAGCTTTTCACAAGACCCTGCTCAGCCATCGCCTCAATTGCCGCCTCTTCAGTGCCGTAGGATACGGTCATTTGGTCATACTCCGCTTCCAGCTGAGCCTGCAGCTCATCTGTCCACTCAACGCCCGCCTCGTCCGCCTTCAGGTATATCGCAATGTACCATTTCAGCCCGGCGTATGCGTTTTCAACGGCATATTCGTAATACGACTTGCCGGAGCCTTCAAACTCCTCCGGCACCGACCAGTCCGTCGCATCCATGCCGTAGTAACTCATATAGTTCAGCATGCTGCTGGTAATGTAATTGAGAAAGTAGTAATACAAATCCCAGGTTACGACGTAATCGTTTATCTTTACGATCGGCGTTTCCGCAGGAAGTGTGTCTATTCCCGCCGCTTCGGGAAGCTTGGGTTTTGCCTTGCAGGCAAAGAGCGAAAAAACAAACACAAGCGCCAGTAGCGACGCTGTGATTTTTTTGAGTGTTGAACGAATCAATGGATTTCCTCCGAATTTATACGCAAAGCCGACTTTTTTCGGCTGACTGAATATTATCATAACATACTTTTCGGAACATTGCAAGCCAAAAAACGCCGCTCCGGTGCGATTTTACATTTTGTTTTCAACCTCGGGCGCAAATGTCGTTTTTGGTTCGGCGTTATGCCACAATGAATCCCGTTTTCGGCGCGGCGTTAGTTGCGGTCGTAGCGCGAAGCGCCGACTCGCTGTTTGAGCCGCCTCCGTCAAAACGCACGGAAGCGTTAACCAAAAAATACAAAAAGCCAGTATCAAAGTCCCAAGCGCGGGATTGACAAATATTCATCAAATATGTTAGTATCAGATAAGCAAATTTACGTCATATTTTTCATACAAATCAATACAGGTCTTTAGTTGCATTCCCCGACGCGGCGGAATGCCGACAATGGTGCAGCTTGTCACAAAAAACTGCGAAAAGACGTAAGGCGGGTGCCGACAAAGCCCTGTGTCATTGAAAATGCGGTCGTGACAGTCAAGCTATTGTTTGATTGCCGCGGCTTTTTTACGAAAAAAGCGGTATAGTTCATTAATCCGGGCAGTGCTTTGCAAAACGACGCGGAGCACTGCCACGGTAATTATAAAATTAACAAACGCTAAAAAAACAGGAGACGATATGTCAGTACAGAAATTTGACCCCAAAGAACTCGAACTGCAGGATGTTTTTATGTTCGGAATGCCGATGAAGGATTTCTCGTATCCTATCAATAAGCACGAAGCCTTTAAGGCATCAGTTGAGCGCAAGCCGTGGTGGCAGGTCACGCAGGCGGTTGACGCGAGAATGTTCACACCGGACATTATCCCGGACAATGTCGCGCGCGCACTCGTTATGGAAATGCCCGGACCGAACGGCCCGCGTCAGTTTGCCGATCACGAGTACAACAAGGATATGTTCGGCGTTGAGTGGGAGTATATCGCGCAGGTCGGCGGCAGCATGGTGCGTCCCGGCAAGCCATTTTTAGAGGACATTGAGGAGTGGTACGACAAGGTTGTCTGGCCGGACATTGACGCGTGGGACTGGGCAGGCAGCGCCAAGAAAAACAACGGCACCTACCTTACGCACGAGAGCTATAACCAAATGTGGTTCCAGACGGGCTACTTTGAGCGCCTTATCTCTTTGCTTGAGTTCGAAAACGCGCTTATGGCAATCTTCGACGAGGACTCGCAGGAGCACGTGCACAAGTTTTTCGACAAGCTCACAGACCTCTATATCCGCATTTTCGACAAGGCAATTGAGACCTATCCGGAGCTTCACGCCGTGTTCTTCCACGACGATTGGGGCAGCCAAAAGGCTCCGTTCTTCTCCCCCGCAGTATGCGAGGAGATGATTGTGCCGTATATGAAGCGGCTCACAGAGCACCTGCATTCAAAAGGTCTTTTCTGCGAGGTTCACTCCTGCGGAAACAACTACAAGCAGGTTCCGAACTACATCGCCGCCGGTTGGGACGCGTGGGCGCCGCAGCTGATGAACGACTCATACAAAATCTACGACGATTTCGGAGACAAGCTGCTTATCGCAACCTTCCCGCAGGAGCTGCCGACGGCCGAGGAACTGAAGAAGCTGCCGGAAGCGGAAATTCGCAAATACGCCCGCGCTCACGCAGACAGAGTCTGTCAGCCCGGAAAAACCAGCTTTTATAACTTCTACGCAAACGATTATTTAATGATTCCCGCGTTCAAGGAAGAGCTGTATATTGCCTCACGTGAGAACTACAGCAAATAGCAACGCAATTCCGCTTGTAGGGGACGCTGCCACGGTGTCCCATACAAGCGGTTTTTTATTGCGCCAAAATAATATAAATATAGTCAAACCACAAAAAAGCGGGTGCCGCTCTTATTAGAGCCGCACCCGCTTTTTTTATAGTCAAACCCATAGCTTCGCCGCCGTCGGTTTCGCAGACGATCGCTAAAACTCCGGTACATACCCATCTTCTGCCGCCGTCGGGTCTTGAAAATACCCCTCAAAATCCGCGAGCGCTTTTGCATAGTCCACGGCGCGGCTGTATTCCTCCGCCGTCAGTTTTCGCGACGGCTCTCCTGCCTTGTTCGGCGTAAACTGGCTCATCAGGCTGAGCAAAACCTCTCCCGGTGCAAAGCTCTCCGCAATCCAGTCCAAAACGCCGAAGGTGTTCTCCAAATACCCCGGCAAAACAAGGTGACGAATCATAACGCCACGCAAAAGCTGCCCGTTTTCGCCGAAAACAGGTGAGCCGACCTGGCGGTGCATTTCGAGTATCGCGTCTTTTGCCTTAACAAAATAGTCCGGCGCCGAGGACAGCCGGGCTGCCGCTGTATCGTCCGAATATTTGAGATCCGGCAGGTAAATGTCCGCCTTGCCGCGCATAAGCTCAAGCGCGTATGCGCTCTCGTATCCGCCGCAGTTGTATATAACTGGAACAGGCGGTTTTTCCGTGAGACTTTCGGCGATAACATCGGCATAAATCGTCGGCGTGACGAGGTTTATGTTCTCCGCGCCGTGCGAAATCAACTCTCGGTAAACACCGGCAAGTCCCTGCGCGTCAAAACTCTCACCCTTAACCTTGCGGCTTATTTCAATGTTTTGGCAGTAGGAGCACCGCAGATTACAGCCCGAAAAGAACACGGTGCCGCTGCCGTTTTTGCCAGAAATGCAGGGTTCCTCCCAAAAATGGAGGAGCCGCGCGGCGACAACTGCCGCACTTGGCGCGCGGCAAAAGCCGGTGTCGCCTGCGGCGCGGTCGGCGCGGCAGGCTCTCGGGCAAAGGAGGCAGGTGTGGTTGGACATTGCGGGGTTCCTCACGGGTGTTAGCTGACGGGTTTTGGCGGGCGGTGGGTTTACTTTAAGGACTGGTGGTTGGTTCTGTTTTTTTCTTCTTTAATAGCTCTGGTGGCTATCCAACGTGCCGCTACGCGCGGCGGCGGTTACTTTTTTCCGCTTCGCCGGAAAAAAGTAACCAAAAAAGGGGCGACTTCTTTAGAAGAAGCAATCTTTTTTCTATACGGGAACTGCGGAGAG
>JAISLF010000041.1 GCA_031260605.1 Oscillospiraceae bacterium
TTCTTCTAAAGAAGTCGCCCCTTTTTGGTTACTTTTTCCGGCGAAGCGGAAAAAGTAACCGCCCGCCGCGCAGGCGCTCTGCAGCGCGAAGCTGCCAAGCTTCGCCGCAATTTCAAACATAGCAACCTGCGCCGCAGGTAACACGCTTACACCCAAGCAAAAGCAAACCCACAACGCGAAGCAAACAGCGGGCGACCGGGGACGGTCGCCCCTACGGTCTGCTCCACAAGAAATGCACCCCAAAAACCCCGGGCGGCAGATTTCCGCCCCTACGTCCGCCGAAAACCCCGGTGGCAACCGCAACAAGGGGACGCTGAGGGCAGCGTCCCCTACAAAAGCAAAGCCCTAAAAAAGGCAAAAACCCAACCAAACCCCACACCCTGCGCCGCACCGCTGCACGCAGCGGGTATCCGCCGCAACCTGCGGCGGATACCCGCTACCGCAACAGCAAAAAAATACGCGACTGGCTCTTTCGAGCCGGCCGCGTTTGCAAAAGGATAAGCTATGTTTTAATTATAGCACCGCTATCCCGCGCTGTTTGTCGAATTGTGCGGTTGCGCAAATTTATTTTTTCGCCGCAGCAGATAATACACAACACCTGCCGCTGTCACAACCGAAACCGCTTCCGACACGCGAAAAGACGCGGGTGCGCGGTATTTTATCTCCGGAATAGGCTCGCCGAGCGCAGTTGTCACAGCGCAAAGCCCCTGCACGGCTGAAAGCTCACCTGATGTCGCGTAAAGTCCGGGGTAGTAGAGCTGCGCAAAGGTGTAGGTGTCTCCGTCGGCAATCGGGTAGTCGTCTCTGTTCTGCTCGAAATACCACTGTGGCTCCGGACTGCCCACCGGCAGGTATTCTCTCCCGCCAATCCAGTCTCCAGTAGTATTTTCGCCGATTCTGATAAGCGTTGCCTCATACGCGGAAGCAAGCGAGTGGTACGGCAGCAAAATCACAAAAGAAGCAATCAGCACTGCGGCAAGCGGCTTTGCGCGGTTTTTGTCGCTGAAAACCGCCGCCGGGATAAACACTGCGGCAAACACTGCCGCGACGGAAAGAAATCGCCAAGGGTACTGGATTTTGATAACTAAATCGCCGATAATCGGGATAAAGCTCACGGCGCTCCACGGGAAAACTACAGTCGTAACCAGGAGGGTAACCACAAGCGCGGCGAAAACACCATTTTCAAAGCGGCGGCGCTCCGGTAAAAGCACAGCCCCGCTCTCCGCTTTTACACGCCTGAATACAAAGACTCCGATTGCGATAAACGGCAGCGGACCGAGCGACATCGGCATTGATTCCTTCACAGAATCCACCGGTTCTGACAGAGTGTAGAAGCTTTTGTAGAACATCTGCCACAGCTCGTTCGGATACAACGCGTCGTTTAGCAAATCCCGGTTTTGCGTTACGGCAATTTGCATCTCGACCTGCTGTGAGGCAATTATCATCGGCACAAAAACCCAGGCGTTCAGCAAAAGAAACAGCACGGCGAACACGAAGAACGCCGCGATTTTATACGGATTTTTCAGCAGCTTTTTTATGTTGACAAGCAGAAACACGGCACAGACGATTCCTGCTGTTACTAAGGACAGCAAATGGCAGTTTGCAATCCCGGAAAAAGCAATCAGCAGGTATAATACGCCTCGTTTTGTTTCGGTTTTACCCTGAAAAACTATTGCGTACATACCCAAAAGCACAAGCGGGAAAAACACCATCGCCGTGTATTCGCCGACTGCTCCGCGCAGCAGCACATTGACGACCCGCCAAAGTCCGAGTGTGTACACGCAGGCGGCGGCAAGTCCGTAAACGCGGCTCTTTGCCTTTTCCTCAGGCGGCAGAATATAGCTGAACAGCCGCGAAAAGGAAAGGTAAGCGACAAGCGCCGTCGCAATGGAAATAAACGCGGCGTACAGTTCATACGCGATTACAGCGGGAACGCCGATAAGCCGCAGCAGCGCGGGAAAATACAAAAACAGCGGGGGATACATCGTCGCGTCGCCGTAGCCGAAGCCGTTCAGGAAATACGAGTTGTACCGCACCGGAAACTGCCCGTCGCGCAGTCCCTGCGCTACACCCTCAATCCGCGCCAGGTGAAACGACAGGTCGTGCTGGAACTTCAGATAAAACGGGTTGAACAGCGGCGAGATTGAAAACAGCGCGGCAAAAATCAGCAGCGCGGCAATCAGCGCTTTTTCGCGGGAATTGCTTTTTTCGTTCAGACTTGTCACAGCGGCAAATGCTCCTTAACCGTCGTGCGAACGCGCCCGTCGGAAAACCGAACAAGCAATTCGCTTCCGGGTGCGGCGGTCTTTGCGGAGGAAACGACGCTTCCGCTTTCGTCCTCGGCGACGGCGTATCCGCGTGCAAAAACGGCAAGCGGCGACAGCGAGTCCACTCTTGCCGCGAGCAGGCGCAGCTTCTCTCCGTTTTGGTTAACGGCAAGCTGCACTCCTGCCGAAAGCTGCTCCGACAGCCTGTCAAGCTGCTGCCGCATTGTGTCAAGCAGCCCTTGCGGAGACGAAAAGGCGCGGCTGTTTTTTGCGTATTCAATCGTCTGCCGCGCAAGGCGCAGCTTTCCGTCAAGACCCCGCGCAAGGCGGCGGGCGGCATTCTGCAACCCCGAGTCGATTGCGTTTTTGTCCGGCACGGCAAGCTCCGCCGCGTTTGACGGCGTTGCGGCGCGCAAATCCGCGACAAAATCAGCTATCGTAAAGTCAGGCTCGTGTCCGACAGCCGATATTACGGGAATTTCAGACGCGTATATTGCGCGGGCAAGCCCCTCGTCGTTAAACGCCCACAAATCCTCGGCGGAGCCGCCGCCGCGCCCGCAAATAATAACGTCCGCAATAGGATAGCGGTTTACATACTTAATCGCGCCGATAATCTCGCGCGGCGCTTCCTGCCCCTGAACGCGCACCGGCATTATTATAACGCGGGACATCGGCCATCTTCCGCGCAAAACGCGTATTATGTCGCGCACAGCGGCGCCCGTTGCGCTTGTGATTACGGCAATAGCGTCCGGGTAGCGCGGAATCGTCTTTTTGTGTGCGCTGTCAAAAAGTCCTTCCTCCGCAAGCTTTGTTTTCAGCCGCTCAAACTCAAAAAAAAGAGCGCCGAGTCCCTCAGGCTCAAGGCGCGTTGCGATGAGCTGGTAAGACCCGCTCTGCGGGTAGACGTCTATTCTGCCGCCCACGATGACGGACATTCCGTTTTCCGGGCGGAATTTAAGCCCGGAGGCAGCGCCGCGAAACAGTGCGCAGTTAATTCGGCTTCCCGCGTCCTTTAGTGAAAAGTAGCAGTGACCGGACTGGGCGTTTTGCTTAAAATCCGAAATTTCGCCGCGCACGAGGACATTTTTCAGCGCGTCGTCCCCGGTCAGACGTGCGCGGATATAAGCCGTCAGCTGTGATATTTCAAGGATGTTAGCGGCAGGCTCACTCATTTTTCACCTTTTTCGGCGCGCACATACGCTCCGAGAACACCGTTTACAAACGGGACGTTCTCCTCATCGTCAAACTCGCGCGCAATCTCCAGTGCTTCATTTATAATGACCGCCTCCGGGCTGTCCGGCAGCTTCAGTGCAATTTCAGCAACGGCAATCCGCAGACAAGCCCTGCTGACTGCCGACACGCGCTCAAGCCGCCACCCCGTAAGGTGCGGGGAAATCGCGCTGTCTGTCGCGTCAAGGTCGGTTACGGCGCTTGCCACAAGGGCATATATGTACTCTAAGGTTTTCGCGTCAGGGTATTTTTCGAAAACCGCGTCCTCGCCCTTTAGGGACGAAAAATACAGCGGCTCAAAAAAATCATCCAGCACGTTTTCCAGTGTCGGCGGTGCTTCGTCATTTATGCTGCTGTCGAGAAGCCGCCCCTCGGTTACGGCGAAAATCAGCATAAATGCGGTTTTTCTTGCGTTAACTCTTGTCATTTCGGTGTAAGCTGTGCTCTGTATGGTTCGGTGCTGTCATTATTCTCCGCTGCTTTTTACTCAAAACGAACCCGCGTGACATTTACGTTGACCTGCTTCGGCGTTGCGCCGCAGGCTGTCTGCACGGCGGCTGACACGGCGGACTGCACGGCAGCGGCAACCTCCTGAATATTTCTGCCGATCAGAACAGCGATGAACATATTAACCGTAATCTCGCCCTCCGAAAATAAAATGCTCACGTGCTGCGCATTTCTGTGGCGTTCCTCCGCCGCGCTTTTGCTGAAATGCTGGGAAGGCTCCGCCACTCCGTCTGTATCGGAGGCGGCATTTATTGCGACACGCGCTATGATGTCCTCAGAAATCGCGGCTTTGCCAAGTGCGCCGGTAGTTGTGAGGTACGCCTGTTGTTTTTCCATAATTACTCCTGTTGTTTGGACTTAGTTCAAGTAATATTGCTTAGTATGCCACAAAACAAGACTTTCGTCAAGGGAAAAATGTTTTTCTTTTTGTCGGAGGGACGGCGGCTGTAATTACGGCGGCGGTTTGCTTCGGGGCTTTTCGGCGCATTTTGCTGTGTCAATCTTGCAGGGAACTCACCAAAACAAAAAAGCGGGACAGGATTTTTAAGCAAAAATCCTGTCCCGCTCCGAAAGTTCGGTCGGCGGCGGGCTAAACATCCTTTAACGCCAGCACCGCGATCATAATCAAAAACTCCGTGTCGCCTGACTGCATATACAGGTACAAAAACAGCAGTATCAGCATTAAGTCCTGCGCCTCCAGGTCAAATAATCCGCCAAGACCGCCGAAAATGCCGCCCAACCCGCCGCCGAGCAAGCCGCCGCTGCCGGAGCAGCCGCGCCCTCCGCCAATGTTGCCGCAGCCGCCGGAGGCGAACCCGCCCGCCGCGCTCTGAATCGGAAAACTAAGCACTGTTCCGTTTGAACCTCCGCTGTCGATTGTCTCAGTATCCTCCGTACCCAAGGCCTCCTCTCCTGTAGAAAATGCGCTGATACCAACGTCTGATTCGTCGGCGGTTCGCAAAAACACGCCTGTATTTCCCTTATATCTGGTCATTTCATTAACTACCTCGTCCGCATTGCGGCATTATGTAATATCCGATTTGTTGAGTTTAGAAGCCGCCTGAACTATGCTGAGCATTCGCGTAACCTCTTCGGCGCGGGAGAGCTTGTGACGCTGCCTTTCCGAAAGATACGGATTAAGCGCGGATAAAAGCTCCCGTTTCTGCCGCCCCGCCGGTGCGGCGGCTCCCAGAACATTTGCAAGAGCCAGCGCGGAAGCCGGTATCGCCTGCTCTGCCGGCGTCGGCTCCGTCGTTTCGGGCGCGGGCGGCGACGCTGCTGCCTCCTGCGGCATAGAAATGCCGAGGCTTGAAGCAAGGCTCGCTATTTGTGAGAGCTTCTCGGGGTCAGAAAGGACTCCCGCAAGCAAATCATTAAGATTGTCCACATCACACCTGTCCTGCGCCGCGGCTAAAAGTGCCGCCTGTACTGTTCTGCGCCTGCGTTTTTGCGCCGACGCGCCGGAAACCGCGCGTTAAGCCGAAGCGGCGCCCGTTTTTAGTCATCACAATAAACGCACCTGTTGCCGATACGCTTTTTTTCGGCCGCAAAGTCTTTATTGCTGCTTGCCGAGAAGCGCCGTGAGCTGCGAGGCTATGTTTTTTCCCTCAGGCGTTGAGAGCACGCCGGAAATTAGCTCCTGCAGCTGCTGCGAGTCGCCGGACTTTACCGCGGACTTAATCATTCCGCCGCGCCCGGCAAGCATTTGCCGGACAGCGCGTCCGTCCGCCGTGTCGGCAAGCGCTTTTACGCCGTCCTTGTTTTGTGCAAGCAAATCCTTGTTCTCAGCAATAAAGCTTTCGTCAAAATTCAGCATTTCGGCCTCCGGTTTTTGTGTTGGAGTATTATATGCGGCGGCGGCGGGGATTTGTGTTAGCCTGACGCCAGAGGGGGACGCTGCGGTCTTCGGTAATGCTACGCTTCAGCACAAAACCACAGCCAAAAAACACGGCAGGTATCGCAATGCCAAATATTGGCTTATCGCATTTCAAATTATCACTTGACAAGACCGCCGAAATTTGCTATATTATTTTTACCACTCGGACGATTAGCTCAGTTGGTAGAGCATCCGCTTGACGTGCGGAGGGTCAGCGGTTCAAGTCCGTTATCGTCCACCACCCTTCAATAAAAGCTCTGCCGTGTTCGCAGGGCTTTGTTTGTACGCAGGGGTAAAAAAATACGCGCCAATAGCTCAGCAGGATAGAGCAACTGCCTTCTAAGCAGTAGGTCGAGGGTTCGAATCCCCCTTGGCGTACCAAACTTGCCCTTGCAGGCAAAAAGCCTTGATAATACACGATCATCAAGGCTTTTTGCTTTTTTAATTTCCGCACTTGCGCTGTTTGGCAATGCTTCCACATACCAAAATAGCTGCAAGTGTATACATCTGATGCGGCTCAAGGTGCGGCGCACATTCACGGCACCGCGTTCAGCGTCTCCGCTGCCGTGCTGCTCCCTGCCGCTTAACCATAATAGCCGTATTCCACATCAATCCGCTGCTGCGCTTCCTGCTCCCGCCATTCCAGCACAGCTTGCTTGTACTTCCGGAATGCCGCGCCGTTCTCGTCGAGTCCGAACAGCAGGACCACATTCTTTCCGTCTGCTTCATAGTTCACCGAAAGTATTGATTTGCCCAGCTCCGGAACGCGTCCCCAGTTTTCACGGGCAAGCTCCAGTGCCAGCTCGCTGGTCATATAGTCGCTTGACAAATACTCGTAGTCCCGCGATTCATAATATGTTCCCAACTCGGCGGTAATCCAGTCCGTGCCGTACTTCTCCATATGTTGCGTCAGCTCATTGTCCCTGCCCGCAATAATCGGGTACATTGCCATACGTCCGTACTTTGATGCCTCAAGCTTCAGTATGAGTTCATCCAGACTGCCCGGATTTCTCTTTTCAAGATAGCTGAGCAGCAGTTCGGCGGTTTTCGGCGTTGTTTCGTTAATGAACAAATCACTCATCCAGTAAGTCATACCGTTCAGCGGAATTGTAAGCCACAGGCTGTCGAGCGGCTCAACGTATACTGAGTTCACGCTGCTGCTGCTTGACCGCCCCTGCTCCTGCAGCTCCGCAAAGAGCGACCTTGCAAGCTCAAGCACCTCTTTTTCGTTTGTAATTATGTTTGACTGTATATGGCTCGCCTCCTCCGGTTCGGGGAAGCTCCGCGCGAGCTCCAGAATCTTCGGGTGGTTGTTTTTCAGCCGGTCAATTATGATTGCATACTCCTCGTCGCTGAAGAGAACCTTGCGGTTAACCGTGCGCGCGCCGATTTTCATTGTCACCTGCAGTCCGTTGCTGTTCTGTGGGTTTTCGTATATCGTTCCCTCTTTGCTGTCCTGCACATTGCGGCGCAGGGCTGTGACAATCTGCTCGTCAATAACCTCGTCCTCTATCTCATACTGCGACAGCAGGTATTCCGCATATTGGTTGCTTTGAATGCCAAACGCCTGATTGACCGTCCGGCCTATATCCGCCTTGAAATACGTTATGCTCTGCGCCGTCGGGTTAAAGCCGTAGGTTGCGGACACAGCAAGCGACCAGATTCCGAGAAACGCAATGTTCAGGGCAAGGAATATCGCAAGACCGCTCCACGGGCGGCGCACCGCCGAAAGGGATTTTGCCGAAATCGCGCGGTACGCAAAGAACACGATGAGCGACAGACCGTACAGCGCCGCGATTGCGATGATAAACCCTACGTCATAGCTGCCGTGGTTGCGTTTTTCCGTTGCCAGTTCAATCAGCAGCACAATCGGGATAAGCGCGACGACAAACGCGACAAGCGCCGATATAATGTTCTGCGCAAGTCCGGATGATGCAGGCTCCTCCGCCGCTTCTGACGGACGGCGCCGAAACAGTACAAGCGCAATTGCAAAATACACTGCTGAAAGCCCAATCGTGTACAGCACGGACGACAGGCGCGGCATTATGGTGAACACGCCGAGTCCGAAAGGCGCAAAAACAATGCCGGTCAAAATGTTTGTCGAGGGATTCAAAAAGCCCGACGAGTTATAAAGCGGAAACAGGATTTCCGTATAACCCGCTGCAAGAAAATAGCCGAAGGTTATAAGTACACGCGGCAGAAACAGCACAAGCAGCGTAACCGCAACCTGTCCGAACAGGTTTGACGCAACGGAAACGGCAATCAGCATAGCGGCAGCCGTCAGCATACAGGCAACGATAACCGACGCCATAAGCGCCAGCCACCCGGCAAGATATACGCTTCCCACAGCGAAAATATTGATTGCGAGAATCGGAAGTAAGAACACCAAAAGTCCGATTACAACCCACGTAAACGCAGAAAGCGTGTAGCTCACAAGTATTGCGGATCTTGTTACCGGCAGACTGTAGAAATGGTCAGAGCCTTTTCTTGTCGAGAGAAAGTGAAACAGCAAAAACATCAGCGCCGGGATTATCAGGAAAAACGACATATACGTCACAATTCCAAGCCCGTCTTCCGGCGACAGTGAGGTCAGCATCAAATCCTCAGACAGAACCTGTACAACCGCGCTGCCAAAGACTATGACAATGGACAGCAGCGCCATAATTCCGGCATAAATGAAACCGACCACCTTTCCCTGCCGCAAGCCCTCAAAATATATGCCCTTGGAGAAAAAGGATTTATTACTCGGTGAAAACTTCTTCGCGGCAAGCAGCGTCTTTTCCGTCTGTGCGGTTAACTTATCTTTACTCATTATTATATCGCCTCCTTTTCGGCAGCCTCGTTCGAATCTGCGATTTCGCCGAGAATATCGTCAAAATTATAGCCGCGCTGCTTCATTTCATAGGTAAACACCTCTTCAAGCGAGAGCGGTAGCGTCTCAAGTATAATCGGGTCAAGCTCAGACAGCAGGGCTTCTATCCTCTCGCGCCCGTCTGTCGCGATAATGTTTGCAACGCGCCCTACCTGCGAATACGAGAGAATGGATATTCCTGTATTCTCGATTGTCTCGCGCGTGAAGGTGTCGGACAGGGCAACCTGAACCTTGAGCAGGGACGTTTTGAGGTTGCTAATATCAGACTGCATAACAAGCCCGCCCCGGTGCAAAAACGCCAGCGAGTCGCAGGTGTCCTCAAGCTCACGCAGCGAGTGCGAGGTTATGACGGCGGTTGCTTTCTTTGAAACAATGCTTTCCGTGAGCAGTCTTTTCACCGCGCCGCGCGCAATGGGGTCAAGCCCGTCAAACGTCTCGTCAAACAGCAGAATGTCCGGGTTTGCGGCTATCGCGAGTATTGTCGCGCACTGGCGCTTCATTCCCTTGGAGAACTGCGAGATAGACTTAAAGCGCGGCAGCTCCAGCACGTTTGCAAGGCGCACCGCCTCGTCAGGGTCAAAGCGGTCGTATATCGCGGCGTAGTGCTGTATCATACGCATAAGGTTTGCCCCCGGCAGAAAATACAGCTCGTCCGGGATAAAGGCGAGCCGCTGCTTCAGCGCGGTGTTTTCATATACGCGCTCGCCGCCGATTGTCACCTCTCCGGCAGTCTGCCTGTAAACCCCCGCGATTATGCGCAGAAGCGTCGATTTACCCGCGCCGTTTACGCCGACAAGGCCGAAAATGCTGCCCTCGGGCACGGTGAAGGTGAGGTCCGATAAAACCTCGTCCGCTTCAAACCGCTTTGTTATGTTTTTTATTGCGATTTCATTTGAGCCGGTCATTATATTTCTGTTCCCTCCGTATCGTTGTTTGCGGCAGGCTGCGGCACTGTTCCGCCGCCCGCCTTTTCTGCGCTGTACCCCCGGCGCACTGCCTCAAGGGCAGCCTCAATCGGGATTTCCGCCAATGCGCACTCGTGCGCGGAATGCTCAATTGCCTTTAGCTCCGTAACGCGCCCGCGTTTGATAATATCCGACGCGCCCTCGGAAATAAAGATTCCCTTGCCCGGAACTGAGTACGTAATTCCGCGCCTGTCAAGCTCTGTGTATGCCTTTTGGATTGTGTTCGCGTTTGCCGAAAGCGTTTCAGACAGCCGCCGAACAGACGGCAGCGGGTCGTCCCGACGCAAGACTCCTGTGAGTACAAAGCGCTCTGTCTGCTGCATAATCTGTGTGTAAACCGGTATTCTGGATTGGTTGTCAACCGAAAACAAAACGAGCCTCCTTTATTTTTTATTGTGTTCTATTTGAGTTAACTGTATTAGTTATCGTAGTACAGTTAGTTTAGCACTGCGGGACGAAGGTGTCAAGTGGTAAGTTTTGGGGGTTTGGTTTTCAGGGCTTTTTGTAGGGTGCGCTGCTTGCAGCGTACCCGGTGGCGGTTACCGTCGGACTTTCGTAGGGGCGACCGTCCTCGGTCGCCCGGGGTTGTGGTTCTGCTTTTACTCTGTTGCAAGCGTGTTTTCTGCGGCGCAGGTGCGGTGTTTGAAATTGCGTCGAAGCTTGGCAGCTTCGCGCTGCAGAGCGCCTGCGCGGCGGGCGGTTACTTTTTCCGCTTCGCCGGAAAAAGTAACCAAAAAGGGGCGACTTCTTTGTAAAGAAGCAAACACCTTTTTATACGGGAACT
>JAISLF010000056.1 GCA_031260605.1 Oscillospiraceae bacterium
CATTATATCACATATTGCCAACAAAAACAATCCTCAATCTGCTGTAATGGCGCGGGGTACAAGGCGTAATTGTAAACTTTTCCCCGCCCCGGAAAAAGTCCTTGACAAAACAGTCCGAACGGGCTTTTCCTCGGCACACCCGGCGCGGGAAAATCCTTTTCGGCAAAGCGTGAGATTGTGAATGTGTTTCTTGTGACGGAGGACGACATTATTATTTCAGACCCTGAGGGTGAGTATTTCCCGCTTGTAACACGCCTCGGCGGTGAGGTCATAAAGCTGTCGCCGACGTCCGCGCAGTACATAAACCCGCTGGATATAAACCCCGACTACAACGACGAGGACGACCCGCTGACGCTCAAGTCGGACTTTTTGCTGTCGCTGTGTGAGCTGATCATCGGCGGCAAGGAGGGCTTAACGCCTGTTGAGAAAACGGTAATTGACCGCTGCACCCGCCTTGTATACCGGGGCTATCTGTCCGACCCCGTACCCGAAAAAATGCCGATTCTCGGCGACCTGCACGCGCTGCTGCGCGACCAGCCGGAAACCGAGGCGCGCCGGATTGCCACCGCGCTTGAAATTTACGTGTCCGGCAGCCTCAACGTGTTCAACCACCGCACGAATGTTGACACAAGTTCGCGGCTTGTTTGCTACGACATCAAGGAGCTTGGCAAGGGGCTGAAAAAGCTCGCGATGCTCATTTTGCAGGACGCTGTGTGGAACCGCGTGACGAAAAACCGTGCGCAGAGCCGCGCAACTTGGTTTTACATAGACGAAATGCACCTGCTGCTTAAAGAGGAGCAGACGGCGGCTTACACGGTTGAAATTTGGAAGCGTTTTCGCAAATGGGGCGGTATACCGACGGGCTTAACGCAGAACGTCAAGGATTTGCTGGCAAGCCGCGAGATTGAAAATGTGTTCGAAAACTCGGACTTTGTGTATCTGCTAAACCAAGCTCCCGGCGACCGCGCGATACTTGCAAAGCAGCTCGGCATCTCGCCGCATCAGCTGTCTTACGTGACGCACGCCGGCGCCGGCGAGGGACTGCTTGTGTACGGGTCAACAATAATCCCGTTCAAGGACAGCTTCCCGAAAGGTGAGATTTACGATTTGCTCACCACAAAGCCGGGGGAAGTACCTAACGAGGTGCGGCAATGACGACACCGACGGAGAAGAAAATTACCGCCGTGCAGCCCGCAGACGCATCCCGCACACCGCGGCTGCGGTTCACCGAAGACGAAACCGCCTACACTGACCACGACAGCACCTCCACCGCGCGTCCGCCCATGCCGAAAGCGCGGGAATTCCGCGCTGATCCAACATTCAGCGAGCAGCGCGGCAAACGAAAGCACCGTCTTGTGTTTGACGAGCAGGTCCGGTCACAGCAGGCGCAGGTGCAAGGCTCAGCCGCAACGCGTCCCGTGTTCGCCGCCGCGAATGCCGCCGTCAGCCTTGCACACGGTAAACTCCGCGAGGTCGAAAACGACAACGTCGCGGTTAAAGCCGCGCACGAGGGCATGATTCTTTCGGAGCAGACAGCTCGCTCGGCTTACCGCCAGCACAAGCTCGCGCCATACCGCCGCGAAAAGCGGCTTGCGGAACAACAAAGCTGCCTGAATGAGCGCACGGCGTTTCACGAAACGCGGGACACCTCCGCAAAATCCGGGAGCAACCGCAGCTCTCGCGCGGCGCAAAAGCAGCGGCAAAAGCGCAAGTACGCCAAATCTGCGCGCGAGGCAAGGCGCACGGGAGGCAGTGCGGGTCGTGCGGCAAACGCGGCGGGAAAGGCTGCCGAAAAGGCGGCGCAGGCGGTTAAAGCACACCCGATAGCCGCCTTAGTCATTGCAATATTCGCGTTTTTGCTGCTTTATATAATGACATCACTCTCGTCCTGCGGCAGCTTTGCGGGCGGCGGCGCGGGTTCGCTTTTCGCTACGAGTTATCTCGCCGCAGACGCAGATATTGACCTTGCGGAGCTTGCCTACACCGAGTGGGAGACGGATTTGCAGCTCGAAATTGCCCGCACGGAGAACACGCACCCCGGCTATGACGAGTACAGGTACAGCGTCCCGGACATCGGTCACGGTCCGTTCGAACTTATGGCTTTTCTGACGGTGGAGCACAAGGATTTTTCATACGCAATGATTGAGTCAGAGCTGCGTACGCTATTTTCGCAGCAGTACAAGCTCGAGTACGCCGAAAGCACCGAAACCCGCACGCGTACGGCGACAAAAATTGACCCGAACTCCGCTGTAATTACCGAGCAAGAGGAGGAATTCGAGTACAGAATACTCAGCGTAACGCTCACGGCATTGTCGTTTACCGACGTAATCCTGCCGCGGCTTGACGCTCAAGAAACGCAGCTTTACAGTCTGCTCACGCGCACAAAGGGCAATCGGCAAATCGTCGGCAGTCCGTTTGAGTTCAACTGGCTGACCTATGTTTCGGATGGCTACGGCTGGCGCATTCACCCAATTTCGGGTGCAAAGGATCTGCATCGCGGCGCGGACATTGAGGTCGCCGCCGGCACAGAGATTACCGCCGCGCACGACGGCATTGTGACCTTTGCCGGAGACAGCGGCGACTATGGGCTTATCGCTGTGCTTGAGGATGCGGCGGCGGACGGCGGCAGTATTTTCACGAAATACGCGCACTGCTCGGAGATTTTAGCGGCTGTCGGGCAGTCGGTGCGCCGGGGTGACGTCATTGCAAGAGTCGGCAGCACGGGCAGCGCAACAGGCCCGCACCTGCACTTTGAGCTGCTGAAAAACGGCGAATATCTGAACCCGCTGTACTTCGCGCTCACCAACGACGACGGCAGCGGTTACATCCCGCCGGGTCAGCCGGGCGGCATTCCTATTCCAATCTACCCCGGTGCGCCGATGGACGATGAACAGTTTGCCGCGATGATGGCGGAGGCACAAAAACATCTCGGAAAGCCCTACGTCTACGGCACGTCGGGACCGAACACCTTTGACTGCTCAGGCTTTGTCTGCTACGTGCTGAATCACAGCATTCGCCCCGGATTCGGTCGGATTAACGCGCAGAGTATTTACAACAGGTGTACGCCTGTAACGCGCGCTAACGCGCAGCCGGGCGATCTTATTTTCTTCACCGGCACGTATGTGAACAGGCGAACCGTGACGCACATCGGCATTTACATCGGTAACGGTCAGATGATTCACGCCGGCAGCCCCGTGCAGTACACGGACATTGACTCGCGCTACTGGACGCAGCATTTCTACGCGTTCGCGCGGTTGCCGGAGGTGCAGTAAGTGAAAAATTCGTAAAATTCTTAAAAATAGGTTGAATTTATCCTTGCGGCGGTGTATACTATGACATAGAGGTAAACGCACATGACTATTAACACAAAAAATATTGTCTCAATTACAGAGGCGAATCAAAACTTTTCGCGTGTGGCGCGCATGGTTGACGAGGACGGCTGTGCCGTCATCCTGAAAAACAACTCGCCGCGCTATGTTTTGATTGAATTCAGCCAAATAGAGCGTGAGCAGGAGGGTACCGACGAGGAGGTGCTGCAGGTTTCGCAAAGGCTTATGGCGCAAAACAGAAAAGCCTATGACGAGCTGGCAAAATGAAAATAATATCGAAGAAACAGGCGCTTTTAATTCATCGCGAACTGATTGACAGGCATGGTGGCAGCGATGGCGTTCGGGATATTGGGCTTTTGGAGTCCGCACTTGCCGCGCCGTTTCAGAGCGCGGGCGGCGAGCTTTTTTACCCGTCTTTGCAGCAGCAGGCAGCGAGGCTGGGCTTCGGAATAGTCCAAAACCACCCGTTTTTTGACGGCAATAAGCGCACCGGTGCGCATCTCATGCTAATTTTTCTCGCACTAAACGGAATAGAGCTTGAGTACACACAAAAGGAGCTTGTTGAAGTTATTCTAAACGTCGCTTCCGGTACGGGTTCCTGCGACACGCTTTTGCGTTGGATCATTTCGCACGAAAAATAAGAAAAAAACAGCAAACCACACACCGCGCGGCGTTTTTTCAAAAAATGCCGCGTTTTATTTATACCACAAATAGGAGCACAACATGAACCCAAAGCTGCAAAAAACAATAAGCGAGATTGAGCAGACCAAGGCAAAAATCTCCGCGTTGCAGGCATTATTGCCTGAACTCGAAAAGAAAAAGACCGAGCTTGAAAACGCCGAGATCATCAAGGTGTTCCGCACGGTGAACGTCACGCCGGGTGAGTTCGCGGCTTTTGTCGCGGCGTACAAGGCGGGTGTTCTGCCTACCGCAGAACTAAACCCGAAAACACCAAAAAGCATTACGGAGGAAACACAAAATGACTCGTATTAAGGCACTTATATCCGCACTCACCCTTGCGCTCGCGCTTACAGCGGGCGCTTTTCTTTTGTCCGCAACGGCTTTGGCAACGGACGACACAACACCAACGCCGCCTGAAACCACTGCACCTGCCGTCACCGAAACGGCAATCTCCGACGGCGAAAACGCGTTCACGCCGCCGGGCGGCGGGACGGTTTTGGACAACGCTTCTGAAGCTAACGGCAAGGAGTTTTTCACGATAACAGCAACAGACGGCAGTGTGTACTACCTCATAATTGACCGCCGCCGCGGCACTGAAAACGTGTATTTTCTCTCAGCCGTCACCAAGGAGGACCTGCTGGGCTTAGCGCAAAGCAGCGGAACGGTATCCGTGCCGGGGCTGACCGCACCCGAACCCACCGCGCCGACCGCCGCGCCCACAGCACCCGTGCCGACAGATACACCAACTGAGCCGCCGCGGCAGACCGAAAAGAGCGGCGGTATAGGCACGATTGTGTTCATAATAATTGCGGCAGCAGCTGCGGGCGGCGCGGCGTATTACTTTAAGATAGCAAAGCCGAAAAAGCACGCCGCTCTGCAGGATGATGAGAAGGAGTACTACGAGGCCGCGGAGGAGGACGGCGAGGACGAGGACGCGGGGTATTTCTTTGCGGAGGAGGACGCAGATAAACGCGGCGACGAATAAATACTGATATTTGAGCATAGAAAGTAATCTTTTGGCGGTGGGAATTATCCCGCCGCCGTATTTTTAAGGAGGAACACAAAACTTGAAACTTGTAATATGCGAAAAGCCAAGCGTTGCAAAGACTATTGCAAAAATACTCGGTGCAAAAACGCAAAAAGACGGCTTTCTTGAGGGCGGCGGATATCTTGTGTCGTGGTGCTTTGGACACCTCGTCGAGCTGGCGCCGCCGAGTGCTTACGGCGAGCAGTTCAAACGCTGGAGCATTAAGGATTTGCCTATTTTGCCGCAGCAATGGCAGTACGCAGCCTCGGCGGATAAAGCTCCACAGCTTGAAATTCTGCGCTCGCTTTTGCAGCGCGAGGATGTGGATTTGGTCGTGAACGCAGGTGACGCAGGTCGCGAGGGAGAGCTTATCTTCCGGCTTGTCTATAATTACTGCGGCTGCGACAAGCCCGTTTCTCGGCTTTGGATTTCCTCAATGGAGGACAATGCAATACGCGACGGCTTTGCAAACCTAAAGGACGGGGCGGATTACGACAGCCTATATCGCGCGGCACTCTGCCGCACCCGCGCGGACTGGCTCGTCGGTATAAACGCCACGCGGCTTTTTTCCTGTTTGTACGGCGCAACGCTGAATGTAGGTCGTGTGCAGTCGCCGACGCTTGCGATGATAGTCGCGCGCAAGGCGGAAATAGACGTGTTTGTTAAAGCTCCATTCTATACAATTGAACTTGACTGCGGCGAGTTTTCCGCAGTTAGTGAGCGATTTTCGGATAAGACAGCGGCCGAGAGCGTTGCTGAAAATATATCTGCCGCCACCGTTTGCGCAATTAATCGGGTCGAGAAAACGGTTGCGCCGCCGAAGCTCTATGACCTCACAACACTGCAGCGCGAAGCAAACCGCGCCTATGGCTCGACGGCGCAGCAAACGCTTGACTGCGCGCAGGCACTTTATGAAAAAAAGCTCATAACGTATCCTCGCACGGACAGCCGCTACCTCACTGACGATATGGCGGAACCTGTTACCGCGCTCGTAAACGCTATTGCGCATGGCGCGCCGTGTGATGCCGGTCAGGTGCTTTGCTCGTCTAAGGTTACTGACCATCACGCACTTTTGCCGACCTTCGCGGGTGTTGCCGCTGATGTTACCGCGCTCACTGACGATGAGAGGAAAGTACTTGAAATGCTGAAAGCTCGGCTTGTGTGCGCCGTGGGTGAAAAGCACCGCTATCTTGAAACGCTGGTCACTATCGACGCAAACGGCACCGCATTCAAGGCTAAAGGAAAAACTGTTGTCAACGCCGGATGGAAAGCATATGCGATAGCGTTAACCGAAGCCGGTACCGAGGAGCAGTCCTCCGCGCTCCCCGAAATTGACCAGGGGCAGGAGCTTTCTGTCACCGCACAAATCCGCAAGGGAACGGCCTCCCCGCCACGCTGCTTCACTGAGGACACGCTGCTGTCCGCGATGGAGACTGCCGGGCAGGAGGAAATGCCGGAGGACGCGGAGCGCAAGGGCTTAGGCACTTCCGCAACACGCGCCGGAATAATTGAAAAGCTCATTAGCGGAGGTTTCATCGAGCGACAAAAGAAGAATCTCGTGCCCACGGCAAAAGGCGTGAACCTCTGCGCCGTTTTGCCGGAGGAGCTAAAATCTCCGCTGCTGACAGCCGAGTGGGAGCAGCGACTTTGTGCGGTGGAGCGCGGAAAATTATCCGACGCGGACTTCATGCACGGCATTTCTGCGCTCACAAGCGGGCTTGTTGCGGCACACAGCGCACCGCTGCCTGAGTACGCGGGTTTATTCGTGCCTGCGCCGAAAGGCGACGCTGTGGGCAAATGTCCCCGTTGCGGGGCTGATGTTTTGGAACGAGACAAAGGATTTTTCTGCGCACGCAGGGCTTGCGGCTTTGCGTTGTGGAAAAACTCACGCTTTTGGACAGCAAAGGGCAAGGAATTAGACAAATCGATTGCCGCCGCGCTGCTTTCAAAGGGGCGTGTTTCGTTTACGGACTTCGTGAGTGAGAAAACCGGCAAAGCCTACGCTGCAACTGTTGTGTTGGTTGACGACGGCGCGAAAACAGATTACAGGCTTGAATTTAAGACACGCAGGAGGGCGGCGGTTTGAGCGATACAAAAACAATTCGCTTTATTGACAGCGATTACAGAGAGCTTTTCAGCATTATGGACGGCGGGAGTATTCGTATATCGTATCCGCACGCGGACGGCAGAGTGCCTGCCGTTGCGGTGTGTAAATATATTGATGAGACGCACACGCGCGTTGGAAGCTATGATTACCATATCTGTGAGTTTGCCGAGCGCATGGAGACGATTGGCGCAAGGTATGAGCCTGCCGTGCAGATAGCGGCAGAGCTTACACCATTTGCAGAGCAAAACGCAGCTAGGTTTTACCGTCCACATGAAGAGGACAAAAGCTGTATCGGACACCTGCGCGGAGATTTTGGTTCAAGTGACAACCGGTTTCATCACAGCTGGATAACACATGACGAATGCAGAAAAACACCAAGCTTTCAGGAGGAGTTTCAGGGTGTAATGTTTAATCTACGGCAAGGACCGCTGAAGGATCACGCGGCAATGTCCGCGCACTGCAACGCTCAACCGGAGGCCCGGCTTCCGGGTGAGGAGCGCAGATACGGATTCAGGCTTGAAACGCAGGAGCGCGAGTATTTTGTGCGCTGCACAACGGAGCGTGACGATTACTTCTACATCTTTGCATACGACAAAGTACCGCTGCGGGAGCTGGAGGAGTACACCCCGCAGCCCTCCGTCCTCGGCAAAATCCGTGAGTCGCGCGTCGCACCCGAGCCGCCGAGTAGTCCCGCGCCTGACCGCGGCCGCGAGGAGCCGGAGCTATGACGTGGCAGTCACCCGAAAAGCGCAGCAGGTCAGTGCATTTTCACCTTTGGGCGAGCGAGGAGGAAGTTGAGTGCATGCCTGCGCGGGAGCTCGCGCCGACACCGAAAAAGAAAAACATCAACGATTTTGAAATTTAACAGCAAATTGGAGGAGCAGCATGGCAAATAAATTCCCGCCAAAAGGAGCAGTAGAGCGGCTTCGCGCGCAATATCCCGCGGGATGCCGCGTGGAGCTTGTGGCGATGAACGACCCATATTCCGCACTTCGCCCCGGCGATAAAGGAACAATAGATTTTTTCGACGATACGGGTACGGCGTTTGTGAAATGGGACAGCGGCTCAGAGCTGGGGATCGTATACGGCGTAGATCAGTTTCGGGTGGTAGAGAAAGAAGTTCGCTTCAATACAGGTGCTGAATTTTGGCGCGACGCCGTAACTCGGCTCGGCGCAGATGGCGCAGCTAAGTCCTGCGCGGAGCATTTCGGGGCAACTCTGACACAAGAGCTTTCCCGAGAGGAGCATACGTTTTGCCGCGAGCTTTTCGCGGCGGCTTATGCGACGTCCGCCGATGTGGCAGACTCCGCAAAGATAGTGTATCCGTACTCTTTTGCCAAAGCGCAGGAGCGGTCTGAAGCCTCAATTTACCACATGAGCCGCAGAAAAAACGAGCAGTGCGCCAAAGCGATAGACGCTGAAATAAGCAATTCATATTTCAAAACAAATCACTATAACCTTGACCTTGCGGCTCTGAAAGTGCTTTATGATTTCGGCTTTGAACGCGTGAGCGCCGTGCTGGCGCATAATTTCCGGGAGCATGATTATGACGGCCGCTATTCTGCCGCGAACAAAGAGTGGGCGCGCGCGATAGATGTGCCGGAGCAGGCGTTTAAGCACACATACCTGAACGCGCACCCGATTCTCATTGAGGATTTCACAAATTACGCGCGAAAATTTTATGAGCAAGTCGGTGCGGCAGCCCACGCGCTGCCCGGAGCGGCGGAGCACGGCACGGTTATTGCCGATTACGAGGTTGTCCGCTCGATTGCGTTTGACGATGAGCGCGGGTTTGCCATAGGGCAACATCCCGCGGCGGCTTGTCCATTTGTCTGCTGGCAATTCACCTCGGAAAACGGCGTGCGGGACTTTTATTGGGGCACGTACTGTGATACGGAAAAAGAAGCTTCGGACAATTTTTGCGCGCGGGTTATGACGCATATGTACGGCGAAGCGGTCCAAGAAATTTCGCAAGCAGCAGTATCCGCGCCTACCCCGCCGCCCTCGGTCCTCGGCAAAATCCGCGAGGCGCGCGTCGCACCCGAGTCGCCGAGTAGTCCCGCGCCTTACCGCAACCGCGAGGAGCCGGAGCTATGACGTGGCAGTCACCCGAAAAGCGCAGCAGGTCAGTGCATTTTCACCTTTGGGCAAGTGAGGAAGAGGCGGAGCTTATCCGTGAGCGCATGGCATTGTCCGGCATTACAGGCTTTGGCGCGTTTGCCCGCAAGATGCTCATCGACGGATACCACGTGGCGATTGACCTTGCAGACGTGCGCGAGATGGTTCGGCTGCTGAAAAACGCCACGGACAACATCAACCAAATTGCGCGGCGTGTCAACGAAACGCGCAGTATTTACGCGGGCGAGGTTGAGCAGCTGCGCCGCGAGTACACCGCGCTGTGGGAGTCAGTCCGCAAGATTCTGACGAGCCTTGCCGAAATAAAATAGCCGTGCGGGGAGGTGTTTTTCATGGCGACGACGCGGATTATGACGATTCACGCGGGCAGAAACCGCAGCATTGCAAAGGCTCTGCGCGACGTGACGGACTACATGAAAAACCCGCTGAAGACCGAGAACGGTGAGCTCGTTTCTTCGTTTGGCTGCGCTGCCGAGACGGCTGATGCGGAGTTTTTGCTTGCCAAAAGCCGCTACGTCGCACTCACCGGGCGGGCGCAGCGGCGCGACGTTCTTGCGTACCACGCGCGGCAGAGCTTCCCGCCCGGCGAGGTCACGCCGGAGCAGGCAAACGCAATCGGCTGCGAGCTTGCGCGGCGGTTTACGCACGGACGGCACGCGTTTATTGTCTGCACGCACACCGACCGTGCGCACATCCACAACCACATCGTGTGGAATTCAACCACACTCGACCGCAAAGGCAAGTGGCGCAATTTTTTCCGCTCTGCTTACGCTCTGCGGCGTGTGAGCGACACGCTTTGCGTTGAAAACGGGCTGTCGATTATTGAAAACCCGCAGCCAAGTCCCGGCCGCGATTACGCCCGGCATATGTTCGGGGATGGCAAGCCGATGTCGTTTCAGAATAGACTGCGCGACGAAATTGACGCTACACTTGAACAAAAGCCGGCGACATTTGAGGCGTTTTTGTCGCTTATGAAAGCGGCGGGGTACACGGTCAACACGAGCCGTCGTCACATCACGTTTCTTGCGCCGGGACAGAAACAGCCGTCGCGCATGGACACACTCGGCGGTGAGTACACAGAGGCTGCAGTTCTCGAACGGATTGAAGGTCGGGGTGCGGTCTTGAAAACTGCGACTGCAAAGGTCAAGCGATTGGCACTAAGCAACCCAAACGAACCGAGTCTGCTTGTGGATATTCAGCAAAAGCTGCTACAGGGCAAGGGTGAGGGGTATCGCCGCTGGGCGACAGTGTTTAATCTCAAGCAGGCGGCAAAAACGCTCATCTACTTGCAGGAGCACGGGCTTGACAGCTACGCCGAGCTGAGCGAAAGCGCAAAATTCGTCGCGAATAATTTTCACGATTTGTCCGCGCGGATTCGTGTGCTGGACGACCGCCTAAACGCGAATGCTGAGCTGCAAAAGCATATTGTGAACTACGCCAAGACGCGCGCGGTTTATGTTGCCTATCGCAAAGCCGGCTACTCCAAGGCGTTTCGCGCCGAGCATGAGGCGGAGATTTTGCTGCATCAGGCGGCGAAGAGTGAGTTCGACGAGCGTGGTTACGGCAGAAAAAAACGCCTGCCGTCTGTCAAGCAGCTGCGAGCGGAGTATGCGCAGGTGCTTGAGGAAAAGAAAAAAGCCTATGCTGAGTACCGTGCTCTGAAAACGGAAACGCGGGCGGTGCTGACGGCAAAGGCAAACGTGGATGTGCTGCTGGGGGTGGACGGGCGCGAGCGCGGACAGGAACGGCGGAGTACGGAGTTGTGATTGTTAGGGCGGTGTGCAACCGCGCGTGCGTCCGCTAATGAGGCGGAGCAGTTTTCTTCATCAGGCGGGAAGGAGGCTTTCGATGAGCTTGGGAAAAGCAAGAAAAACGCTTGCCATCCGTCAAGCAGCTGCGGGCGGAGTATGCGCAGGTGCTTGACGAAAAGAAGAAAGCCTATGCCGAGTACCGCGCATTGAAAACGGAAACGCGGACGGTGCTGACGGCAAAGGCTAATGTGGATGCGCTGCTTGGTGTGGATATGCGGGAGCGCGGACAAGTACGGCGGAGTACGGAGTTGTGATTGTTAGGGCGATGTGCGACTGTTCGTGCGTCCGCGAATGAGGCGGAGCAGTTTCTTCATCAGGCGAGAAGGAGGCTTTCGATGAGCTTGGGTAGGGCGAGAAAAGCGGTTGCCGACCGTCACGCAGTTGCGTGCGGAGTATGCGCAGATGCTTGACGAAAAGAAAAAAGCCTATGCCGAGTACCGCGCGGTTAAAACGAAAACGCGGGCGGTGCTGACGGCAAAGGCGAATGTGGATGTACTGCTTGGCGTGGAGGGGCGTGAGCGCGGACAGGAACTGCGGCGCGGGGAGTTGTGATTGCGCGGGCGATGTGCGACCGTGCTTGTGCAAACCTGCAATTGCGCTTGTACAAACAAAAATAGCGGCAACGCCGCGCAGCTGTCGCCCCTTGGGGCGGCGATCAGGGGGACCGGGGGAAAGCAAAACTCCCCGGCGAGTTGCGTGCGGACTCCTTTGGAGTCCAGCACGCCCTGCTCGCCGGGTTACTTTACAAATTTCAAATCAGCCTCATTCAATAAATTTTCAAGGTATTCGTCAACTAAGTTTTCCATTTTCTCAAGCTCTTTTTTGTATGCGACAACTAATGCGTCTGTGTTTTCCGGGTCAACGTCTGTCGGCATGTCGGGCTGCGCATATCCAAGCTCTTTTGCGACTAACGGAATATATGTCAATGAAATGCTGCCTTTTATGTACATTTCAGCATAATATAGTGTAAAATATTCTTCTGCGGACAATCCCGTTTTAGTTAGAAAAGCCTGAAATTTATCATATTCGGCTTTGGCTGTTTCATCAGTAAAATTGCTTGCATCGGAATAATATGCAATTTGGTTTTGTAAAACCCGCTGGAGTTCTTCTTCGTCAGAATAAATACCGCGCTTTTTAGCATCTTCAATAAGAAGCTTTGTTTTAGCGATGTTTCGGATACTTTCTTCATCGGTCAGTACCGTGCCAGTGGTCTCTTTTTCAATAACCTTATAATATTCAACATAATCCTTAGTTATTGGCTGATTGTTAATAAGTGCAATTACGGTGTCTCCTGCTTGAATCTTATCGCTCTTAAAATGCAGCGATATAAGTATCCCGCAAGTCAACAGCACGACTGCAAGTAGTGTAAGACCGCACAGTTGTTTTTGTTTTTTTGACATAAAGCATTACCTCTTGTTTGTTGTTGCTGACAAATTATTGTTTTCCCAATCCAATCCGTGTTTATTGCCGTCATAGTCCATATAATAGAAGAACCAATTTGGCGCGATCCGCTCTGTCACGTAAAATGCAGAGCTTTTTTCATAGCGCCAATAATAGCTCCCTTCGTATGGTCCGTTAAACATTGGCAATTCAGCTGCAGCTCCATTTTGCAGCGGCATATCATTTGATACGAAGTATATACCCCATCCCTGACCGCCGGTCATCAGTAATCCTTGATATCCGATCTCAAATTCAACAATCTGAACAGTTTTGGTTTTATTATAATAAATTGATTCAACTTTCTTTATTATTATATCGGTAGGTGCTGATTCGTTCTTCAGACACCAGTTCCGGACTTCCTCAAACTTGTCACTTTGCCGTACAAATAGTGCAACACTCGCGCCCCGCGCTGCATTGTAGTCTTTCCCTCCGGACTGAAACCCGAATACACAACCAATCGTCGAGACAATAAGCACAGACACTGCCGTGACAGCTATAATCACTGTGATTTTAAACTTTTTTATGTTTTTCATAGTGTCGTCGACTTTATATATATGTAGTTATCGCCCTTATTAGGGCATCATATCCCCGAGCAAGAAATGAGGCTTCTGTCGGAACACCATCAAAACCAATATCAGGATAGTTAGGATAATCCGCATTGAAATTTTGATATCCCAATTTAATCATGCTGTGATCCTCGGGTTTATCTCCATAGAGTGGCGGGGTTCTTGTTGCCGCGCTTACGATTCCTTGCTCAGCAACACCTCCACCCCAGTATAGGGTTACATCCCCAAAGCCGGCCGATCTACCTAAATATCCGTATAAATAATTTCCTAAATCCGCAGCGTTCATTTCAGTGCTACGATAAATAAAAGGTTTCAAATTTTCGGGAAATGCAGCATCCGGAAATGCAGCACTCCATTGAGCTTTCCATTTAATATCCCAGACAGCATTTGTGTGAACTTGTCCATACCACCATAGGAAAGCATTATATTGTTGGCTTTTCATTTCAATTAAAGTTGGTGGAGACCACCACGGCAATTCTTCCGCATATTGAGCATAATTCAAAATGCGGCGACTTTTACACTGTGCGATTGCACTTGAAAGAAAAGTATTTATTTGAATTGTATAATTCGGTGGTGTAATATCCTCCTCCGACAAGCCTACTGTTTTTCTCATAAACCAATACTCGCCGCCCTTTTGCACGCAGTACCAATCGCCGACCTCTCCCACAATGGTAACTTTCATGTACTTCGCGTAGGTCGACTTGCTGCCTATACCGAGCTTTGAATAAGCATTCGTTTTTTCACGTAGCCAGTAATTTTTTTCTGTAAGTGGCTTTACCACAATAATATCGCAGTTTGCTGTATAACCACCGTCTTCGGTCGTGACCGTAAGCCGCGCAGTACCTTGCGCTTTGCCCGACACTTTGATTATGCCGTCGGAGTAGTACTCTGCTACAATTTTTGCCGTATCGGAAACGTGGGTGCTGACGTTGCGGTTTGTCGCGTTAGATGGCACTATTGTGTAGTATGATGATACGGTATTGCTTGTGAACACCACAACCGGGTCATGTGTAAAGTTCACTCCAGTCACCACAATAGGCGGCTTCACCGTGACAACGCAGTTCGCCTTTTTCGTGGGATCGCTGACCGCAGCCGCGGTAATCGTCGCCGTGCCGTAGCCGTTGATCTTCAGCGCGCCCGTGGTCTGGTTCACCGCAACCACAGCCGGATTGCTGCTGCTCCACGTGACGGCTTTGTCCGCGTCGGCGGGTTCTATGGTTACCGAAAATGGGTTGCTGTACGTTTGACCGATTGCGGTCGGCTCGTATGTAATATTCTTCGGCAACACGCTCACTCTCGTCACCGGCGAAACCACCGTGACCACACAGCTTGCGCTCTTGCCGCCTGCGGTGGCTGTTACCTTGACCTTGCCGATGTTTCGCGCTTCAAGTAGCCCGGTGGAGCTGTTCAGGCGCGCAACATCGCTCCCCACAAGCGTCGCCATGCTCCACACCACGCCGTAGTTCGCGGCGTTCTCCGTTTGCACGATTGCAAACATCTGCAGCAGCGTTCCCTTGGCGAGCGTCATCTCACTCTGTGGTAGATAGATGTAGCTCGGCGCGACGGTTTTCCATTTCGCGGCACCGGTTGCTGTGCTTATTTTTGCGCTGATTTGGTCAAAAGTCAAATCCCTGATTTTTGTAATCACAACATAAGATTCGCCGCTGTTGCCGTCGGAATTCATGCGTACTTCCAGCTTAAACCCCAGCCGCTCAAACAGTGCGCGCACAGGCAAATAGATTTGCCCCGCAATTTTTATCGGCGCGGGGATTTTGTCGCTCGGTTTCGCGATTCCCGTTGGGTAGCTTGTTGCAAATCCCGGCGGATAGTAGTACCACAAATAGTCTTGACCGACGTGAAAATTCAAAACCACGCCGTCATAAATGAACCGCGAAGTCTTGCCGTCGCCTGTCGCGCCGCTGTCCGTCACGGTCGCGCCGAGCATCGCCGCAACCAGTGTCTCCGGCATCATCAAATTTTCGCCCACGTGAATCGCGGCAATGTACTCCGGCGTGTACACGCGCCCGTTTATGAAAGCGCGGGAAAAGCCGAACTTCAGCACCGCCTCCGGCTCTACAGAAAAGGTGTAAAC
The DNA here is from genome assembly GCA_031260605.1 of Oscillospiraceae bacterium. GTDB lineage: Bacteria > Bacillota > Clostridia > Oscillospirales > Oscillospiraceae > JAIRRO01. Next base: position 15,190 of record JAISLF010000056.1, read on the forward strand.
GGACGGTGCTCCGGCAGTCGGTGTCGCGGTTATTGTCGCCTTACCGACGCCTTTCGGCGTCACCATACCGCGATCATCAACGGTCGCGATTTTGGTATTGCTGCTTTCCCATTTCACGGATTGGTCGTACGCGTTACTCGGACTTACCGTATAAGTCAGCTGAACTTTTTCATCTGTTACGGCTGTACCGCTTACCGTGCGCATAACAGGCGGATTTTGAATAATTACATAGTCAACCGGTATGGGATTGACCTTAACCGTACAGCTCGCTGTTTTACCGCCGGCAGTCGCCGTAATTTTCGCCTCCCCCTTGCCGGTTATCGTCACGTTTCCCGCCTGGTCGGTTTTGGCCACGCCGCTATTGCTGCTCGACCACGTAACCGCCTTGTCGTAGGCGTTCGCGGGATACACCGTTGCCGACAGGTCGAACCCCGCCGGTATGAACTGCTCACCGTTTGCCAGCATCACATCAACCGAGCTGCGCGACAAAACCACCTGCG
>JAISLF010000090.1 GCA_031260605.1 Oscillospiraceae bacterium
TACAAGGCCGTGATTTTGCTTTCATTCATGGGGGCTACTCCTTTCGTATATAGAAAATGCTCTAAACGGCTTATCTATCAATGCTGATAAATAAGTCTTTCAGAGCATACAACACCCGCCGCGAGCTTGAACTTGCGATACTGCCGCACGGCAAAATGCTCACCGTAGCGCTCCTCAAGCGCATCAAACATTTGGTCAACTACGTTTTTGTACGCCTCGTCCTCCTCGCGCACCTCCATTGCGCTCAGCATCTCCGTGAGCGTTGCGAAATTGCGCTCCTCTTGCGGCGCAAAATACTGCAGATAAGCGATTAGTGCCGTGAAAAGAAGAGTTTCGGCTTTCTCCCAAAAAGGGTCGCCGCCCTTCTGCTCGGACTTTGTGTTGGTCATAAGCGTGCCGACGAGCTTCAAAATGTCCTTTTCGCTGTGAATGTACGCCATCGGGTTGTAGCGGTGCGACCTGCCGAAATCCACGGTGTTCAGCACCTTAATGCGGTAGCCGTTTTGGCGCAGCATTGTCCCGCAGTCCCGCAGCAGCTCGCCCTTTGGGTCGGTCACGACAAACGACACAGGGTAATCCGCTGACCGGCACTGCATAAGGTTCGGCTTTAGCACAAACCGCGTCTTTCCGCTGCCGGAACCGCCGATTACCAGCATATTTTTGTTTCGCGCAAACTTTACGTTTTTCGGGCGTGGGTTCATTGTCAGGCTCTCGGTCTGTGTCAAAATAATGTTGTTCTCCGGCTTTGCGTCAACAAACGGCGCAATGTCCGAGGACTTGCCCCAACGCGCACTGCCGTGTTCTATGCCATTACGGTACTTTTTCGCGGCTTGCCTGCGCGCCAAGACTATGGCATAAAGCACCGCCGTTCCGAGCAACCCGACAACAAAATCTGTACGCGCAAGCCCCGAAAACGGTGTTCGCAGCACTACCGAAAGCATCGACGCCGCGTGGATTGTACGCACAACGGCGTTCTCTCCCGGCGACAAACGAAACGACTGCCCGAGCTTGCAGCACAGCCAAAACACGGCAAGATACAGCAGATCCGGCAGGACGCGACGCTTCAAAATTGCGCTTGACCTCACTTTATTCATAGCTCCGGTTCGCTCCTTTCCTGTTCGCGCGTTTTATCCCGTACCGGTTCACGGCTTACTTCGCGATTCTTTGCAATTTCCTCATGCACAGACGGCGTTTTCCGCTTGCGTTTCAGTGTTTTCTTAGCGAACTCGCCGAACGCCGCCGTCATCTGATCGGCTTCTTTAGTTCTGAAGAATACGAGCCATCTCGGCGTATCCGCAGACCTGTCCCGCACGAGTCTGAACCGAACCCCGTACTTGCGGGCGATAGGCTCAAACGCCTCAATGTTGCCGTCTGACAGCTCAATGCTTTGCAGCGCGCCGCCCTTTGCAAGCTGCCGAAACGACATTTGCCCCGGCGAGTCCCGCGCGGAGTTCATGCCGCGCAGTGCGGCTTTCATTGCAAGCGCGAGCGTTTTTGCCGTGAGCCTCGTGCCGCGGATGATGATTACAACACTCCTGCGATTTATGTCCTCCTGCAATCTCGGTTACCTCCTCGTAAATTATGCCGCCGACGCGGGTTCGTCAGTTGTGCCGTCAGCTTGCTCGAGCCTCCGCATTGCGGCTTCGGCGTAATGCGGCGACAGCTCGATTCCGACAGCCGAATAACCCTCCTGCTTTACCGCGAGAACCGTTGTTCCCGCACCCGCAAATGGGTCGAGAATTATTCCACCCGGTTCGACAATTTTCACAAGCTCGCGCATAACGGAGAGCGGCTTTTCTGTCTGATGAATTCGCTTTGTAAACGCCGGCATTGGCTGCCTGAAAACACCCGGCAGCACAGGCGCGGCACGGTCAGACGGCATATGCCCGTTGCTGCCCCACACCATAAACTCCGCCTGCTGACGAAAGCGTCCGCGCTGCGGGCGGCTGTTGACCTTGTCCCAAACAAGCACGCCGCGCCAAATCCAGCCCGCCCACTGCAGAGCGTCCGTCATGTTCGGCAGCTGCCGCCAGTCTATGAACATACAGATCGGCGCGCCGGACCTTGTGCAGCGGCGCGCCTCAGTCAGCCACTCGGTCATCCAGCGCGTCCACGACCGCTGATCCTTTGCGTCTCCCTCAAAGTCCGGCAGGACGTTTTTCGGCTTTGCGCTCGAATATTTCTGCGAGGTCGTCATCTGCCGCGCGTTCTGGTCAGCCGCGCCGGAAGCGTACGGCGGGTCGGTAATAATCCCGCCGAACACGCCGTCGGGGATTTCTTTGAGCACAGACAGCGTATCGCCGTGGATGATTGCTGTGCCGCTGAAATTGTGGTCTATTTGTATCATGTGTTCCTCCTGAAAATAAGGCCGGGGCTTACAGCTCCGGCTCTGATTCTTCGCGTGATTTTTGTCCGCACTCCGGCTGCGGCTGTGACTTTGCCGCCGCCCTCGTCTCGCGTATTTGAGCTATTACAGACTGCATTTCCTGATTAGCAGCAGGCTGCTCCTGATCCGCCGACATGAGCTCACGGCTCTCGGCTTTATCTATTACTCCGCACACGGCTTGCCACCAATCGGCTCCGCCGCAATGCTTGTAATACCACGTGTCAAACGCGTCGCAATCTATCATGTTGCCGATGAAACCGGTATCGCCGTCCTCGTCGCCGGGGTCACGGAAATAGCCGTGTCTGTCGCAATCTGTGACCCGCGCGTATTGGTCAAGCTCGTTAAGCTTATTCCGTATCGTCCGAAACCGATCATCGAACGCCGCGCCGGTCTCGAGATATTCGATGAGCTTTTCTGCGTTCTCGTGGAAGTATCCATTATATATCCATTGCTCAAGACCGCCGTTTTCAACCTGATAATTAAAGTTTCCGAACACTACCGCGATTTGGTGAGCCTCAGAAAATCCATCGAGGACCTCCCATTTGCTCTTGCTCTTGTTTTCTTCCTTCTGCCACTCGGCGTAGACCTCATACGTGAGGGTCTGGACTCTATATTTAAAAGCTGACATTATATAACCTCCGTAATTGCCTTTTTCTTGTTTTGTATTTATTTCAACACACCCTATCTTAAAGCTCTTCAAACTGTGCTTTGTCCGGGGATTTCGGCTTGCGAGGCAGCTTCGGCACGGCCTTTGCCTCGCGGATTTGTGCTATTACAGACTGCATTTCCTGTTTGGAGGCTGGCGGCTCTCGATTCGCCGCCGCGAGCTCACGGTTCTCGGCTTTATCTATTACTCCGCACACGGCTTGCCACCAATCGGCCCCGCCACAATGCTTGTAATACCAAGTGTCAAACGCGTCGCAATCTATCATGTCGCCGAGGAACCAGGTATCGTTCTCGTCGCCGGGGTCAAGGAAATAGCCGAATTTGTCGCAATCTGTTTCCTGCGCGTATTGGTCAAGCTCGTTAAGCTTATTCCGTATCGTCCGAAACCGATCATCGAACGCCGCGCCGGTCTCAAGGTATTCGATGAGCTTTTCTGCGTCGTCGTGGAAGTAGCTATTATAAATCCATTGCTCAAGACCGCCGTTTTCAACCTGATAATTAAAATTTCCGAACACTGCCGCGATTTGGTGAGCCTCAGAAAATCCACCGAGGATCTCCCATTTGCTCTTGCTCTTGTTTTCTTCCTTCTGCCACTCGGCGTAAACCTCATCCATGAGGGTCTGGACTCTGTTTCCAAAAGCTGTCATTTCGCTCTCCTCCGCAAATAGCCGCAACTCCTTCGGAATATTTTCTTTTCCGAGATAATACTCGCGAAAATTGCTGTGTACAGTTAGATAACCTTTATCCGTAAAAATTCCCTGATCGATTTCCGCAGCTGCTCTGCCAAACTCTTCCGCGTCAACCGCGCTTTCTAAGTCTACAATGTAATCTGCAAGCCTGCGGTCGTCATCATTTTCCGAAGTTCTGAGCCTTTCAAACGCACTGGCGAAGTTATCCTGCATAGTTAACATAAGGTACTCTCCGTACTCTCGCAAAGAAAACGCCGGCTGCAGTGTAAAGCCCCCAAGATTCTCTGTGATATTAATTATTTTCGCCACGCTTCCGTTATATCGTCCATATTGCAGCACCGCTGCAAACACATTGCGCTCGTGCTCGTCCAAGTTAGCTACCCGCTCCGCGAGATAATTCAGCTCTTCGAGGTCAAACCCGATGTTTTGCGCAGAGACAAGTGCTTTTTCAAGTTCGGGAATATCTGATTGCACCTCCGAAATTTCAATATTCTTGCCGTTTGCGTCCGCCTCAATTGCCTCAAACCACGGGCGAAGCGTTTCGCCGGTCGTCGGCAGCGGGATTGTGAAGCCCCCGATGGTTTTGTTCTTGCTGTTTTCAATAAACACGCGCAGCGGTAATTTTTTGTCTGACATTTTTCTATACTCCTTGTATTTTATAGTAAACGCACGCGCTATTTCTGCGCACAATTTGCTTTATTCGCCGTGCCACGCCCCCACAACAATGAGCCTAAACCGCGAGCCATCGCAGGTAGAAAGCGTGAGCAGCTTGTCGCCATACTTTGAGGTCACGCCCGTGTCGTACAGCGCGCGCGCTCTGCACGCGGCGACATACTCGTCAAACTCCGCAGCTGTTGCGGCAGTGCTGAATTCCCAGTACCGAAACGCGCCCTCCGCAAACACATTTTCCCGAAATGCCGCGAGAATTTCATACTCTCTACGCTCCGTTAGTGTGTCGAACAACACAATGCGGTTCTGCTCCCAAAACTCGCGCGATTTATACTGTCCGAGGTCTGAAAAAAGCGCGTCCGCCCGCATTCTGTGACCGTGAACGGTGATGTTGTCGCTATCCGGTGTGTTGTGCTCCTCGGCGTAAGGCGTGCCGGAGCGCAGCTTGCCGCCGTCCGCGCCGTGGTTTAAGTAGAAGTCCGGACGCGACGGCGATTGCATGACCGGGTAGTCGATAGCAGTACCGGGAACGCGAATCCAGCCGAACCACTCCGGGTTGTCCATAAGCGCGGCGTATTCAGGCAGTGTTGCGGACGCAATGTCTGCGGCAGTCTGCTCACGCGCTGCGGCGACCTGCTGTGCAAGTGTGGAGAACGCTGACTGTGCGGCAGCGGTGTCGCGCAACTCGAGGAAAAGAAAAAAACCGCCGAGTATGGCGGCGGTCAGAGACAGGGTGAGGATTATGTGCTTTAGGTGTTTCATTTATTTGTGCCTCCTTTTCGTCTTCTCTGCCACGCCGGCACAACCGCCGCCCACACACAGCCGAGCAGTCCCGCTGCAAGCAGCAGCCCTGCCGGAAGCAGGTTCGTTTCCGCCGTATTCGGCGGCGGCGTGCCGGGGACGTCCTCGAACAACAGCCCGGTTTTGTCGTTCGCCACAACGTATTCCTTGGCCTCGGTGATTGTCACAAGATAGTACTCCGTGTCGCGCAAAAAGCCTGCCGGGGCTTTGGTCTCCTGCACGTAGTACGCGCCGACCGGCAGCCCCCGCGCGGCATATGTTCCGGGCTTTTCCGTGTCCTCATTCAGCTTGGCGACCTCAACAAACTCAAGATTTCCGGACGCTCCTTTGCGTGCCGTGAACACCGTAAACTCCGCGCCGGAGAGTGTACTTTCCGTGTCCTCTGCGTTGACTTTGACCAGCACGATGTCACCCAAAACCGGCTTGTTTTCAATCGCCTTGCCGTCGTTGAGCGCGATTTTTACTGTCGCTACGTCCTGCCCGGCATACGCAAACTCCACCGGATACTGCGTCGGGTCAAGGGCGTATCCGTCGTCCGTCGCCAACTCGTGCACGTAGTACCGCCCGAAAGGCAACTCCACCACAAACGCTGCCGTGCCGTCCTCGCTGACGCTCACGACAGCCAGAAAGGTCCCGGCCGGGATTGCCGGTAGCACGACAATGGAGTCGCCGGACTGCGTGTACGTCGTCACCGCCGGAATTGTCTCGGCGGCGTACAGCCCGAAGCTCACGCGGGCGAGTTTTCCCGCAATCAGCCCGCGCTCATCGGCGAGCATTGTCTTGGTCAAGCTGACCTCGACTTTCTGCCGCGCGTCCTCGATTGCGACTGCGGTTGCGGCAAGCGCCACGTCCTGTCCGGCATACGTCAGCGTGACTTCGTACGCGCTTGTCGCAAGCACGTACCCCTCCGGCGCGGTCAGCTCGCGCACCTCGTACGTGCCGAGATACAGCGGGATTGTCTCCGCGACGCCGTCCGCGTCGGTCGTGATCGTGTCCGCAAGCCCACCTGCCGCGAGCCGCACCGTGCCGTCCGGCGTGACGATGTCGCTCTTCGCGTACACGCCGAAAACCGCATCCGCGAGCTTGTTTTTGCTCCACAGCAGCGTCGGCGTGCCGTCCTTTGTGAGCAGCTCCGTCATCCCCGCGAAGGCTTCTCCGGTCTTGGTAATGCTAATTTTTCCCATCTGCGGCGCGTCCGAAAAGTCCACCGTGACGACGTTCGTAGTGCCGTCAAACGCTGACGTTGCGGGCAAAATGTCAAACTCGACCGGGTCTGCCGCCAGCAAGTACCCCTCCGGCGCGGTTACCTCGACGAGCTTGTAGCCCGTCCCGGCGGGCAGGGTCAGGGGCGTTGTGAACTCGCCGGCGGCGTTGGTCGTGAACGTCGAAATTACCGAAACGTTAGGGTAAAATACCGTTTGCGTTACCTGTTTGCCGTTGGGGTCGTAAATCTCGAACTCCGCGCCCGCGCGCGGGATCGTCTCGCCCGTCTCGGAATCGCGTTTTACGACGCGAAGCCTTGCCGAAAAAGAATCGTTGTTGATGATGTAGCGGTAGGTTTTGCCGTTCTCGGCGATTGTGACCTCAAACGCTGGCATTAGGTCAAGCCCCACGCCACCCGCGACAGTCTGCGTTACGATATACTTGCCATACGGCAACATTTGCGTTTCGGCGTAGCCGTCCGAATCGGTTGTGATCGTGTCGCGCTCCGTGACTTTGGCTGCGGCGTAGCTGCCGGCGGACGACAAATACACCTCGAATTGCGCGCCGACTTCCGGCGTGTCGATGTGCGTTGAGCCGTCATCATGGTGCTTGAAAATGCCGATTTTGCCTTTAGCTACCGTCTCTTTTACGGCGAGCGCAACGCTGTTAAGCTCAACCGTGTACGTCGCGGCGTCGGTGCCGGGGACCGGGTACGCTGTCGGGTCGAGCGTGTAGCCCGCCGACGGGGCGACCTCGCGCACAGTGTAGCCCGTGCCGCAGGGGTAGTATTTTGTGGTGAATTTGCCGTCCGCGCCCGTGGTGTAGGTGTCCAGCAGCGCGCCGTCCTTGTACACGCCGTACTGCGCGCCCTGCAGGCTTGCGTTACCCTGCGCCGTGGTTGTCTCCGTGTCGGTTTTGGTGACGGTGACGCGGAATTTCTTGAGGATATTCGAGAAGTTGACCTCCGCTGTCTCCCCGGCGACTATCGTCACGGTTTGGCTCGCGGGCTGCACGTACTTGCCCGGCGTGCCGACCTCGGTCACCGTGTACGTACCCGGCGCAAGGTCGCCGATTGTCGCGGCGGAGATTTCGCCGGATGCGTTGGTGGTGAACGTTTTGTCGTAGCCGTCAGGGCCGACAAAGCGAAATTGCAGCCCGGAAACCGCGCCGTCCTCGGCGGTTTTGGTAAGATGTGCAAAGCCCTGCGGTTCGCCCTCAAGCTTGAAGTACGCCCGGATCGGGTCGTCGATGGGGCTGCCTGCCTGCACGATGTCCTGCACGCCGCCGGAACCGTCGCCGTAGCAAACAACGCCGCTGCGCTGGGTTGATTTGCTGGTGGCGGTCACGGTGACGGGTCCGCCGGTGTACGCGCTTGTGGCGGTGGCGGTCAGCGTGTTGCCGGATTGTGAAAACGTCATTCCGGTAGCGGCGAAGTTGTAGTTGGCGAGGACGCCGTTTGTGTCGGCGGGGAGCGTGGCGGTGAGTACGCCGCCAACAGGCACGAGTGTGTATGTTGGAGCGGAATACGCACTCCACTCTGCGAAAGACGGAATTGTGTGGTGCGCAATAACGCTTGCCGAAAGAGAATTGTAGAAGTCCAGCACCTTTGTTTTGATATTGCCTGGCATGTTGCCTGAGCCGGTGACGCTTTGCAACACAGGATCATAGCCGGACGGCGGGGCAACGTAGTTAAACTGTGCGTCGCGCTCGCCTTGGGTTACTTCCCACACAAGGACACGCACTGCTATATACAAAGCCTTGCCGTCGTTTGTGTCCTGCGGTCTGCCTGTGGAACTGTAGTCCACGTACTGAAACAGGCGACCGAGCAGGGTCGACGCCTGTTGCTTTTCAGTAATTGACGGGGTAATAAGGCTGTCAAGCCAATCATTCACATTCAATACGTCTCCGCCCGAAATGTCAACACCGGGTTCGACGCAATAAATAGGCTCACCCGTAGTGTCGGAATACACAAGATACCAATTGCGGTCACCACGAATGTGCCCGCCATTCCACAGCGCGGCGCATTCGCCATTAAGCCACCCCGTGGTTCGCGTGTGCACCTTTGTTGTTTCGCCGTCCGCTTTTGCTGCGGGCGGGTGTAAAAAAGTGCTTACTGTTGTGAGCATAGCGAGCATTAGTGCCGCTATGCGTTTTATTGTTTTTGTTCGTTTCATTGATTTTTCTCCTATTTGATTTTGTTTTTTGATATAAAAAACGCCTCGGTTAAGAGGCGTTTTTTGTGAATTGACTATTATATTATGTTTCTTCTTCGGGCGGTTAACCCATGAGAAAATAAACCTCATACTCGCCGGGGTGTCCGTCCCATGGTACAAATAGTAACTTAAAGTAGAACTCATCAGCACCGGGGTGGTTGTCATCGTGGAGCGTTTTAATTCTCGCAATGCGTCCTTCATATGCTTTCTTTAATTCAGCAGGTTCCCAAGTCGCGTACGTATGTCCCGGCGCTTCCCACGCGCAGTTGTCCGGGTCTAATTCATCAATCCATACGCCGCCGATGCTCGCGCCGTACGCCTTTGCGTCTGCAATAATCGCCGCGACATCGTACGGAAACTCATACGCCGCAAGCGGGTCGGCAGGCGGCTTGTAGCCGGGGTCGATGTACCGCTGGAGTATCGTTGCGCCCTCGGCGCGTGTTGCGCCGCCCTGCGGGTCGAACAGGTTGCCGGGCTTGCCGGAGACAATCTTGTTCGCCACAGCCCACGCAACCGCAGTCTGCGCCCACGCGCCGATGTCCGCCGTGTCCGCAAACGTCAGCTCTGTGCCGCCGGAAACGTCCTTGCCCTCGATTTTGCGGGCGTAGCCGTACAGCACCACGACAAGCTCCGCGCGGGTGATGGGTCTGTCCGGTCCAAACGTACCGTCCGGGTAGCCGGACACTACGCCATTTTCTTTTGCCCAGTAGACGGGCTTTGTGTACCACTCGCCGGCCGGCACGTCCGAAAAGCCGGTGGTTTGCGCGGGCGCGGGTGAGCCGGACAGGCGGTGCAGCATGGTCACAAGCATTGCGCGGGTGATGGCGGCGTTTGGCGCAAACTCGGTTGCGGATACGCCGGACATCACGCCGTTATCGTAGCAGAATTGCACGGGGGCATAGAACCAGTCGCTTCGGGCGACATCGGGGAAGGGCAGCGTGCCTGCGGCGGCCGCCGGGAGTGCTGCCGTGCCGAGGATGAGGGTTATGGTGAGGAGTAGCGTGGTTAGCTTGCGGGTCAGTTTCATGGGAAAAGTCTCCTTCGAATCGTATCCCCACTTTACCATACTGCTCGCAGCAGGTCAAGGTTTATTTTTCTGCTGAAACCGCAGCTGCTATGCGGAAAGCTCCCGCGCGCTGCCGAACTCCGCAAGCGGAAAAATCCCGAATTCTTTCAGGAATTCATACAGAAACAGCCGCCCTTTTTGTGTCCAACAGGTGTGCATCATTGTCCTGCCGTCGCAGCCGTAATACGTGCGCGTTTGCGTGTAATCGTGGCTTGCGTACTTTTTGTACAGCAGCCACGTGTCGGCAATTCGGTACTGGATACCGAAATCGTGCAGCATTTTGTTAAATCTCACCGCTGTTAGCCCGTAATCCTTGGCAATCAAACTGACCGGAATTGTGTTTTCGCTCAGCAAAACAAGGTCGCAGTACTGCGCTTTCGGCAAAAGCTCGGCATTGCGCGTTTCGAGCAGAGCGGAGCGGTTTCGCTCCTTGTCTAACCGGCGGATAAGTGCTTCGGCAAGCTTTGGGCTGCTTAGCATTTCGTCGAGAGTATTCGGCATAATGTACGCACCATGCTTTCGGATGCCGGGCAGCACCTCGTCAAAGACCCACCGCTCAAACCGCTCAGCAGCAGGGAGCTTGCTGCGAATGATCAGGCGGTAAAGGTCGCCCTCTGGGATGAATTTAGTTTGCTGAACTCCGCCTGAGGAGGGGGTGAACGATTCGTTCACCCCTTTGCAGTGGTCGCGGACAGCCTTTTGCGGGTTCTTATAGCCGAGAATTCGAGCGCATTCCGTAGCGGGAAAATACGGCTTGCCGGATTGCACAAGGATAGCGAGTTCGCCGAATTCGGCACTGCTGAAGCTGTGGAGTGGGGTGTGGGTTGTGTTGGTCATGGTGGGTTCTCCTTGGGGGATATTATGATATAAAAAGCAGGCAGTCCGTCGGTGGTTTCGACAGACGACCGCCTTGCATATAAAGATGTGGATATTGGCTTTGTATTGCTGTTTACGTTCTTTTACAAGCACATAAAAAACTTGTGGCGAAAGTAAATGATGTTAAACTAAAAGCCGCAGAATCACATTTTTTGCGCGATTCTGCGGTTTGGCTGTTGGCGGTTTGTTTCAGTATTATTTGTTGTTACTTTGGCAACTGTTGCGAAGCGGAAAAAGTAACCGCCCGCCGCGTAGGCGCTCTGCAGTGCAAAGCTGCCAAGCTTCGCCGCAATTTCAAACAACGCACCCTGCGCCGCAGGTCTACGGTTACAACAGGATAAAAGCAGAATCGAAACGGCGAAGTCCCAAAACAGCGGGCGACCGGGACGGTCGCCCCTACGTCCGCCGCAAGCCCCTGCGCAACCGCGACAATGGGACGCTGGGGGCAGCGTCCCCTACAAAAGCACGAAGCCCTGAAAAAAAGTAAAGCCCAACCAAAAAGGATCCCCCCGTGACCGACCTAACCAAAATCCCCGGTATAGGCAAAAATATGGCGCAGCACCTCCAAAACATCGGGTACACAACAATAGCGTCCCTCGCGGGACAAGACCCGGAGGAAATCTACCTCAGAGACTGCGCATATCAGGGCTGCTATGTTGACAGGTGCGTACTCTACGCCTACCGCTTAGCGGTACACTACGCTGACAACGGCGGTGACCTCCCGCCGGACAAGCAAAACTGGTGGAATTGGAAGGACTGAACGGTTCACATCTCATTTTCGAAATATTTAACACAATTTCGCGCATAGCAAAGCCGCAAAAATGTGCGATTCGGATATTTTGTGCTTTTTGAAAAAATATTTCTTGACAATAATGAATATTGCGGTTATAATATCGAAATACTATGCATTAAAGCAGTTTAAGAGGAATCCGGAAAAAATGTCTCGCAACGCCCTCAGCATTATTAATAGCGTATACGCGGTAGTCAGTGTAATGATTATCCGCGCTATTAGTGTTGTAGTAGTAGTAATTATTACCGGCGGGCGGCGTACTTTTTTCAGGACAGGCTATCAAACGGTCTGAGCTGAGTAAGATTATGCCCCTCGCCTAAAACTATAGGCGGGGGGCTTTTATTTTGCGCGAATGTAAAAAGGAGTTACAGATTTGGAGCTTGCACAAATAGAGCGAGCCGCGCGGCGGCTTGAGAGCGTAATACACAAAACGCCGGTTAACACCTCGCGGACGTTTTCCGAAATGGCGGGAGCCGAAATTTACTTGAAATGCGAGAACCTGCAAAAGACAGGCTCGTTCAAGGTTCGCGGCGCGTTCAACAAAATCGCGCGAATGTCGGAGGATGGCCCGCTGCCGCACCTTGTCGCCGCAAGCGCGGGTAATCACGCGCAGGGTGTGGCGTATGCCGCGTCCACCGTCGGCGCCGCATCCACGATTGTAATGCCGCGCTCGACCCCTATTGCGAAAATCTCGGCGACAGAAGGCTACGGTGCGGAGATTGTACTGCACGGCAGCGGGTACGACGAGGCCTACGAGCAGGCGCGCAGGATATGCGAGGAGCAGGGGGCGACGTTTGTGCACCCGTTTGACGATGAGGACGTAATCGCGGGACAGGGGACAATCGGGCTTGAGGTGCTGCAGGCAATGCCGACGGCGGACGCGATTCTTGTACCCGCAGGCGGCGGCGGACTGCTTGCGGGAATCGCCTGCTGCGTAAAGCAGGTAAACCCGCGCATAAAGGTATACGGCATTCAGGCGGCGGGCGCGGACGCAGTTGTTCGCTCGTTCAAGGAAAAGCGGCTTGTCACAACCGACACGTCGGCCACGATTGCCGACGGAATCGCCGTAAGAAAGCCGGGCGAGCTGACGACAAGCCTTATCCGAGAGTTCGCGGACGATATGGTAACCGTATCAGACGAGGAAATTGCGGAGGCTATACTGCTGCTGCTTGAGCGCACGAAGCTTGTGGTCGAGCCGGCGGGCGCGGCGTCACTTGCGGCGGTGCTGAACCATAAGCTGCCGCAGCTTGCCGGAAAACGGGTAGTCGCCGTACTGTCAGGCGGAAATATAGACGTTGGATTTATCCACAAGGTAGTTGAAAAAGGACTTATCACGCGCGGACGGCTTATGCGTTTTCAGACTGTAATGAAGGACGCGCCGGGCAGTCTGCAGCGCTGCTCCTCGATAATCGCGGAGTGCGGCGCGAACGTGATTATGGTTCAGCACGACAGAATGCACACGAATTTGCAGCTCGGAGACGCTATTTTGCACGTAGCGTGCGAGGTTTCAAGCGTTGAACACGGAAAGCAGCTGATTGCCGCGCTTGAAAAAGAGGGCTACCGCATAATTTTGGAATCCTGAATGGGAGTTTAGATATGTTATTAACAGGCGCACAAATACTGATTCAGTCGCTGATAGACCAAGGGGTGGACACGCTGTTCGGCTACCCCGGCGGCGCGGTGCTGAACATTTACGACGAGCTTTACAAGCGGGCAGGCGAGCTGCGGCACATTCTCGTGTCTCACGAGCAGGGCGCGGCGCACGCGGCGGACGGCTATGCCCGCTCAACAGGCAAAACGGGCGTTGCTCTCGCGACCTCGGGTCCGGGCGCGACGAACCTCGTAACAGGAATCGCGACGGCTTATCACGACTCCGTGCCGCTCGTGGCGATTACGGGCAACGTAACGCTTGACCTTATTGGGCGGGACAGCTTTCAGGAGGTGGACATTGTATCCATCACAAATCCGATTGTAAAGCACAATTTCTTTGTCACCTCGGCGGCGGAGCTGTCCGATACAATCCGTCAGGCGTTTGAAATTGCAAATTCCGGGCGGCGCGGCCCCGTGCTGGTGGATATACCGAAGGACATTACGGCAGCCGTGGCCGAATTTGTCCCGCAGCCGCGTTTTACCGTTCGCCCGAACCCGCAGCCAGAAGCGAGCGAGCTTGACGTTGCGGCGGCGCGTATCGACGCGGCAAAGCGCCCCCTTATATACTGCGGCGGCGGCGTGACATTTACGGGCGCGGCGGCGGCTCTCGGCGCTTTTGCCGAGCGTATTCAGGCGCCCGTCGTGTCGAGTATGATGGGTCTCGGGTCAATCCCCGCAAACTCGCCGCTGAACCTCGGGCTTGTCGGTATGCACGGCACGCCCGCCGCGAATATGGCTGTTGGCGCATGTGACCTGCTGATTACCGTCGGCGCGCGGTTTTCAGACCGTGTTGCGGGTAACCGCGCGGGCTTTGCGGGCGGCGCCGACATTATACATATCGACATCGACCGGGCGGAAATCTCGAAAAACGTAACGTCCGACATTTCCCTTGTCGGCGGAGCGGGGGACTGCCTTGCGGCTCTGCAAAAGCGCGTACGCAAGGCCGACCGCTCGGCTTGGCTCGCGCAAGCCGCCGAATTCCGACAAAAACGCGATATGCCTGACATAAAAAGCGCGGGCGGCGTGATTAACCCGCGCGAGGTAATTACAACAGTCGGTGAGCTTGCGCTGCGGGACGCGATTATTGTCACAGACGTCGGACAGCACCAGATGTATGTCGCGCAGTATTATCCGTTTGCCGCGCCGCGCACGTTTTTAAGCTCCTGCGGGCTCGGCACGATGGGCTACGGTATGGGCGCGGCAAACGGCGCGGCAGTCGGAAATCCGGGACGGCACGTTGTGCTGTTCACGGGAGACGGAAGCTTTCATATGAACCTCGCCGAGCTTGCGGTTGCGGTCAGCCAAAACCTGAAAATCCTTGTGATTATAATGAATAACAGCGTTCTCGGTATGGTTCACCAGTGGCAAAAGCTATTTTATGACGGACGGTATTCCTCAACCGAGCTTGATCGTAAAACCGACTACGTAAAGCTCGCCGAGGCGTTCGGCGCAAGAGGCTTGCGGCTGACAAACAGTGCGGATATTCGCGAGACGCTGGCACAGGCGCTCGCAACCGACGGCCCCTGCGTTATAGACTGCCAAATTCCGCCGACAGAGCGCGTGTTTCCGATAATACCGCCCGGCGGCGGCACAGCGGATATGATTTTCGGTGAGGGGGAGTAAAGCCATGAAAGAACGCATTTTTTCTATAATCGTCCAGAACCGCTTCGGCGTTTTGGCAAAGGTATCGTCGCTTTTCAGCCGGCGCGGCTGCAATATACGCTCGCTCACGGTGTTTGAAACGCAGGATCCCGGTCTTTCTCGAATGACAATTGTCTTTGCCGAAGAGGACGAAAAGGCGCTGCAAATTTATCATCAGCTCGGCAAGCTTGAGGACGTAAAACGCGTCGCGCTGCTTGCCGAAATGGAAATATAATAATTACTTATTGGAGAAAAATAAAATGGTTAAAATGTATTACGACAATGACTGTAATCTCGGACTGCTGGGGGGGCGGCGCGTTGCAATAATCGGCTACGGCTCACAGGGACACGCCCACGCGAACAACCTCAAGGATTCAGGTGTGGACGTAGTTGTTGGGCTGCGCGGCGATTCAGCGAACGTCGCGGTTGCAAAAGACGCGGGACTGACAGTCCTTTCCGTTGAAGACGCGGCGCGGACGGCGAGCATTATTATGATGCTCGTGCCGGACGAGCGTGCGGCGGACATTTACCGCGAGTCGATCGCTCCGAACTTAAGCGAGGGCGACACGCTGCTGTTTGCGCACGGGTTCAATATCCACTACGATCAGGTCGTTCCGCCGAAGAACATCGATGTTGCGATGGTCGCGCCTAAGGGTCCCGGCCACACGGTTCGCACACAGTATCAGGAGGGACGGGGAGTGCCGTCACTCATCGCAATTGAGCAGGATTACTCCGGTCAGGCGCGGGAGACAGCGCTTGCCTATGCCTGCGGAATCGGCGCGGGACGCGCGGGAATCATAGAGACGACGTTCAAGGAAGAGACGGAAACCGACCTCTTCGGCGAGCAGGCGGTTCTTTGCGGCGGCGTAACGGAGCTGATGAAGGCGGGGTTTGACACGCTGGTCGAAGCCGGCTACGCACCGGAAATGGCGTACTTTGAGTGCGTGCACGAGATGAAGCTGATTGTTGACCTGATCAACAGCGGCGGCTTTGCGATGATGCGATACTCGATCTCCGACACAGCCGAATACGGCGACTACAGATCAGGCCGCCGCATTATTACGGACGACACGCGCCGCGAGATGAAAAACATTCTGCGCGAGATTCAGGACGGCACGTTTGCCTCCGAGTGGATCAGCGAAAACAAGGCCGGCGGACGCGCGCATTTTCTTGCGTCACGCCGCGTTCAGGCCGCGCACCTTGTCGAGACCGTCGGCAAGCAGCTTCGCGGTATGATGAGCTGGCTGAAAAAGTAACGGCGCAGGGAACACAAAAAATGTCTGATATGAAGAAGAATAGCGCGGAGCTTGCGGCACTGCCGGAGCGCGCGCCGAACCGCAGCTTGTTGTATGCACTCGGCTTTACCCGCGAGGAGATAAACCGCCCGCTGATTGGCGTTGTGAGCGCGTACAGCGAGATTGTACCGGGTCACGCGCACCTTGATAAGGTCGCAAAGGCGGCGGCTGACGGCGTTCGCGCGGCGGGCGGCACACCGATTCTCGTGCCGTCTATCGGCGTGTGCGACGGTATCGCGATGGGTCACGAGGGAATGTTTTATTCTCTGCCGAGCCGGGAGCTGATAGCGGATTCCGTCGAGACAATGGCAAAGGCGCACTGCTTTGACGCGCTCGTGCTGATTCCGAACTGCGACAAGATTATCCCCGGTATGCTGATGGCGGCCGCGCGGCTGAATATCCCGTCAATCGTCGTGTCCGGCGGACCTATGCTGGCAGGACGCGACGCGGGCGGCGGCGGGACGACGCTCTCGTCACTGTTCGAGGCAGTAGGCGCGTACAAGGCGGGTTTTATGGACGCGCCGGAGCTTGCTTACCTTGAGGAAAATGCGTGTCCCGGCTGCGGCTCGTGCGCCGGAATGTACACAGCGAACTCGATGAACTGCCTGTGCGAGGCAATCGGAATGGCGCTGCCGGGCAACGGCACGATTCCGGCGGTGTCAGCCGCGCGAATACGCTTTGCAAAGCAGTCCGGCGCGCAGATTATGGAGCTTTTGCGGCAGAATAAAAAGCCGCGCGACATTTTAACGCCGGGCGCGTTTGAAAACGGGCTTGCACTCGATATGGCTCTCGGCTGTTCGACAAACAGCGTGCTGCACCTCTTGGCAGTCGCCCACGAGGCGGGCGTTGAGCTTGATTTGCGGACGATAAACGAGGTGTCCGCGCGAACGCCGAACCTGTGTCACCTCGCCCCGGCGGGACACCACCACGTGCAGGACTTAAACGCGGCGGGAGGCATACCCGCCGTTATGGCGGAGCTTGACAAGGGCGATTATCTAAACCGCGACCAGCCGACCGTTCTCGGCACGCTCGCGGACCATTTCGCGGGACTTTCGGGAGCGGACGGCGACGTTATTCGTCCGCTTGAAAATCCATACGGCGCACAGGGCGGCATTGCCGTTTTATGGGGCAACATTGCGCGGGACGGCTGCGTTGTCAAGCGCTCCGCCGTGGCGGACGAAATGCTGGTGCATTCAGGCCCCGCGCGAGTGTTCGACGGCGAGGACGACGCGATTGCCGCGATTTACGGCGGCAAAATAGAGGCGGGGGACGTTGTGGTAATCCGCTATGAGGGTCCAAAGGGCGGTCCCGGAATGCGCGAAATGCTGAATCCAACTTCCGCGCTTGCCGGAATGCGGCTCGACAAGCAGGTAGCACTCATAACGGACGGGCGGTTTTCCGGCGCGTCGCGCGGAGCGTCTATCGGGCACGTGTCGCCGGAGGCGGCGGCGGGCGGCGAAATCGGGCTTATTGCCGAGGGCGACGTAATCGACATCGACATTCTGGGGAGTAGCATAAATGTGCGCTTGTCAGATGAGGTTCTGGCTGACAGAGCAAGCAAATTTGCGCCGAAGCCGGCGAAAATCGCGTCCGGGTGGCTTGGGAGGTACGCGCGGATGGTTACGTCGGCAAATCGCGGCGCTGTGCTGGAGTAGATTTTTTTAACTTCTGTCTGTGTATATAAGGCTACGGAACGTACCAATCCTATCCGGGCTGAAAATGCCGCTTGACGTTGACCTGAGTTTTGACTTAGGTGCGTTCAGCTGTACGCCGGAGGGTACGGTGTTTGTAATTGCGGCGAAGCTTGGCAGCTTCGCGAAGCTTTACGCCTACGCGGCGGGCGGTTCCTTTCTTGTCTTGGCAAGAAAGGAACCAAAGAAGCCGCTTTAGGGCTTAGGCGGGTTGCAAAGCCACAAGTGTACGTGTCCGTGCGTCCGGATTCGGACAGAATTGCCGAATTGACGGGCTTGCGCCCTGTGTGCCAGAGGTAAGTGCAGGCGGGTGGCAACCGGAATTTGGCGAAGCACGCCCGCACCGCGCCCTGCGCTGTGTGGTGCGGCAAGATGTTGCGTGTCCCGACGCGCAAAGCGCGAGGTAGACGGACGCACCCTACCGCACCCACGAAGCAGGGTGCAGTGGTTTGACGCAAACGTATGCGGCAAACCAGACAAGGGACGTCGAGGACGTCATCCCCTACGGAGATTGTTGTGGTAACGGGGGATTACCTTGAACCGTAAGTTTGCGCTCACCGAAACAACAATACTTGCCGCGCCGGGACACGCACCACATTGCCGCACAATGTGCGGCAGCAATCGTAGCAGCAACATCCTTCCGGTTGGCACCCGTAGGCAGTTCGCGGCAAGTGACTACTTACCTGAGTATCCAACGCCGCGACAGGCTTCGCCTCTGCGTGCGGCGCAGCGAAAGCGTTCGCGCACTCCACCGCAATACGTCGCGGGGAAAAGTACCGTCTCCATTGCCGCTACAGCGTTCCCGTATAAAAAAAGATTGCTTCTTCTAAAGAAGTCGCCCCTTTTTTGGTTACTTTTTTCCGGCGAAGCGGAAAAAAGTAACCGCCGCCGCGCGTAGCGGCACGTTGGATAGCCACCAGCGCTATTAAAGA
>JAISLF010000103.1 GCA_031260605.1 Oscillospiraceae bacterium
TTCGGACGTACGGACACCTACACTTGCCGCACCGCAACCTGCCTAAGCCCAAAAGCGGCTTCTTTGGTTCCTTTCTTGCCAAGACAAGAAAGGAACCGCCCGCCGCGTAGGCGCTCAGCAGTGAGGCGAGGCGTAGCTTCGCCACAATTACAAACATAGCAACCTGCGGCGCACAACTGCACGCACCTACGTCAAAACAGCACCCTCCAACATACAGCTGACAAAAGCAAAAACAACGCGGCAAGCAAAGCCTGCCGCCCCAAAAAAACGCTTCCTCTCCCCCACTTGATTTTTCATAATGAATGTGTTACAATAAGTTTGTAGTAATAGTAACTGCGGGTGCGGTATCCTCAGTCAGGACCGCCGTTTCGAAAAAGGACCTAAAAAGCCTTCCAAGGGCACACCGATGAAACTTCTTGTGTTTGCTTCGAACGCCCAGTTCGGGGTTTATGCTGGAAGGAAGCTGAGCGGCGCGGATTTATCCGCTTCGCAAAGCTTGCACTTTAAGGGGTAGTTTTCAATGGCATGTAGCGAATCCCTTTTTGTGCGGAGACCCGTTCTTGTGCCGGGCAACAGCACGGCTTGCGGCTTGCCGCAGCTAACCTCTGTCGGTACGACTCGGGATAGGCAAAAGACCGCCTTGCGGTCTTTTGCCGAGAACCCGCGTTGCGGTGTAAGTCCCGTGTTTTGCGTGGGCGGCTGTGCGCGGAGTAGCCTGCATTGAGCGGTGTATGCGGACAGCGAATAAACCTTCGGCATGCCGGGGTTGGCTCGTCCCGTTTGCGCGTACGGCAAGCGGACCACGGGTTTAACGCTTGAAATATACTCTGCAAAAGATGATAAGAAACGGTAGGACTGTTAACGGAAAACGTCTAGGCCGCGCGAAAGCAATTTCGCGTCCGGTCAGGGTTTGCAGTACAGACTAAACGGCAATCGGGCCGCACCGCACGGTAACGGCGGCGGACAGGGCATAATCGGAAACGTCCCTTACGGCAACGGAGGGTTGCCCTGTTTTGAAAGAACTCCCGACCTAAGCTGTAAGATTACCCTGCCGTGATACCCGCAATCTACTATTCACCTTTGATTTTGGGCAATTGTCCAAAGGTACTAAAGATAATTAATGCAGTATAAATGGATTATTAAAATAACTCTGTCGTCGATTGTCGTGTCCTGCGTGTTTCTTTTGCTGTCAGACACGGTTATGCTGTCCTCAGGCTTTGTGCTGTCGGCGGTATTGCTGTTTATTTTTGTCGCAATCGGCGTTGCGTTTGACATTCTCGGCGTTGCGGTAACCTCTTCGGGAGAAGCGCCGCTGCATTCAATGGCGACGCGGCGCGTCAAGGGTGCGCGGCACGCGATAACAATCGTCAGAAACGCGGACAAGGTCTCAAGCTTTTGCAATGACGTTGTGGGCGACATTTCGGGTATCGTTTCCGGAAGTGCCGCCGCCGCCCTTGCGTCCAAGGTTGCGCTGCGGCTGAAAATTGAGGACCTCCTTGCCACGCTTGCGCTGACGGTTCTCGTCACGGCGCTGACAATCGGCGGAAAGGCGTGCGGCAAGAGCATTGCAATACAAAAAAGCACGTCCATTGTGCTTTTGGCGGGTAAGGTTTTGGCGGTTTTCAAAAGAGAACAGCCGAAACGCGACAGGCAAAGCAAAAAAAGCGGCGACACAAAAGTTAAAGGAAGAGAGCGGCGATAATCGGATTTTTATGGTCTACAGCATTTTAGATAAAATTCAAAGTCCTAAGGACATAAAAAAACTCACTGACCCCGAAAAAAACGTGCTTTGCACCGAGATACGGGATTTTTTGATTAACTCGGTTTCTTCAACCGGCGGGCATTTCGCGTCTAACCTCGGCACGGTTGAGCTTACCGTCGCGCTGCATTCCGTGTTTGACCTGCGCCGTGACAGGCTTGTGTTTGACGTCGGACATCAGTGCTACACACACAAAATCCTGACCGGACGGCGCGAGGAGTTTTCTACACTGCGCCGCCACGGCGGACTTTCCGGCTTTCCGAAGCCGTCGGAAAGCGAGTACGACGCGTTTATTGCAGGTCACGCCTCCGCCTCCGTCTCGGCAGGATTGGGTCTCGCCCGCGCAAGCCGTCTTTCAGGGCGAAATGACTCGGTCGTCGTTCTAATCGGAGACGGCGCGCTGACAGGCGGTCTTGCTTATGAGGGACTCTCGGACGCGGGCGGCGCAGGCGAGCGTCTTATTGTCGCGCTTAACGACAACGGAATGTCAATTGCAAAAAACGTAGGCGGGCCCGCGCTCAATCTGTCAAAGCTACGGCTGCGCCCGGCGTACCTTGCCTTTAAGCGCAGATACCGCGCGATTACAAAGCGCAACGCCGTTACAAAATGGATTTACCGCGCGACTCACGGGGTTAAGGAGTTCGTCAAGAAAATCCTGCTGCGTGACACCATTTTTGAAAAAATGGGCTTTACATATATCGGTCCCGTAGACGGACACGATATTATTTCACTTGAAAACGCGCTGAATATTGCCAAAAACGCCGAAAGACCCGTTTTGCTGCACGTAAACACGCAAAAAGGGCGAGGCTACGCCCCCGCGGAGGCTGAGCCTGAAAAATACCACGGCGTTTCACCATTTAATAAAAATACCGGCATACTCCCCGCCGCGGAAAAGGCGACGTTTTCCTCCGAATTCGGCAAGGCGCTGTGCGCTCTGGCGCGGGAGGACAAGCGCATTTGCGCCATAACCGCCGCTATGACGGGCGGAACGGGACTTCGCGAGTTTGCGAACTGCTTCGGCGACCGTTTTTTTGACGTCGGAATCGCGGAGGGACACGCCGTTACTATGGCGGCGGGACTTTCCCGAGGCGGATTTATCCCTGTTTTCTGCGTGTACTCAACATTTTTGCCCCGTGCTATTGATATGCTAATACACGACGCGGCAATTTCGGGCGAGCATATAGTCCTTGCGGTTGACCGTGCGGGGTTTGTCCCGGGAGACGGCGAGACACATCAGGGCATATTTGATATGGGTCTGCTTGCGAATATCCCAAACTGTACAGTTTTTGCGCCGGCGGACTATGAGGAGCTTCGGGATATGCTGCGCACTGCCGTGCTTGAAACGCCGGGAATTGCGGTTGTCCGGTATCCAAAGGGCGCACAGGATATTGTTTTCGGGCGCGGGCGCGAGGCGACGTCTGTTGTCTACCACGCGGAAAACGCACAGGCGACTGTTGTTTCAAGCGGACTTCTGACAGGCAATGTCTGCCGCGCAGGTGAGCTTTGCAGCACACCGTATGATATAATAAAGCTCGGCAGAATCCTGCCGATTGATATTGAGCCTATAGCAAATTCCGTCCTTCAGACAGGCGTTTTGGTCGTTGTTGAGGATAATTTCACGGACTGTCTTGCCGGCGCTGTTATAAAGCAGCTCGGACTTATCGGAATCATTCCGGCGGCCGTCCGGACGCTGAGCTGCGGCGGTGTCATTCCGAAAGAGGGAACTGTCGGCGAGCTGCAGGAGGACTTTGGTCTGTCCGCCGAAAAGCTTGCCGTGGAGATAAAGAGCCTTTGCGCGGAGGTACACGCAAGTGTCGGAAAAAAAGCGCATTGACGCAGCGCTTGTTGAGGCGGGACACTTTGAGACGCGCGAGCGGGCAAAGGCCGCGATTATGGCAGGCAGCGTCTATATTGACGGGCAAAAGTGCCTGAAGCCGGGGCAAACAGTCAGCGATAACGCGAATATTGAGGTTCGGGGCGGGCTGAAGTACGTCAGCCGGGGCGGGTTAAAGCTTGAAAAGGCTGTCGCCGAGTTCGGTCTGGATTTGTCCGGACGCATTTGCGTTGATGTCGGCGCGTCTACCGGCGGATTTACGGACTGTATGCTGCAAAACGGCGCGGCGCACGTTTTCGCGGTGGACGTCGGCTACGGGCAGCTTGCGTGGAAGCTGAGAACAGACGAGCGCGTGTCCGTTATGGAGCGCACAAACGCGCGGTACCTTGTGCCTGAGGATTTTCCGGTCGGGCAGGAGCGCCGCGCACCTGATTTTGCGTCAATCGACGTTTCCTTTATCAGCGTCAGGCTGATTCTTCCTGCATTGCGCAGTGTGCTTGCTGAGGGCGCCGAGGTTGCGTCTCTTATAAAGCCGCAGTTTGAGGCGGGGCGCGAAAATGTCGGCAAAAATGGTGTTGTGCGCGACAAGAGCGTGCATATTGAAGTTATCGAGCGCTTTATTGCGGACGCGCAAGCTGCCGGATTTTCTGTTCTCGGACTGACGTTTTCGCCTGTTCGCGGACCTGAGGGCAATCTTGAGTTTCTGGCGCACCTAAAGAAAAGCGAGGAGCCGCAATACATACAGACGGACGTTGCGGCGGTTGTAGCCGCCGCGCATGAGACGCTGAGCTAACCGTAAATACACGACAAAGGACTGTTTACTTGAAGAAAATATTACTTCTTCCGAATAAAGAGCGCGACGAGGGGCTTTTGGTCTCGCGCAGGGCGGAGACGCTGCTTGCGTCCCTCGGCTTTGCGTGTCTGCTTTTTCCGATAGACGAGAGCACGGACGACGGAGAGTTTGCGTTTATTTCTCCGCAGGAATTCGGACTTATTATCGCATTCGGCGGCGACGGCACTGTTTTGCGCACGGCAAAGCTCTCCTTCGGCACCGGGATTCCGGTAGTCGGCGTTAATATGGGCGGCAAGGGCTTTCTTGCCGAAATTGAGGTTTCGGAGTTAGGTAAGCTTGCGCAGGTTGCGGCGGGTGAGTTTCAGTGGGAGCAGCGGCTTGTACTTGAGGCGGAGCTTATCCGCGAGGGCGAGTGCCTGGGCAAATACTGGGCGCTTAACGATGCTGTTATTCGCGGCGTGTCAAAGGTTGCGGAGGTTTCCGTTTTCGGGGACGGACACCGCATTCTGTCCGTGACGGGAGACGGCATTGTCGTCGCGACGCCGACGGGGTCAACCGCCTACTCGCTTTCCGCCGGAGGGCCGATCGTCGAGCCGACGAGCGACAATATTATTGTCACGCCGATTTGCGCGCACTCGATAGACGCAAAATCGTTTATTTTATCCTCAGAGCGCGAGGTCACGGTCGTAATCGGCGGCAGAAAAACCTCCGATGTGCTGCTGACGATTGACGGACAGCAGATTGCGCCGCTCCTTGTCGGAGACAGTCTGCGTGTTCGGCGGTCTGACAAAAAAACAGTGTTTGCTCATCTGGCTGAAAAAAGCTTTTACAGCAGAGTTTACGAAAAACTAAAGGACAGCAGGTAATACAGCGCAGGACGGCAAAAAATGCTTAAAACGCTTTATATAAAAAACCTTGCCCTGCTTTCAGAGGCAAGTATAGAATTCGGCGCGGGGCTGAATATTCTCACCGGCGAAACCGGCGCGGGCAAAAGTATCATTATCGGTGCGCTCGGGCTGATTGGCGGCGAGCGTGCAAGCTCCGACCTAATACGGCGCGGCGCGGATTATCTGACCGTTACGGCGGAGTTTTCGGATTCGGAAAAAGACACGGCTATCACCGCGTTCCTGGACGAAAACGACATTGAGCGGCAGGAGCCGCTGATTATCACCCGCCGCGTTACACCTGAGGGCAACAACACCGTGCGGATAAACTCGCAGCCCGTGACGCTTACGGTTTTGCGCGAATTGTCTAACCTGCTTATCGACATTCACGGACAGAATGACGGCAGGAAGCTTCTTTCTGAAAAAAATCATCTCGCGGCGCTTGACGCTTACGCCGGAAACGGCGCGGCTCTTGCTGATTACAGGGCGGTTTACTTTTCGATTGTGTCGCTGCTGCGCGAGATAAAGTCGCTGAAGCTGTCCGAGCGCGAGCGTGAGCTGCTGAGCGAGCAGCTTACCGCCGAGATTGAGGAGCTGTCGGAGGCTAACCTCACTGACGGCGAATTTGAGGAAAAATCGCGTCGGCTTGCGTTCGTTAAGAGCGCGGCAGGCGTTGCGGAGGCGGTATTCTCGGCAAACAGAATCCTCTCCGGCGATGACGACAGCTTCGGCGTGTGCGGGGATTTGTCTCAGGCTGAGGGGCAGCTGCTCTCTGCCCCTGCACCGGAGGAATTTCCCGCACTTGCGGAGCTGCAGACGCGGCTTTCGGCGCTTGCGCTTGAGGCAAAGGAGCTATCCGGCGAGCTGTCCGCCTTCCGCGACTCTCTCGGCTTTGGCATATATGAGCTGGACGAGCTGCAGGCGCGGCTTGCGGAAATTCGCCGCATAACGCGCAAATACGGCGGCGACGAGGAGTCGGCAATTGCTCTTTTGGATAGCAAGGCACAGGAGCTGTCCCGCCTGCAAAACGCGGATACCGCGATTGACGAGCTTGAACGCCGCCGCGCTGCACAGCACATTGTCTGCACTGAAAAGGCGGCTGTGCTGTCGGAGCTGCGCACCGGCGCGGCCGGGCGGCTGGCGCGGGATATTGAGCGCGAGCTGTCCGAGCTTTCTATGCCGGACGCGCACTTTTGGGCAGAGCTGATTCCGTTGCCGAAATTTGCGGCATCCGGACGCGAGGACGCGCGGTTTCTGCTCTCGGCGAACAAGGGCGAAAACGCGGGTCCGATAACGAAAATTGCCTCAGGCGGCGAGCTATCGCGCATAATGCTTGCGCTAAAGACGGTTCTTGCCAAAAACGACGGCATACACACCGCCGTGTTTGACGAGATTGACACCGGCGTTTCAGGAATTGCGGCAGGGCGCGTCGGGCGCAAGCTCGCGCAGCTTGCGAAGGAGCGTCAGGTATTTGTCGTAACGCACCTGCCGCAGATTGCCGCCTTTGCTGACCGGCACTTTGAGATAAAAAAGCGCGAGGACGACGGGCGCACAGTCACCGATGTGCGAATACTTTCGCAGGACGAGCGCGTTTTGGAAATCTCGCGTATGACGGGCGGCGAAACCGTGACGGACGCAACAAAGCTCTCGGCAAGGGAGCTTATTGCCGCGTCTGAGCTGCAAAAGTCGGAGTCGCATTCATAAAACTGCCGCAATACCGCACATTTTTTACTTGTGCCGGTTGCGATTGGTATACAAAGAAAAAGAGGAGCAATAGAGAATATGGGGATTTACGAGGAGCTGCGCGGACGCGGACTTATCGCGCAGACGACAAATGAAGAGCTTGTCGCCGACCTGCTGGATAACGGCAAGGCGACATTTTATATAGGCTATGACCCGACGGCGGACAGCCTGACTGCGGGGCATTATATGACGCTTTGCCTGATGAAGCGGCTGCAAATGGCGGGCAACACGCCTATTGCGCTTGCGGGCGGCGGAACGGGTATGGTCGGAGACCCCTCGGGGCGGCAGGACCTGCGCACGATGATGACGGTTGAGCGTATTGACGAGAACTGCGCGAAAATCAAGACCCAAATTGCGCGGTTTATCGAGTTCGGCGAGGGCAAAGGACTTCTTGTAAACAACGCCGACTGGCTGCGTAACCTGAATTACCTTGAGTTTCTGCGCGATTTCGGCACGCATTTTTCGGTCAACAGAATGCTGACTGCCGACTGCTACAGAAACCGTATGGAAAAGGGACTGACGTTCCTTGAGTTTAACTATATGATAATGCAGGCGTATGACTTCTACGAGCTGTACCGGCGCCACGGCTGCATTTTGCAGTGCGGCGGGGACGACCAGTGGAGCAATATGCTCGCGGGAACAGAGCTGATTCGCCGCAAGCTGCAAAAGGACGCGCACTGCCTTACGATTACGCTTTTGACGGACTCCAACGGCGTTAAAATGGGCAAAACCGCGGGCAACGCCCTTTGGCTGGACGCGAACCGCACAACACCGTATGAATTCTTCCAATACTGGCGCAATGTTGACGACGCGGACATTATAAAATGCCTGAAAATGCTGACGTTTCTGCCTCTTGCGCAGATTGCGGAGATGGAGGGCTGGCGTGACGCGCAGCTTAACCAAGCAAAGGAAACGCTCGCGTTTGAGGTCACCAAGCAGGTTCACGGCGAGGAGGAGGCGCAGGCGTCGCTTGAGACGGCGCGGAGCGTATTTTCCTCCGGCGCAGCCGAGAATATGCCGGAAACAGTAATTTCAGAGAGCGACCTGTCTGACGGACGGCTTGACATTTTGTCGGCACTCACGCTCGCGGGGCTTTGCGCGTCAAAGTCAGACGCGCGGCGCAATGTGCAGGACGGCGGCGTTACAGTGGACGGCGAAAAGGTCGCGGACATCGGGTTCGCAATCGACGGCGACAAACTGGTTACGGGCGTTGTAATCCGTCGCGGCAAGAAGAGCTTTCGCAAGGTCGTGCTTGCAAAATGACGCAGCAAACAGCAACAATTTTAACGCTTGCGCTGTCGTTTGTCTGCCTCGTGGTTTTGATTGCGGTCATCGTGCGTATGCTCACCGTGTCGCGCGGCGTTTCGCAGCTGCCTGATTCACTTCTGCCGGGAATCGCAAAGGAGCTTGCAGCGCGCGAGGCGGCGCGCTCGGCTGAATATGAGCTGCTAAAGCGCGACATTAACGCGCAGGTTTTGCAGTCCTTTATCGGGCTGAACGACTCGATTCAAAAAAGTCTTGCGCAAAACCGCGAGGAGTCCGCAAAGAGCACAACCGCCCTTTCCGAAAGCGTCGAAAATAAGCTCCGCGCGCTGCAAACGGCAAACACGGAGAATTTCGCGCGGCTCACGGAGTCCACAGAGAAAAAGCTCACGGAAATGCGGGCGACAGTCGATGAAAAGCTGCAGGAAACGCTGAATAAGCGTCTTGCCGAGAGCTTCAAGACTGTTACGGAGCATTTGCAGAGCGTGCAGACGGGACTCGGCGAAATGAAAACACTCGCGTCTGACGTCGGCGGACTAAAGCGCGCGCTGACTAATGTCAAGGTGCGCGGCACCTTCGGCGAGGTTCAGCTTGAGCGCATACTTGAGCAAATGCTGACTCCCGCGCAGTACGAGAAAAACTGCATAACAAAGCTCGGCTCGCGCGACCCTGTTGAGTTCGCAATAAAAATGCCGGGAAACGAGGGCGAAACCGTGCTGCTCCCGGTGGACAGCAAGTTCCCGACTGAGAGCTATTACCGGCTGCTTGACGGGTACGATACCGGCGACAAGGCGGCAGTTGAGCTTGCGCGAAAGACACTGTTTGCGGAAATCAGGAAGTTCGCCCGCGACATCAGCACGAAGTACACGGACCCGCCGCACACGACGGACTTTGCCGTAATGTTTCTGCCGACAGAGGGACTGTATGCCGAGATTGCGCAGAACGCGGAGCTTTTTGAGAGTCTGCAGCGGGACTACAAGATTACAATCACGGGGCCGACGACGATTTCGGCATTTCTTAACGCACTGTCTATGGGCTTTCGCACACTCGCGATTGAGGCGCGGGCAAACGAGGTTTGGAACCTGCTTGCAAGCGTCAAAACAGAGTTCAGCAAGTTTGCAGAAGCACTGTCTAAAACCCAGGAGAAAATCAGAGCGGCGGACAGAGAGCTTGACACGCTCGTCGGCACGCGCACAAATATGATGAACCGCCGACTGCGCGATATTGCGCTGCCGGAGGGGACGCTGCCATTAATAGAGAGCAGCACAGAGGAGGAGAACGTAAATGAATAACGGTGAAAGGCTGAGTGTTTCAAGCTTTGCAAAGGAACGCGCAGAAGAAATAAAGAATTTAGTACATATTGACCGGCGAATGTATGAAAAATACGAGGTGCGCCGGGGACTGCGCAATCCTGACGGCACAGGCGTTGTTGCCGGCGTTACTTATCTCGGCAACGTATCAGGCTACTATCTGCAGGACGGCGAACGCATTCCGAGCGAGGGACGGCTTACCTACCGCGGCATTGACATACGCGACCTGTGCGACGGGTTTTTATCCGAAGGGCGCAGCGGATATGAGGAAACGTCATATCTTCTGATGTTCGGGCGGCTGCCAAACGAAAAGGAGCTTGCGGAATTCAAGGCTATACTCGCCGAGTATCGCGAACTGCCTGATAATTTTGCCGAGGATATGATTCTCAAGGCACCGAGTCCGAGCCTTATGAATAAGCTCGCGCGTTCTGTTCTCGCGCTGTACGCGTATGACGACGCGCCGGAAACCTTTGGCGGTCCGCTTGAGAATGAGATTGAAAAGTCGCTGTACCTCACGGCGCGTGCGCCTGTTATTGTCGCGCACTCCTTTGCCGCAAAGCAGCACTACTATAACGGCGCGAATCTGCATATACGCCGCTCCCTGCCTGAGCTTGACTCTGCTGAAAATCTCCTGGCGCTTATTTACGGCAAGGACAAGTACACACCAGAGGAGGCGACGCTTCTCGATCTGTGCATGGTCGTATCCGCCGAGCACGGCGGCGGCAACAACTCAACCTTTGCCTGCCGCGTTCTCTCGTCCTCCGGCACGGACATTTACTCTGCTGTTTCCGGCGCAATCGGCTCTCTCAAGGGTCCGCGTCACGGCGGCGCGAACGAGCGTGTCGTTGAAATGCTGTCGTACATCGAAAACGAGGTGTCCGACTGGACTGACGACGACGAGGTCAGAAACTACCTTGTGAAGATTCTCAACCGCGAGGCGGGTGCGCGTGACGGCATTATTTACGGAATCGGACACGCTGTATACACCCTCTCCGACCCGCGCGCGATAATTCTGCGTGAAAAAGCGCGTGACCTTGCGCAGGCAAAGGGCTTTGAGAAAAACCTTGACCTAATCGAACGCGTTGTGCGCCTTGCGCCGGAGGTTTTGACGGCAAACGGCAAGCTGAACCGCCCGTATTGCGCGAATTTTGATATGTACTCCGGGTTTGTGTACCGCATTCTCGGCTTGCCCTCGGATATTTACACGCCTATATTCGCCGCGTCGCGCGTCCCGGGCTGGTGTGCGCACCGAATTGAGGAGCTTTGGGGCAGCGGCAAGATAATGCGGCCGGCGTACAGGGCAATCTCATCAAAGGTGCCGTATACTCCGCTTGACAAGCGTTAAAAAGAGGATTGGAAATGAGCTTGCTTGACAGCTTTGAAAATTCGGAATTTCCCGTTGCTGTATATAATGACAGGGAGAATTCAAACCGGTTTCGCGTGGGTTTTGTTGACGCGGTAAGTGAAAAATACTTTATTCTCAACCGAATAAGTTATTTAGGGTATGAAAATGGTTTTCTGCTCGGCTTGGTGGACGATGTTTTCCGCGTAGAATGCAATACAATGGACATTAACAAAGACCTGTTGCTCTGGAAGCTGCACGGACAAACGAAATCCGCAGATATAACACCGAAGGATAATTTACTGACCGCTCTTTTTGAGGCGGCGGAAAGCCACAACTATATCATTTCGATTAACGTCTTTGATGAGGGAATTGAGCCTGTTGAGGGGTTTGTCAGCGAATTTGACGATGAGCAGGTTGTTATAAACAACGTCGATTACTGCGGAAATGCGGACGGTATCAGCCTTGTCGCGCTTGCGGATATTGCGCTGATAATAGCGAATTCTTATTCGCAGAGAATACTTAAGGAGCTTTATTTTGCAAAGCTCGGCGCTGGCGGGGTGTAACCGCCGCTGACGGCAGGGACTACCTGCCCAACACACGCAACACCGCGCTTCGGCGCACAAACTTCTGTACTAAAAGAGGAATCAATGCCTGCCGGAACACCGATGATGAAGCAATATATGGAGCTGAAGCAGCGCAGCGGAGACTGTCTGCTTTTCTTCCGTCTCGGCGACTTCTACGAAATGTTCGGCGAGGACGCTGTTCGCGTGTCCAAGGACCTGAACCTGACGCTTACAACGCGGGACAGAACAGCGCCGGACGAGGAGCGCGTTCCGATGTGCGGCGTTCCGCACCACTCGGCGCAAAGCTACATTGCGCGGCTTCTGGCTAAGGGCTACCGCGTCGCGATTGCAGAGCAGCTTGAGGACCCGGCGACGGCAAAGGGACTTGTAGACCGCGGAATAATCCGCATTATCTCACCCGGAACCGTTACGGAAAGTGAAATGCTGGACGACGGGGCGGCAAATATCCTGCTCGCCGTCGCCAAACAGGAGGAAACCTTTTTCGCCGCCTGGACGGATGTTTCAACGCTCAAGGGCGGCAGCCGCGCAATCTACGATCCGGCCGATTTGCGCTCGCTTATGGCGCGGCTTCAGCCGCGCGAGGTTTTGCTGGACGGATTTTTCCGCGAACAGGACGCGTTTTTGCAGTTTATCGCAACGCGGCTGTCCTGCGTGTATTCAATCCGGCACGACCTGTTTTCTTCAGCAAACGAGTTCGACAATCCGGCAAAATCCGCGCTGTTTGAGTACATAAAGGAAGCAAAGCTCGAATGCTTCGGCAACCTTGTGTTCGACTATGACGACGACGGCGCGCGTATGACAATCTCGGCGGACACTGTTCGCTCACTTGAGCTTGTGCGCTCCGTTTCGGGAGACTATCAATACAGCCTGCTTTGGGCAATTGACAAAACAAAGACTGCAATCGGCAGAAGAAAGCTCCGCGAGTGGATCCTGTCTCCCCTGCTCTCCCCCGCGCGGATTCTCAAGCGGCAGGAGGCGGTGCGCGAGCTGCTGGATTCCGCTGTTTTGCGTATGGAGCTGCAGCGCAGTCTGCAGCGCGTGTCTGACCTTGAGCGGCTTTGCGGACGTGTGCTGTCCCGCCGCGCCGCGCCGAATGAGCTTACGGCAATTGCCTCCTCGCTTGAAGCAGCGTCGAAGATCAAAAACCTGCTGACGGGCCGCGCGTCGTCTGTCCTCTCCCAAATTTCGGAGCTTGACACGGCGGATGAAACTGCAGTCAAAATACGCGGCTTTCTGACGGACTCGCCCCCCGCGAATACAAACACGCCCGGCTTCATTCGTCCGGGCATCAGTCAGGAGCTGGACGCTCTGCGCGCGGCGCAGGAAAACGGCGCGGCTCGCGTTGCCGAATACGAGGCGCGGCAGCGTGAAATGACGGGACTGCGCGTTCGCGTACAGTACAACCGCGCGGCAGGGTATTTCATTGAGCTGCCGCGATCAAGAGGCGGCGAGGCTCCTCCGGAATACCGCCGCACACAGACGCTGACAAACAGCGAGCGCTATACAACAGACGAGTTAAAGCTTCTGGAGTCTGAGATTCTGTCTGCCGAGAGCCGCGCGGCGGAGCTTGAGCTGAATATCTACGCGGAGCTGGTTGCGGAGCTGCGCGAAAAGTCAGAAGAGCTGCGCAAACTGGCGGACGCGCTGTCTGAGCTGGATGTATACTGCTCATTTGCGCACTGCGCTTCAGAATACAATTATGTTTGCCCTGAAATTACGCTCGGCAAAGAAATCCGGATTACACAGGGGCGTCACCCTGTGCTTGAGCGCACGTCCATCGCGGGCGGATTTGTGCCGAACGACACGATATTGACAGAATCCTGCCCTGTTGCCGTCATCACAGGGCCGAATATGGCAGGAAAAAGCACCTTTATGCGCCAGACCGCTCTTATT
This sequence comes from Oscillospiraceae bacterium, assembly GCA_031260605.1. Classification (GTDB taxonomy): domain Bacteria; phylum Bacillota; class Clostridia; order Oscillospirales; family Oscillospiraceae; genus JAIRRO01. The sequence continues at coordinate 13,409 of JAISLF010000103.1, forward strand.
GTGCTGCTCGCGCAAACGGGTTCGTTCGTTCCTGCAAAAACCGCTGAAATCGGCCTGTGCGACAGGATTTTCACCCGAATCGGAGCTTCTGACAATCTCGCCGGAGGAAAGTCTACCTTTATGGTCGAAATGTCCGAGGCGGCGGAGATTTTAACCTGCGCGACAGAGCGCAGTCTTGTAATCCTCGACGAAATCGGCCGGGGCACCTCAACAGAGGACGGCGTTGCAATAGCCCGCGCTATACTGGAGTTTTGCGCCGGAACAAAAACGCTCTGCGCAAGAACTATGTTCTCAACGCACTATCACGAGCTTGGCGGACTGGACGACGAGATTCCGGGCGTTGTGTCCTATGCAATGACGGCAAACAAGCGCGGGCGTGACCTGATTTTTTCGCGCAAGATGATTCGCGGAACCGCAAAAAGCAGCTACGGCATAGAGGTCGCAAGCCTTGCGGGCGTGCCCGAAAATGTGATTCGCCGCTCAAAGGAGCTTATTGAGCACAGCCGTGAAAAGCAGTCGTCTGTCGCGCCGCCCGAGCCTGACACGGAAGCCTTCGGCGATCCGGAGGAGTCCTTTGCGCCGCGACAGCTGTCACTTGAAAATGACGCAGGAGAGCGTATCCTTGAGATTCTGCGCGGAACAGATGTGAACACGCTAAGCCCGATTGAGGCGCTGAACCTTGTTTGGCATATGAAAGAGAGCCTTTAATTTGACGCGCAAAAATATTTTTGCTAAATATTGGCGTTTTGCTTGACAAAACGCCGTATTTTTTTTATACTAATTGTAATTGTTTCGACAACAATTGTTATATTTTCAGAAAATACAATGCGCTGAGCTGAATTTTTCTCGGTTTTGCAGCTGAATAGCCGCTGTAATTGCGCATTTCGGCGGATATTACGCGCGGGGCACTGCCTTCCCCGCCCGCCATTTACTACTTAAAACAAATCGGAGCGTTTGCTTGAGACTTACAGACTGGATGAATGAAAGAAAATACCGCAGGACTTACGGCTTTGAGAGCGCACGATACCGCGAGCTGCGGCTTGTCGGCAAGCCGCCTTCTTCCTACGTCAACAGGAAGGTGACGGAAAACAACCGGTATATCTACGATTACGAGTTTTCCCGCGCAGATAACATAAAGGCGAGAAACAAGCTTTTGCGCGAGGGAAAGCGCGTCTCCGCCGCTGAGAAAAAGGGCGTTTTTGTTGTGCCCAAAACAGACAATCCGAATGAGCAGAAATACCTTTCGCTTGTGTTTACGGAATGCCCGTCCGCCGCGAAGATTAAGCTGTCTGACGGAGGCGGCAAGGGCCGCGCGTCAAAATCCGTGCTTAACCTGCAAAAGCCGCTTGCCGCGACTGACTATATTTTGCAGGTGCTGGAGCATTACGGCGGCACAGCCACCTTTGCGGTTTACGGCTCAACAGAGGACAATTATCCGGACTCCTGCGGGCGGCCCTCGTCCAGAAACGCCGACGGGATACACTACCCGCACCTGCCCGCGTTTTCAAACGACATTTTCGGCGGCACCCACAACCAGGCAGGGCTTTTGCGCAAGATTGTTCACAACGGGCACGACCTTGCCGTTTCAACCTACGATTATCTGCCGATTGGCTACGACCCCGATTTACCGGAGCGTTACTGCTATGACGGTATGGACTCCGCGATTGCGGGCGTTCAGCGGCTGCGCGATGAGATTTACGGACACACGCGCGCTGACTCCGGGCTTTTTCTGCCGCCGCGCGGAATCCGGAATACAAACGACGGTCACACGGTTTTTGACCTGTGCGACCGCATGAAAATGCACCTGCTGAACCCGGAGGAGGCGTTCGGAAACGACTGGCGCGGCTTTGGCAGATACATCCGCTCGGCACTTCAGGCTGACCCGAGTGCGCTTTCCGGTTCAATTATCGCGATTTCGGGACTGCGTCCGAACCTGAACATTCTCGAGTCGGTTATGGAAATGCTCAAGAGCGCAAATTACAGTCTTGTCTCGGTTTCAGAGCTGCTTAAAAAGTCTCATTTTTCTGACCTGTCGGCTGTCAGCGATTCCTTTCGCCCTGTGAATTACCTCGAAAACTGCGGTTTTGCAATCGGCTACCGCGACAATACCTTTGCTCCCGGCAGAAAAATCCGTCAGTCTGAGCTTGAGTACTGGCTCGGCTCATACGGCAAGGACATTCCGCCAATCCGCAGCAATGAGGACGATGAGCCGCTCGCTCCGCGCTCAATACGGCTGATTGCGCAGAATTATTTTACGCGTATGCTCACCGAAAAGGCAAAGAGCACCGGCGGGAGCGCAAAAGCCGACCGCAAGGACCAGAATGTCAAGCTGCTGTCAGAGCCGCAGTCCTCGCGCAGAGGAGATGTGGCAAAGTGGCTGTGCTACGAGCTGGTTCGGTTCGGGCTGATTGCACCTATTGGTTAAGAAGCATTGTCACACAAAAAAAGCCGGGTACGGAACTGTTTTGGTTCCGTACCCGGCTTTTTCACGTCTTATCCCCTGCCCGCCTGCTACTCAAGCCTGCTTCTGATTTGCGCTAAGTCCTCCTGTGTATCTGCATCAAGCAGAATTCCGTCGTTTTCCGCCGCAACCTCTTTTCCCGGCAGCTGCGACAGATACCCGCGCAAACCGTCCCTGCCCGAATACGCAGCAAGGTCAGACAGAAGCTCCGACGGAATCAGCGGCGGGTGCCCGCTCTGCCCTCGATATGCCGGATACAGCACGCTCTCCCCCGTGAACTCCGCCTTTAGCCGCACAAACACATCGCAGGGAACACAGCAGCAGTCAGCCGGAAGCAAAAATATGCCGTCCGGGGCAAAATACTCAAGCGCCGCCGCTATTCCTGTTTTCATTGACGTCAGCATTCCCTCGGCATAGTCCGCATTATGCACAAGCAAAAACCGCCCGCCGCTTATCTGCCCGGAAAGCCGCGTCCCCGCGGACTTTTCGATGTCGTCCGCTCTGTGTCCGGTGACAAGAACCACAGCGTCGCTTCCGGCAAGCGCCGATGTCACCGTGTGTATAAATAAAGGTAAGCCCCCAATCTCAATCAGGGGCTTGAATTCCTTCATTCGCGATGAGAATCCTGCAACCGGAATCACGGTCACATACTTTTCTGCGCACATATAATCAGTACCCGCGTATAAGCCTTGTGCGCGTAAAATTGCGCACACCTTCGCGTCTGCCGTCCAGCGTTGTAAGCAAAAACTTCATTCCGTTGATAACGCAGCGCTCAGGGTTATCCGCAACCGTTACCTCAAGGTTCATTTTCGAGGCAATGTACTCGTCCAGTCCGTGCAGGTGAGCCATACCGCCCGTCAGGATAATGCCGTTTCCTCTCTGGGCAATATCCGAGGCAAGCGCCGCCGTAGTTTTCTCGTTAACAGAGCGGATAACGTCTATTACGCGCTCGCAAAGCGGCTTGTACACATGCTGAATAATGTCGTGCATTGAGACATTTTCTGTTTTCGGCCTTGCGCTGGTCAGTTCCCGCCCTGTTATCTCGACGTTGAACTGGTCGCCCTTTTCGGAAACTGTTCCGTTTGATTTCTTAATCGCCTCGGCAAGCGTGTCTCCGATTGCAAGCAGCTTTTCTTTTTTGATATACTTGACGAATTCCTCGTCAAACAGCGCTCCGCCGACAGGGATACTCTCAGACAGCTGCACCTCGTTTTCCGTTATAATCGCAACGTCCGTCGTGCCGCCGCCTATATCGACTACCATACGTCCGGGCTTTATCTTCTTGTGACCTTTTTCTTTTCCCGCAACATCAATACCTGCGCCAATCGCGGCGGCAAGCGCCGACTCTATAAGATACACCTTAGACGCGCCGGCGGCAAGCCCGACGTCTACAACGGCGCGCTCCTCAACGTCTGTAATCGACGGAGGAACCGCAATTGCTATACGCGGGCGGAATATACCGCTTGTCGCCTGACGTACAATTTCCTTGAGCATATATTCCGTGGCTTCATAGTCGGAAATAGCTCCCGCCTTTATAGGGCGTATCGCGACCTTTCCGGAGGGCGTTCTGCCAAGCGCACGCTCTGCGCTGAAGCCGAAGGAATCCACCTGTCCTGTTTCGATGTTTATAAGAGCCACCGAAGGCTCGCTCACGGGGGCTGACTTATCGTCGTTCTTCACTACGGCGCGTATGTACGACGTTCCGAGGTCTATTCCAACGTCTCTTGCAAACAGCGACAAAGCTACTACCTCTTGTTAAACTAATTTGGCGCCGCCTGTCACGCGTAATGCTTTCGGGACAGGTACGCAATCGCGTTCAGCTTCGTTTTTGAGTTGCAGCCGAACAATATACATTATACACGCTTCTTTCCCGAACTAAAAGGGCGCAAATACAAAATTCATAATTTGTTCACAAAAGGCAGCGGCAAAACAGAGCCGGGACGCTGAGGGCAGCGTCCCCTACAAAGACGAAGCCCTGTGGCGACGGAGTACGCAACCGCCCGCCGCGTAGGCGCCCAGCAGCGCGAAGCTGCTAAGCTTCGCCGCAATTACAAACCCAGCAACCACGGCGCACAGCTGCACGTACCAAAGTCAAAGCACAACAGAAGCGGCGAAGCAATCCCCGGGCGACCGAGGACGGTCGCCCCTACGTCCCAACAAAGTCTCTGCAAAACCCCGGCAAGGTACACGTGAAATCTACCCGGATTTATTAGCAACGCGCCTATGCCCCACCCTTATACTTTATAAGCTTGACTTGTGCGAAAACTCACAGTATAATGAGGTATATTGTCGAATGCGCGGTTATCAGCTGATTTTGCTCAGCCGCGCCGTATATGGAGGTTACTATGAAACGCATAATTTCACTCGCGCTTGTACTGATACTTGCGGCAGGGGCGCTTGCCTCCTGCGCCAAGCCGATAAAACAGATGACAGCCGACGAGCTGCTTGAAACCGGTGAAAAACACCTGCTTGAAGCGGACTATGAAAAAGCGGCCGTCTATTTTGATAAGCTGATTGAGGTTGAGCCCGACAATCCGCGCGGTTACTCGGGATTGGCTGAGGTTTATATCGCGCAGGACGACCTTGACGGCGCAACTGACTTTTTTGAAGACACAATTGCCGCAGCGCCGAAAAACGCGGACGCTTATCTGGGACTTGCGGACGTTTATGCCGCGCTCAGCAGCAAGGACAAGGTAATCAAGGTTTTGCGGCGCGGGCTTGACAGGCTTCCTGATGACAAAAAAATCGCAAAGCGCTACTATGCTCTCATAATTCCCGATTACGCGATTGAGCAGACATATTATAATGAGCTTCGCGCTGACGACGGAGTTCTTCTTTGGCGCGACGAATTATATCAGCCCGTTTTTGCCGGCAGCAGCGAGCGAATCAGGAATATGAACGCTGTGTTTGAGGGCGAAATACCGACAGAAAGCACGGTGGGCGATTCGGACGAGCTGTTAGCATCCTATTACAGCCGCGAGGGGTACACGTACGAGGAAGCCAACTACGGCAGAGTCGGAGGCTTAGTTACAACGTGGGAGGAGTGCTATCGCAAAAATCAATACCTCTCTTTTATTGCCGAGGAGGATTGGGACGGTCTCGGCCCTCACCCGGGCTTTGACCTGGACGGCCGCACCTTTGATTGTGAAACAGGCGCGGTGCTGAAGCTAACCGACATTTTGTCGGTCAGCCCCGATACTTTGACCGATACGCTTTATCAAGAGTACATAGCGTATCACGCAGCGCTTGGAGACGGGTTGGACATCTTAGCGCAAGGCTATTTCGGTCAGCTATACAACGATAGCTATTACAAGTATTATGTGGAGTCCGTGAAAGAGCAATGCAGCGAGGATTCAGTATTCTGGCTTGCCGACGACGGGATACATATTTACTTTAACCAGTACACCTTTGACTATGCAACCGGGTCAAGCGAATTGGTTATCCCCTACGAGCGTTTTGATTTAGTCCGCGCGCCGTTCGCAGCTGCGCCGAATAGCTGGCAGGAGGCGTACAAAATCCTGCTTTCCTCCAAGGAAGCAAACATAAAAGGACTCGAAAAACCGTTTGATTGGTCAGATACAATACCCTGCGTGGCAATAATTGATATTTGCGGCGATTCAAGCCCTGAATTAATTATGGTTGCCCGCGAGAACTATATTTATAACCTGTATGTATGGAGTTATTCCGCCGACGGCGCAAGCTGCTTGCTTAACGCGAAATCCTTAGGCGAAGACGCCGGAGCGGGCGCGACCTTCGGCATAGCAAAGCAAATAGACAGCCGGCTGCTTATCTTCGACCAAAACGGTGACGAGAGTTGGTGGAGCGAATACAGAGTTTTTGCGTTTAACGGCAAAATGCTGGATTTATCAGGGATTTTGGGTTATTCGTCCGAGCCGCAGTACCAGTATGACAATTATTATGAAATGCCTCAAATAATAACATATGCTTTGAACGGAACGATTATAAACGAGGATAAGTATAAAGAAACCGAAGCCTCCTTGTTATCTGAAATAGAAACACCTTTGATTGCATTTTATTACGGCGAAAACGAGACGCTTAATCACTTTGCCGGGGATTCCGCATTAACCTACGACGAGGCGATTGCGCTGCTGTCGCAGAAATAGAGAGCTGCAAACACGCAAACAGCCGGTTCACAAAATATTCATAAATAATTTCCGCGCCTGTGTTCTACATATGTCCTCCCTGTCATAAATTGTACAAGAACGATTTTTACGGAGGCCATGTATGAGCGCCAATTCCATGTATGAGGATATTGCCAAAAGGACGGACGGCAATATATATATAGGTGTCGTCGGTCCTGTCCGAACCGGTAAGTCCACCTTTATCAAGCGTTTTATGGACGCGCTTGTAATCCCGAACATCGAAAACGAGTACGCAAAAGAGCGTGCCCGCGACGAGCTGCCGCAGTCCGCTTCCGGGCGCACAATTATGACAAGCGAGCCGAAGTTTGTGCCGGAGGAGGCAGTAACCATACCGCTGGGTCCTGCGGAGGTGCGCGTGCGGCTGATTGACTGCGTGGGCTATATGGTGCCCGGCGCGCAGGGGCAGTTTGAGGACGGGCTTGAGCGTATGGTCACGACGCCCTGGTCAGACACGGAGGTGACGCTGTCAGACGCCGCCGAGCTTGGCACAAAAAAGGTCATCGAGGAGCACGCGACAATCGGAATCGTGGTCACGACCGACGGCAGCATAACCGACATTCCGCGTGACAGCTATCTGAACGCCGAGGCGCGCGTCATCACCGAAATGCGCGAGCGCGGCAAGCCGTTTTTAGTCGTCGTAAACTCACGCGACCCGCAGGGCGCGGCGGCGCAGTCCCTCAAGGCTGAGCTGGAGACAAAATTCAACGTCTCGGCGGTTACTGCAAACTGCCAGACGCTCACAGAAAATGAAATTACGGAGCTGCTGCAGACTGTTCTGTATGAGTTCCCGATTGCTGAGTTCGGCGTCTTTCTGCCAAAGTGGATTGACGTTATGCCAAACGACAATTCGCTCAAGTCAGGGCTTATTCAGAACATAATCGGCGAGAGCGGGAACCTGAATAACGTGCGCGACGCGCTGGGCTTATCCGATCGCCTGTCGCAGGACGAGCGAATCAGCGGCATAGACATTGTAAACCGCGATTTCGGCACCGGCACGATACACATCGAAATAAATGTTCCGCGCGAGCTGTTCTACAAGACTCTCTCGGAGCAGTCCGACTTTGAGATTGCGGACGACGGCGACCTTGCAAAGCTGCTTGTGGATCTGTCCTCCATAAAGCGCGAGTACGACAGGCTGTCTGTCGCCTTAAAGGACGTGCGCGAAAAGGGCTACGGCATTGTTATGCCGACGCGTGAGGAGCTGCGCCTTGAGGAGCCGGAAATCGTCCGTCAGGGCGGGCGCTACGGCGTCAAGCTCAAGGCGTCCGCGCCGAGCATACATATGATTATGGCGAACATTGAAACGGAGGTCTCCCCCGCCGTCGGCGGCGAACGCGCGTCTGAGGACGTGATTAACTTCCTGCTTCAGGAATTTGAGGGCGATATTTCGAAGATTTGGGAGTCAAATATGTTCGGCAAGTCTTTGTATGACATTGCCGGAGACAGTCTCGGCACAAAGGCAAACAAGATTCCGGAGGAGACAAAGCTAAAGCTGCGGAACACGGTTCAGCGGATTATCAACGACGGAAGCGGGCGGATTATTTGCATTATTCTGTAGGCGGGTGGGACTCAGATTTGAGTTGGAGCTGCGCCGCCCCCGGGTTTGCCCCCGGGGGGCGGCGGTTTTCTTGTTTTGGGGGCTGGTGGTTGGGTCTGGATTTTTGTCTGACACAGGCGCTGGTTTGTCGGCGGACGGTTTTTTGGGTTTAGGACTGGTGTGGGTTCAAGCATATTGCTTGTTCACCGGAGGCGCCGGTGTGTGCGCAAACGTGCCACTGCGCGTGGCGGCGGTTACTTTTTTCCGCTTCGCCGGAAAAAAGTAACCAAAAAAGGGGCGACTTCTTTGTAAAGAAGCAAACACCTTTTTATACGGGAACTGCAGTGGTGGCAATATGAGGTGTGCCTTGCCCCGCTACGTATTGCGGTGGAGTGCGCAAATGCTTACGCTGCGCCACACGCAGGGGCACAGCCTGTCGCGGCGTTGTATACTCGGTTAAGGCTTATGCTTACCGCGAACTGCCTACGGGTGCCAACCGGAATGTATTTGCTGCTACGATTGCTGCCGCACGTTGTGCGGCAATGCGGTGCGTGTCCCGACGCGGTGGGCGTTGTTGTGGCGTTCGGTGCGAACTTACGGCACGGGGCAAGCCCCGTTACCACGACAAACACCGTAGGGGACGGCGTCATCGACGTCCCTTTTTTGGTTTGCCGCAGACGTTTGCAGTAGCCAACGCACCCTGCTATGCGGGTGCGGTCGGGTGCGTACGTCTTTCTCCGCGCTTTGCGCGTCGTGACACGCGGTGTATTGCCCGCCGTAACAGCGCAGGGCACACACTCGCCTTGCACCAAAATGCGTTGGAGACCACCGCGGAACGCGGTGGTCAGTCCGCCAGACTCGCGGCAACAGGACACGCACCCGCTTGCCGCACCACACAGCGCAGGCGCGGTGCGGGCGTGCTTCGCCAAGTCTGGTTGGCACCCCACCGCAGTTTGCGGTAGGCTACCGTCTTACCAAAGGGGACAACCCCGCGACAGGCTTCGCCCCTGTGTGCGGCGGTGCGCAAGCGTTCGCCCCAACCACCGAGATACGTCGCGGGGAAAGGCACAATCTCCATTGTCACCACGGCAGTTCCCGTATAAAAAAAGATTGCTTCTTCTAAAGAAGTCGCCCCTTTTTGGTTACTTTTTCCGGCGAAGCGGAAAAAGTAACCGCCCGCCGCGCAGGCGCTCT
>JAISLF010000069.1 GCA_031260605.1 Oscillospiraceae bacterium
CACCGCGCTGCAGAGCGCCTGCGCGGCGGGCGGTTACTTTTTCCGCTTCGCCGGAAAAAGTAACCAAAAAGGGGCGACTTCTTTAGAAGAAGCAATCTTTTTTATACGGGAACTGCGGTGCGGCAATGCAGAGTGTGCCTTTTCCCGCGACGTATTGCGGTGGAGTGCGTGAATGCTTTCGCTGCGCCGCACGCAGGGGCGAAGCCTGTCGCGTGGTTGGCGACTCGGGTAAGGCTTAATGTTGCCGCGAGGTGCCGACGGGTGCCAATCGAAAGGTAATTGCTGCTACGATTGCTGCCGCACATTGTGCGGCAATGTGGTGCGTCTCCCGCCGCGGCGAATATTGTCGCGGTGGTGTGTACAAACTTACGGTTCAAGGCAATGTCCCGTTACCACAACAATCTCCGTAGGGGACGATGCCCTCGACGTCCCTTGTTTGGTTTGTCGCCGACACTTTGCGTCAAACCGCAGCACCCTGCTATGTGGGTGCGGTCGGGTGCTCTCGTCTGCCTCCGCGCTTTGCGCGTCGGGACACGCGGCGTATTGCCACACCATACAGCGCAGGGCGCGGTGCGGGTTGGCTTCGCCAAATTCTGGTTGCCACCCGCCGACACCTACTGCCTGCACATAGGGCGCAAGCCCGTCACTTGGCAGCTCTGTCTGAATTCGGACGCACGGACACGTTCACTTGCCGCACCGCGACTGCCTAAGCCCAAAAGCGGCTTCTTTGGTTCCTTTCTTGCCAAGACAAGAAAGGAACCGCCCGCCGCGTAGGCGCTCAGCAGCGCGGCGAGGCGAAACTTCACCCCAATTACAAACATAGCAACCTGCGCCGCAGGTCTCCCGCTTACGCCAAAGAAAAAGCTAAACAAAGCAGCGAAGCAAACCCCGGGCGGCAGGTTGCCGCCCCTACGAACATCCGGCGGCACCCGCAACAAGGGACGCTGAGGGCAGCGTCCCCTACAAAAGGTTAAGCCCTGAAAAAAAGCAAAAAAACCTCTTGACAACCCGCCCCTAACCTGCTATAATAAAAAAGTTCTTAAGACAGCAGGTAGCAATCCATTGCGTAAATCCCGCCGAGGAAGTAATATCGCTTATCATTAAGCTCTTATTTTCTTGTGTCTTATGACGCAAGTTTTTTTATTTTCGGGCGTTTTCCAAAATGCCCCGAAAGCAAACAATTGCGCCCCGTGCGCAGTAAAGGAGGTATGATTTTATGCCAAATACAAAAGTACTTGAGAGCAAAAAGGCCCAGGTTGAGGTAATCACCGAAAAACTTAAGGGTGTTTCCGGCGTTTTGGTGGACTATAAGGGCATTTCTGTCGCCGAGGACACAGAGCTGCGCATTAAGCTGCGCGCTGAGGGAGTTGACTATGCGGTCGTTAAAAACACCCTGCTTCGTTTCGCCGTAAACAAAGTCGGTTATCAGGAGCTTGAGCCGCTTCTTTCCGGCACAACCTCGCTCGCAACATCTGCCGACAACGCAGTTGCTCCCGCAAAGGTTATCAAGGAATTTGCCGATAAGCTTGAGGATAAGTTCACCATCAAGGGCGGCTTTTATGACGGAAAGGTTATTTCCGTTTCCGAGGTAAACGCGCTCGCGTCCATTCCGGATCTGCCGATTCTCCAGGCTCAGCTGCTCGGCACGCTGCTTGCGCCTATCGCACAGCTTGCGCTCGTCGTCAAGCTCGTCGCCGAAAAGGGCGGCGCGGAGGCTGAGGCTCCGGCAGAAGTTGCCGCACCCGAAGCTGAGGCAGCCCCCGAGGCAGCCGCACCGGAAGCTGAGGCTCCCGCTGAGGAAGCCGCTCCCGAAGCTGAGGCAGAAGCCCCGGCAGTCGAAGCTCCCGCAGAAGAGGCTGAAGCGCCTGCCGAAACACCCGCCGAGTAATTCACCCGGCAAAGCCGCCTGATTTCAGGCAAAACGCAAGTAGTTTTGCGTCAATGTTCCGATCGGAACAATATTTACTATACTAAACGGAGGCATTTATAAAAATGGCATCAGAAAAAGTTCAGTCGGCTATCGACTTGATTAAAACACTCTCGATTATCGAGGTTTCAGAGCTTGTTCATTCTCTGGAAGAGGAATTCGGCGTATCCGCAGCGGCAGTTGCCGCACCGGCAGCCGGCGGCGGAGCAGCTGCGGCAGTGGTCGAGGAGCAGTCCGAGTTTGACGTTGTTATGACAGACTTCGGCGCGGAAAAGATCAAGGTCATCAAGGAAGTCCGCGGAATCACGGGTCTCGGCCTTGCAGAGGCAAAGGCTCTTGTTGAAGGCGTTCCCGCCAAGATCAAAGAGGGCGTCGCCAAAGAAGAGGCAGAAGCACTCAAGGCTCAGCTCGAGGGCGTAGGCGCAAAGGTAGAGCTGAAGTAAGCTCCAACTACACAACACTACTACAAAAACCGCCGCTGTTCACTGAACAGCGGCGGTTTTTTCGTGTTAATTTCGGTTGGCAGTTCTGTTTTCAAGCTTGTACCTAAAAAACATCAACATTGCAAACCTGAACTTATCAGATAGAGATAACCCTTGTTAAACGTCTATAGTGATACTTGAAATGTTTTTGTAATTTGATTTGTCTGTCGCTATTTTTACTGTTGTTGCTTTATTAAAAGCTGAAATTTTATTGAGGTTGTCCCGCGTAATTGATGTATCATCGTCAAAAGATACCAATATGTCGTATTTACAAATGCCAGACCTGTATGCAACACTACCTGCGTCAATATTAGCGACCATTATAGAGCCAGGAAGCTTCAAATTTCGGATATCGTATTTATCAAATACGTAAAACCTCGACAGACGAAAAACCGACGAGTGTTGGGGCTTCCAAAGTCGGGAATAAATACTGTCATCATCTTTTATTTCATTTTTTAGAGCTGAAATCAATCTATCGATAGCGATTACAAGAACAGAAATGTATTCAATACCAATGAAATTCGATAAAATTTCTTTTACAAACAACGGCAATACAACAAGTTCATTTATTTGTTTTGTGAAAATTAAGATTGAATAAACTGAATAGAGAATTACCTTGAATGGAATCCGACCAATTAAATAGAGCAATTCAACATACGCTGCCCAATTACGAATATCTTTTGTGTATCGGGAAAACTTCTTGTATGGTTCGTACATTTTTCCTATCTTAAATCTGAGTTCTGCCTTATGCTTTGCACTATCTCGTAGAAGGTTTAGGCACAATGCCGCTATCGATATAGCAACAATTATGCAATATCCCTGAACCATACTGAATTTCTTTGAAATCAACACAAATAACGTGACAAGCAAAGCTACAAGAATCAAGTGAATAAGGATCAATGCAGTGTGGTTCAGTATTTGTTTACGCATTATTATATCCCGTCCAAATAACAAATTCAAATTTATCCGTCTGAATTCTCGCCCTAACTAAATTTCTAAATAAGTAAACGTCAAATTGTATTCGATACGCGGCTATGCCCTCCCCCTGCCCGTTAATACTTCCCCGACTTCGGCACATATGTCCGCAGTCCCGGAACATACGGCGCAGGTGACGGCGGCGCGGGCGCGGGCGTTGCTGCCGCCGCACCAAACCCATTCGTTACCGCCTCTATTGCCGCGACAAGCCTCCGTGTCAGCTGCTCATTTTCCTGCTTTTGCTCAAGCACAGCAGCCGACGCGCGTTCAATATCAGACACAACAGCGCGTGAGGACTCGTACCACTCCGTACCGGGATTGCCTAATCCTCCGTTTTGGGAAAGCAGCTCTGTCAGCTCCCCTACCTGACCGCGAAGCTCTTCGTTTTCGCTCACAATGCGGTCTATGCACTCGCAGAACATACCCGAGACAGCCGAAAACTGCTCCAGTACGTCCTCTTCAACAAGTCCGCCCAGCGCAACACGCCTTACGTTCAGGTGACTCATATAATCTGAAATTGTCCGCACTTCCGGTATATCAAGTATGTTCATGAAAGCGGATTCTCCGTGCTGTGTAGTTATGTCCGGTCACTTGTTATTTTTGTTGATTCTCATCTGTCAGTGCGCAAAGTGCGCTATACGTCGCTGCGAAAAACGCCCGCGCCTGCGCTTCCCGGCATATATCTGTTCTCCTCGGAGTAAACGCCGGTTTCCGGAATTTTCATTCTCTCAGGTAAAAATGCCGATGTCGTTTCGTCGGGGCTGCCGCGTTGTTTCCCGCCGCTCCCGCGCGATTCTTTGCCGAGGTGCAGCAAAACAATAACAGCCAGAATCGCGGCGACGACAGCGACCGCCGTTATCTTGCCCTCAGTCGAGCCCATAAACTCCTGCACAATGCCGGCGTACAAAATCCGTATTCTGATTACGCCGATAATGTTTGAATACGGCACCGCCGCAGGACTCCGTGATTCCGCAGCCTCCGCCTTGACGATAAAGTCACCGTTAACGTCAAGCCCCGTGACCTTATGTATTTCAATCGCGTCGCCGTATCTGTACGCGACAAGCACGCCTGACGCAATGCTCTGCTTTTCCGTCGGCACGACGTATACCAGACTTCCGCGCGCAAGGAGCGGCTCCATACTGCCGTCCTCCACTGAAAACGACTCGATGCCGAACAGGCGCGGAACATACAAAACGGCCGCCGCAAGTAAAATCAGCGCAAGCAGGCATTCAAAAAACACACTTGCCGCTTTTCTCATGGCTCCGGTACCTGCGCCGTCTCGTGTCCGCTCACCGGAAAAAGCGCCCTCGCGAGAGACGCGTAAAGCTCGGCGCTCTTTTCGGCAAGGCTCTTTGCCGCCTCAAGCTCGGCAATTTTGCTGCCCAGCGCCGCGACTAATTTCCCGTATTCAGCCTCACGCAGTGCGTAAAGGTCAGAAAACATAGCGCACAGGTCACAGCAAAAATTGCGCACTTCCGTTTCGGAAACGCCCTTGTGCGAAAGCTCGAACTGCGTGTTTTTTGCGTAGCTTATTATGTTTTCCAGTGTCAGTTCCTGTGCCATACGGCTTTACTCCTGCGCTTGCGGCGCGGCGCTCCACAGCTCTGTCAGTTTGCCCGTTAAAACAAGCCTTGCCTCGCGGAAATCATACTCGCATGTCGAAAGCGAAACAAGTCTGTCGTCCTCACCGAAGGCAACGTCACGCGAGGTCACTGCCTTTGCGAGTATCTCGGCAAGAAACGCGTCGAAATCCCCGCTGACTTCAAACACTGTCGGCAGCAGAGTGTCGTCAAACAGGCTTGCGGTTATCAAATCAAGCCTGAAAATGCCGCTTGGCGCAATGATAAACATAGCCGGGTTCGCGTCTAAAAATGCCTGGTCGCGGTATTCCTTCAGCCTGCCGAACATCGCCTTGTTCTTCATATTGTGCCCGTAGACTATCGTGTTTTTATCCGTGAAATCAGGCGAATTCGTCTTGTCAAGAAACAGCGAGCCTGCCTTATTGCGCGTCCTGTCATACAGGCGGTACAGATAGTAGTCGTTGCTGCCCGTAGACTGCACGAGCGGATAGCTAATATCGAGCGCCGGCGCATACAGCCAGGCGACAACATCGGGGTTAATCGCACGCAGCGCGTCAAAATCAACCTCGGGCAGGCTGTAAAAGACCTTTGCCCTCTCGTGCTTTTCTTCATTCGTAAGGCTTTCCCAGTCCGGCTCTGTCTCAACAGGTGTTCCTGAAACTGTGTTTTCGTTTATCGCCCCGCCGTCCGGCACAGAGATGTATGACTGCAGTCCGCTGTAAAAGCCGGTGCCGACCCGGTACTCGTTTAATTGCGCAAGTATTTTGACGCCGCTGAAGATGAAAACGGCGCAAAGCACCGAAATCAGAACAATGCGCACTGTTCTTCTGCGACCGCCGCTCTTTTTTGTTTTATTTTGGTTTTTATCTTTCATAGTCATATAATAATAAAAAAGTACGAAAATGTCAAGCGCTTTCGCGCCACTTTGACGGCGAGCCGTTTTTTTGCGTTTCCCGTGGGTGCCGGTCGCCGTCAAAGTGCGGTAATAAGGAGAAAAAGCAGGGGAAATGAGCCTGCCCCCGCACAAGGAAGCATACAGGGAGCGGCGCAACAGACGCTCCTTTTGCTTTGCCTTGCCGCGCAATTACGCGCATTCTTGGGCAGTGTTCCGC
>JAISLF010000070.1 GCA_031260605.1 Oscillospiraceae bacterium
CAGCGCAAACGTGCCGCTACGCGCGGCGGCGGTTACTTTTTTCCGCTTCGCCGGAAAAAAGTAACCAAAAAAGGGGCGACTTCTTTAGAAGAAGCAATCTTGTTTTTATGCCGGGCGGGATTGTACAGCAATATAGTCCCTGCCCACACCGCGACAAGTGCGGAGTAGCGTCCGACCGCCTTAGCCCAGCCACACGCAGGGGCGAAGCCTGTTCGGGGGCTAAAGACTTAGGTAAGGCTGTAAGTCGCCGCGAGGTGCTGTGGGGGTGGTAACCGGAAGGATAGTGCTGCTACGATTGCTGACGCGTATTGTGCGGCAATGCGGTGCGTCTCCCGACGCGGTGGGTGTTGTAGTAGCGGTGGGGTGTTGCTGTCGGTGCAGTTGCGTCCCCCGTTACCACAACAATCTCCGTAGGGGACGGCGTCCTCGACGTCCCTTGTTTGGTTTGACGCCGATGTTTGCGTCAAACTACTGCACACTGCTATGTGGGTGCGTCGGGTGCCCTCGTCTTTCTCCGCGCTTTGCGCGTCGTGACACGCGGGGTTGGGGTTGTAGCAACAATGCAGGGAACATACTCGCCTTGCACCAAAACATTCTGGAGACCACCGCAGAACGCGGTGGTCAGTCCGACGAACTCGCGGCAACGGGACGCACCTACTTGTCGCACAATACAGCGCAGGCGCGGTGCGGGCGTGCTTCGCCAAATTCTGGTTGGCACCCGACGGCAGTTCGCGGCGACATTAAGCCTTACCCGAGTTTCCAACCCCGCGACAGGCGTTGACCCTGCGTGCGGCGCAGCGTAGGCGTTCGCCGTAACCACCGCAATACGTCGCGGGGATAAGCGCAATCCCAATTGTCACTACCGCAGTTCCCGTATAAAAACAAGATTGCTTCTTCTTAAAGAAGTCGCCCCTTTTTGGTTACTTTTTCCGGCGAAGCGGAAAAAGTAACCGCCCGCCGCGCAGGCGCTTAGCAGCGCGGCGAGGCGCAGCTTCGCCGCAATTTCAAACCACGCAATCTGTGCCGCAGGTCTACGGTTACACCCGAATAAAAGCAGAAACACACAGCGAAGCAAACAGCGGGCGGCAGGTTTGCCGCCCACACACCCGACAAAAATCCGGCGGTAATCCAACAAGGGACGATGAGGGCATCGTCCCCTACAAAAAACGAAGCTCTGAAAAAAGTAAAACCAAAACAACGGGCGACCGTCACCGGTCGCCCCTACGGTGTGCGCCGTAGTGAACCCACATCGCCCCCCCAAAAATTGTAAACAAACCGTAAACACCATCTTTGAGCATATGCTAAAATGACACCCCTTCGTGCAAATAGTACGCGGGACATTCTCCGCAACTTCTCAAAGAGGACACAAAAAAATGAAGCTTACAAAACCGAAAAGCGCCGATTTCGGGCGGCGCTTCTGGTCAGACGGCGGCGGGGCGTACCTGCCGGAGCACACCTGCCTTTGCCCGCGGCGCGATTGCGCGTATTTTTCGGCATTCACTGACACCTGCGACTATGTGCTGCTGGAATTTCGCCGACGCGGGTCAAAGCCGGGCAAAAAAGGCTGCAAACGGTTCAAAATGCGTGTTGAAAAGCGAACGTGGATGAAATTTACGAACCACGGCAAGGAGCGCCGTACGCATTCTGCATACGTTCCGGAAAGTGCTGCGGGGGAGGACGGCAAAAATGTTTGATCCACCGTTTATTTATGCGGATTGCGGACACGAGGTATACGAGGGCGAGCTTTTGTACACAAGCGAGACAGGCACGACGCTCTGCCCGGACTGTATGCGCGATGTGCTTGAGGAGCTGCCGCTGTATGAGCAGGCGGAGAACGCCGGGTACGGACACGGGGTTGTGTAGATGAAACCATATAGTAGAAATTTCGCGTTTGCAGTTGACAAAATGCCATATACTGTGGCATACCTAACGTAACACTTACAGGCTAAGTGCAAAAGGAAGTGTTCGCTATGAAAAAGACTTTGACAAAACGCGCAATGATGTTGCTGACAATGGTGGTATTGCTTGCGGGACTTGCGGTGCTGCTGCCGGGGGCAGCGGTGGGGGCAGGATCCGCGCCGGAGGATTTGTTCAAATATGATATTCGCGGCGACGAGGCGGAATACGGCGCGGGGGCGTATATAACGGGGTATCGAGATATCAGCTCAGTTATTGTTGTGCCGAAAAGCCTTGACGGGGTAGATGTTGTAGGCATACGTTTGGATGCCTACGACGCAACAAGTACGGTTGCCCAGATGACGTCGCTTGATGTGACGGCGTGCACGGCCTTGAAATACCTTCAAATTCCCGGCAGCAAGCTAACGACAGTGGATGTGTCTAAGAACACCGCGTTGGAGTGGCTGAATTGCGAGCTTAATCCGCTGAAGACACTCGATGTGTCTAAAAACACGGCGCTCAAGTATCTGTTATGCGACAAAAGCTATTTACGCGAGCTGGATGTGTCTAAAAACACAGAACTCATTGAGCTACACTGCTACAACGCCTTATTGAGCGCGTTAGATGTGTCTAAAAACACTAAATTGCAGGCGCTGGCCTGTGAGATTAACCAGTTGAGCGCCCTGGATTTGTCAAATAACACAAAACTCATGTGGCTGCAGTGCTTTGATAATCCAATTGGCGAACTTGACGTGTCAAAAAATATAAAGTTAGTGGAGATGTTCTGCAGCAACCTTGGGTTAAGCACGCTTGATGTGTCTCAAAACACAGCATTAGAGTTTCTGTGGTGCTATGATAATAGTTTAAGCACACTGGATGTATCCCAAAATGCAGCGCTAACACGGTTAAACTGCATAGGAAACAACTTGACGGAATTAGATGTGTCCAAAAACACGGCATTATCGGAGTTGCTTTGTGACGATAACAGGTTAGGCGTACTTGATGTGAGCAAGAATACCGCGTTGGAATATCTGGAATGTGCAAATAACAATCTGGAAACGCTCGATGTATCAAAAAACACAGAGCTGAAAAAATTGAGGTGTTCAGGAAACTATCTATGTGCTTTGGATGTGTCTAATAATACGCGGCTTTGGTCTTTGATTTGCGCCAACAACGAAATCAGCTCACTTAATTTGTCTAACAATAAGGAACTGACGGAATTAGACTGCTCAGAAAACAGCCTGACAGCGTTAGACTTGTCAAATAATCCTGAGATTAATTATCTATTGTGCCAATTGAATTACTTTGCGTCTCCGGACAGCATTATCAGAATTCCAAACGATATGATCTCAACCTTTGAGTTTGATCCGCAAAAAACCGGGTTCTCGGACATTCCGTCCCGCGCGTGGTTTGCCCCGTACGTTGCATGGGCCGCCGACAACTCCATTGTCGCGGGCTACCCGGACTCCACCTTCCGCCCGAACAACACAATGACCCGCGCGGAGTTTGTGCAAGTTCTGTACAGCCTTGCGGGTAAGCCGGCAGTTACCGCCGCTGCAGACTTCTCCGACGTCGCCGCCGGAGACTGGTTCTCCGATGCGGTGTCCTGGGCGGCTGATAAAGGAATTTCCGCCGGCGTAGGCAACGGACTGTTCGACCCGAACGGCGGCGTTACGCGTGAGCAGGCGATTGCTTTCCTGTACAAATACGCGAAGCTCGCAGGCGAGAGCGGAGACTACTCGCAAACCGCGCTGCCCTTCACCGACAAGGACAGCATAAGCGCGTGGGCGATACCGGCATTGCAGTGGAGCACGGCAAATGGCGTAGTTGCCGGATACCCGGACGGTACGTTCGGCCCGCAAAAAACAGCGACACGGGCAGAAGTAGTGGCAATATTGTATGGCTACGTAAACTAAAAGCAGTAATCAGCGCACAGCTTCGCCTTGGCGAATAAAATCAAAACAAAAAACCGGGGGAATTCATTTCCTCCGGTTTTTTCTGATTGACTTCATTTTGCCGCGCCGTTATTCCACGTCAATGCCGTCCCGCAAAAAGCAGTTTTGGTACCACCTGCCGAGATAGGTGGTCTCCGCGCCCTCAGTGTTGCGGCTTGTCATTGCGCCGTAGCCTGTTCGCGTGCCGCCGGAAAACTCGCCGTCGTACCGCCAGACGGTGTTTCCGTCCTCGTCAACCTTTACATAGATGCCGAAGCCGTCTGCCCAGCCGCCGGAAAATGTGCCCTCGTAATACGAGCCGTCGGCAGTCGTCAGCCGTCCGGAAACAAAGCGTCCGGCAAACCACTGACCGTCAAACGTCCAGCCGTCGGTGCTGGTGAAAACGCCGTAGCCTGATATAATTCCCGCAGTAATGCCGCCTGAATACTCGCCGCCGTCAAAGCTCAGCTTGCCGCTGCCGTTCGGCACACCGTCCATAAATTCACCGTTGTAAACAGCGCCTGTCGGCAGAGAAAGCTCACCCTGCCCGGAATACAGTCCCGCACGGAAATTGCCGGTGTATTCGGTGCCGTCCTCCTGCGTCAGAGTTCCGTGACCGCTGTATTTTTCGGCAAAAACAGCGCCCGAATAAACGCCGCCGCCAGCGTCCGTGCGACCCTCGACAGAAGACGGCACGGCGGAGAAAAGTCCGAGTGCGTACAAGGCAATAACCGCGGTGAGCACAAGCAGCACGGCCGTTCCGACGCGTGTTGCGGTGCTTTCCTTTGCTGTGCCCGCAACGGGAAGCCCCGACTGCGGCGTTACCACGCGTTCAGGAGCCTTTGCGGCTTTCTTTTGTTTTAGCTGAAAAAATGATTTCATAGTGTGTTTGATATAGTAGGTTACAGCCGACTGCGGCGCTACGACAGCGGCAAGTTCTGCACCGCCTGAAGTGCTTCAATCAGTATTCGCGTATATTCCTCGCGGGCTTTCGCGTTGCGCAAATGTATGTTGTCCGCATACAGCAGTTCCTTGTGCTTGGAGGCAAAGTCTCCCCAGTCCGCTATTGTAATAAAGGGGTACTGCTCCGGAATCGCGCGCAGGTACTCGGCGAAATCGTCGATTTGCTCCGCCATGGTGCCGGAGGAGCCAAAGCCCGTTACAAGCACAACGTGGCACTTTTGACCGATAAGAGACTGCAAAATCTCGTCCAGACTCTCCTCTGCGTCGTTATTGTAGTTTGTCGAAAGACCGATTACGACATTTTTCTTCAGCAATCCGGTTCTTACTATCTCGCGGTAAACCTCAATTCCGCCGCGCATACTGCGCGAAATTTTCGCGTCAATATAAATGTCGTCTATCTGGGAGCGGACGGCTGTGGACGCGCCGAGCATAACAGAGTCGCCGAGCATAGTAACTCCGCCGTTAAAGACAATCCTGCCGTCGTCCGTCCAGTAATAGTCCGGCGCTGTTTTGTTCGGATTCTGCGGAACAAAGACCGAAACCGCGCCGGTATCGGCAAGAACGGCAGATGAATCCAGCGCGCTGAGAGTGCCGTATATTGCGTCAATCGTCCCGTTCTCCGTTGCGCGGCGCTCAAGCGTGAGCACTGTTTCAAGCTCCGTAAAGTCCGGCGCGGTGAAAAGCGCGATGCCGGACAGCGGCGCGAGCAGTACAACCGCCGCAAGCAGTGCGGTCAGCGCGCGTTTGCCGCCGGGAGAGCGCAGTGCGGATTTGCCGGACGGTGTTTTGCCGCGGCGGCTTATGGCGCTTGCAATGCGGTAAGACACATCAGCCAGCACAACCGACCAGACGATTGTCGCCGACTGGTCGAACCAGAACGGCAGTCCACGGCAGAGCCGCGAAAGTATGATGAAAACAGGCCAGTGGAACAGGTATATCCCAAAGGTGCGGTTGCCGAGCCAGGCTGCAGGGCGTATTACGCGAAAAGGCACGAGCGTCCCTGCCTTTTGCATAAAGGAAATCGCCACGCAGGTTAAAACGGAGGTTGCAAGCAGTCCCCAGCGAAACGGCGCGGCTGAGGCAAACCGCAGCTTAACCGACAAAAACGCCATTACGGCAACGCACAGCACGGAAACCGCAACCAGCGCAAAGCAGACGGGCTTTGCGTATTTTTGCGGTACATTAATCTTGTGCTTTGCGGCTGTGTTCATACGAACGCACACGAGTGCGCCAAGCATAACGGAAAAAAAGTGCGAATGCGTCGCAAAATATCCGGGGGACGGGTCGATTCCCGCCGCCGCGCCCGCCGTTTCCACCTGCATAAGCAGCCAGCTTGTTCCCGCAAGGAAGAGGGCGGAGCAGGACAGCACCGTGCGCACAAGACGCATATATGAGCCGGGCTGTGAACGTCGCGCCCAGCGTATGACAAAAACGACGATTGCCGCCCAGATTATGTAGAAATGCATTTCAACGGCGAGCGTCCACGTATGCACAAAAAGGTGCGGAAGCTGCGCCTCTTCATAAGACTGTCCGCCGAGAATCTCGAAGTAATTCGTGATAAATCCCGCGCTCGCGGCTGACTGCTTTAAGATATTAGCGCGGAAATCGGGCGAAATTAAGAGCGACGCCGAAAGCACTACCAGAAGCATAAGAAAAACCTCCGGCAGCAAACGGCGTAGCCTGTCCGCATAGAAGGTCGCAAGATGAACGCCGCGCGACGAGCGGGCGCTCTGCAAAAGTGACAGCGTTATAAGGTATCCGGAGAGGACAAAGAAAATGTCCACCCCGATAAAGCCGCCGGGCAGAAACGTCGGCATCAGATGGTATCCCAGCACAATCACGCAGGCAAAGCAGCGCAGAAGATCCAGTCCCGGGATTTTTATTCTGTTTGAGTCAGATGCCGCGGCAGGGAGAAAGAATCTCCCGGACAGCCCCTTTTTGCCTTCTGTCTTTAGCAAATTATCTGTACCCTTTTGACTGTGCGACGGCAAGCTCGTCGCATCTGTTGTTCCATTCGTTTTCTGCGTGCCCCTTGACCCAGATAAACGAAACCATATGCTTATCGAGGAGCGGCAGGAGCCTTTTCCACAGGTCCGGATTTTTTACGGGACCTGACTTGCGTACAAAATTCACGCGCACCCAGGAAGTCAGCCAGCCCTCATTTATCGCGTCTGACACGTACTTTGAATCGGTGAAAAGGCGAACCTTGCACGGCTCGTTCAGCGCTGAAAGCCCCTCAATTGCGGCGGTCAGCTCCATACGGTTGTTTGTGGTGTTCTTTTCGCCGCCGGACAGCTCACGCATAATTGTGCCGAATTTCAGCACGACGCCCCAGCCGCCGGGACCGGGATTGCCGGAGCAGGCGCCGTCTGTGTATATATCAACGTTTTTCATATGTTATGTAGTGTGCAATCTCCAATTCGGCGCAAAATATATCTATAACGGAGCTTGTGCTTTCAGTATACACAAGCTCCGCCGCAAAACCTGTCGTTTATTGCGCAAGAAGACGCGCCGCGGCTTTTTCGGTCGCTTCGTGCGTGCCGAAGGACGTTAAGCGCAGGTATCCGTCGCCGTTTTTGCCGAAGCCCTCGCCCGGCGTTCCGACGATGTTTTTTTCTTTCAGCAGATAGTCGAAATACGCCCAGGAATCAAGTCCGTTCGGGCACTTTAGCCAAATATACGGGCTGTTCTTGCCGCCGAAATGCTTTATGCCGAGTTTGCCGAGCGTTTCTGACAGAAGCTGTGCGTTTTGCTGGTAATACGCGAGGTTTTCGCGGCACTGCGCGAGTCCCTCCGGCGAAAACACAGCCTCTGCCGCTCTTTGGGTGACGTAGCTCACGCCGTTGAACTTTGTCGTCTGACGGCGAACCCACAGCGGCAGCAGCGCGCGTCCCGCGCTGTCCGCAAGCTCCTTCGGCACGACTGTCCACCCCGCGCGAACGCCCGTAAAGCCCGCGAGCTTAGACAGCGAGCAGACCTCAATTGCGCAGGTGCGGCTGCCGGGAATCTCGAATATTGACCGCGCTGCCGTTTCGTCCCTCACAAAGCCCTCATACGCCGCGTCAAACAAGATAACGCTGCCGTGCGCGTTTGCAAAATCAACCCACGCGCGTAGCTGTTCACGCGAATAAGCCGCGCCTGTAGGGTTGTTCGGCGAGCAGATGTAGATAACGTCCGTCACAAGGTTTTCGTCCGGCAGCGGCAGAAAGCCGTTTTCCTCGTTGCCGGAAATGTACACAATCGGGTGACCACTCATGACGTTTGTGTCCACATACGCGGGATAAACGGGGTCGGGGATTAGCGCTGCGGCGTCTGTGGCAAAAAGCTCAAGAATATTGCCGAGGTCGGACTTTGCCCCGTCGCTCACTACAATTTCCGACACGTCAACGGCGGTGCCGCGCTGCGCATAGTATCCGGCGATTGCCTCGCGCAGGAACAAATACCCAACGCCGTCGTCGTCATATCCGCGAAAGGTTTCTTTTACGCCCATTTCAGCGGCGGCTTTTTGCATTGCCGCAACAACGGCTGGCGCAAGCGGACGCGTAACGTCCCCGATGCCGAGACGGATAATGTCCGCGCCGGGGTTTGCACCCTTGTAGGCGCCCACCTCCTGCGCAATACGCTTAAACAGATAGCTTGATTTCAGCTCAAAAAAATGTTCGTTTAATTTCATTGTTTTTATTTGTCGCTCCACATTTTTGTCACGAATAATGCAAGCCCGAATTTTTACTCATTCACTTCCATTACGTTTCGTGCTTATCGATTGTTCCTCACTCCGCAAACCCTATCGGCAGGTTTCTCTTGTGCTCCGATACGGCGTGAAAACGCTCAATCAGCGCCTTGTTTTCGGGTGTTACCTTGCCGTTAAGTAAATACTCGTCAATCTCGGCGTACGTAATGCCCATTTCGCTCTCGTCAGTCTGCCCGTCAAACAGAGCGGCGGACGGCGCTTTTTTGATAACCGCCTCCGGCGCACCGAGATACGCCAAAAATTCGTAAATCTCCGTAACGGTGAGGTCGCCGATTGGGTTAAAGTCGTGCGCGCCGTCGCCCCATTTGGTGAAGTAACCCATATACGCTTCCGAGCGGTTGCCCGTACCCGCGACGAGGCGGTTCTCGCTTGCCGCAACGGCATACAGCGTAATCATACGCAGCCGCGCGGACATATTGGCGTTTGCCATAGCCGAAACGTCAGTTACCGCCGCAAGGTCTGCCAGGAACTTGTCCTTGACCTCCGCGAGAGAAACCTCGCGCACACCAATGCCGAACTTTTCCGCAACCTCAGTTCCGTCCGCCTTGTCAACGGAGAAGTTGCGCGTTGAAATCGGCATAATTATTCCTACCGTGTCCGGCACAGCCGTCTTGCACAGTATTCCGACAAGTGCGGAGTCTTTTCCGCCGGAGTTGCCGTAAACGATACCTGTTGCACCCGCGTTCGCCGCCGTTTTTTTGATGAAGGCGACGCGCTTTTCCAATTCTTCCTGCCAGTTTCTGATTGCCATGTTTTTTACCTCTTGTTGTAATATTGGAACCGGTGCGTCGCCCATACGCACCTACTGTTGCGATATAGTGTGCTGCGCAAAAAAACTTGCAGCGCTCCGAAATTATTCCTTGACAAGCGCATACTTCTCGTCCCCAAATTCCAGTGTTCCGGTTGCGGGATTATAATCGACCAACAGTCCGGAGTCGGAATCTATTTTAATATACAGGTTGTATTTGCCTTCAAAAACCTCAACCGAAAACGCGAGGCTGCCGCCGTTTGCGGCGGCCTCAACCGCTTCCCACCGCGATTTTTGCACTGCCGGGCTTGCACCCGGTCACAAAACACACGCAGAGACAAAAAGCAAAAGCGCGGCGTTAAGCCTTTTCATCATACGTGAATTATCCCGTCGAACACCTTCACGCAGTTTCCCGTCATATACACTGTCCCGTCGTCCGCGTAGTTTATCGTCAGCTCGCCGCCGGGGGAGATTACCTTAATGTCCGTGCCGCGCTTGCCGTAGCCGTTCAGCACTGCCGCGACGGCGCTGGCGCACATACCTGTTCCGCAGGCGAGAGTTTCACCCGAGCCGCGCTCCCAAACGCGCAGCTTCAGCGTTTTTTCGTCTATTACCTTGACAAATTCCGTGTTCACGCGATCCGGGAATATCGGGTCGTTTTCAAACAGCGGGCCGATTCGCGGCAGGTCGAGCTTTTCAGGCACATCGTCAAACACTACGCAATGCGGGTTGCCCATTGAAACGCAGGTTATGTCGTATTCGCCGCCTGCAATGCGCGTTTTGCGCGAAACAACACAGTCGCCGTCCAGCGTTACGGGAATTTGCTTCGGCGCGAGGATTGCCTTGCCCATATTGACGCGCGCCTCGACGACCTCACCGTTTTGCGTCACAAGCTCCAGCTCACGGTCCCCGCTCATTGTCTGGATCGTCATACGCTGCTTGTTTACAAGCCCGTTATCGTACAAAAACTTTGCAACGCAGCGAATCGCGTTGCCGCACATTGCGCCCTCCGAGCCGTCCGCGTTGAACATACGCATACGCGCGTCGGCGGCAGAGCCTGCGTCAGCACGCAGGATAAGCACAACGCCGTCCCCTCCGATACCGTAGTGACGGTCGGCGAGAATTACGGACAGGCTTTCAGGGCAGTTGATGTCCATATTCCAGCTGTCTATATAGATATAGTCGTTGCCGGCACCGTGCATTTTCGTGAATTTCAGCTCCATGCGCTCACTCCTCATATTATTGATGTCCACAAGCTCCGTGTTGCCCTCAGTGTAGCCGGAAAGCAGGCTTTCGGCAAGAGCGTCCGCCGTGTCAAGGCTGGTCAGGCATGGAATGCCGAGCGTTATCGCGCGGCGGCGCATTTTCACGGCGTCGCGCTCCGGGTCGCGCCCCTTTTCGGAGGTTGAGATAATATATGAAATTCCGCCGCCCTCTATAACATCCATTGTTGTGTTGCCGCCGCCTGAGCTTATCTTGTTTGTAACGGTTACGTCAAGTCCGCTTGCCAGCAAAATATTCGCCGTGCCGGAGGTCGCGTAGAGCGAAAAGCCCATTGCGGAAAATTTCTTTGCGATTTTTGAGATTTCAACCTTGTCGCGGTCGCGCACCGTAATCAGCACGCCGCCCTTTTTCTTGAGGTTATACCCCGCGGCGCAAAGTCCCTTAAACAGCGCTTCCTTGAGCGTTTTGCCGATTCCGAGAACCTCGCCTGTAGACTTCATCTCAGGACCGAGCTGTGTGTCAACGTCAATCAGCTTTTCAAACGAAAACACCGGCACCTTTACGCAGGTGTACGGCGGTATCGGGTAAATTCCGCCGTGGTAGCCGAGATCGCGCAGCTTCATTCCAAGCGAGCATTTTGTCGCAAGCTCGCACATATTTAAGCCCGTGACCTTTGACAGATACGGCACAGTGCGGGACGCGCGGGGGTTTACCTCAATAACGTAAATCTCGCTCTCGAGCAATATATACTGGATATTTATCAGTCCCACGGCGTTTGACGCGCGGCAGATTCTCTCTGTTTCGGTAAAGATACGCGCGGCAAGCTCGTCCGGAATCGAGATGTTCGGGTAAACGGCGATACTGTCGCCGGAGTGTACGCCCGTGCGCTCGATATGCTCCATAATGCCGGGAATCAGCACCTCGTCCCCGTCGCAGATTGCGTCCACCTCAATCTCGCGGCCTGACAGGTACTTGTCTACAAGTACAGGACCCGTCAGCTCACGCGATAGGATAATGTCCATATACTCGGTAACGTCCTCGTCGCTCCAGGCGATAATCATATTCTGCCCGCCGAGAACGTAGCTCGGACGGAGAAGTACCGGGTATTCAAGTGAGTTCGCGGCGGAAAGCGCCTCCGCCTTGCTTGTCACCGCGTGTCCTGCCGGACGCGCAAGGTCAAGCGACTCCAAAAGCGCGTCAAACCGCTCACGGTCCTCGCACAGGTCGATTGTGTCGGCGGAAGTTCCGATAATGTTCACGCCGCGCTCGGCAAGCGCGGGCGCAAGCTTAATTGCCGTTCCGCCGCCGAACGCGACGATAACGCCGATTGGCTTTTCCGTCTCAACCACGCGCATAACGTCGGTTATCGTCAGCGGTTCAAAATACAGCCTGTCAGACGTGTCGAAATCCGTTGAGACCGTCTCCGGGTTGTTGTTAACAATAATAACCTCATAGCCAAGACCGCGCAGCGTGTTCGCGCAGTGAACGCAGGCGTAGTCGAACTCAATGCCCTGCCCGATACGAATCGGCCCGGAGCCGAGGACAATTATGCGCTCTTTTTCGGATTTTTCGGCAAAGGGACGCGCCTCATCCTCATCGCCGCTCGGTATTGCGTAAAAATACGGCGTTTCGGCGGAAAATTCCCCGGCGCAGGTGTCAACCATTTTGTACACGGGGTTTGTATCCGCAAAGCCGCCTGTTTCGGCGATATTTTTCAGCTTGTGCAGGAAAAACAGGTCAATCTGCGTGATGTCGTGCAGTGTTTGCGGAGAAATTCCGCGCACTAATGCCTCGTACAGCGCGAAAAGCCGCTCGTCACTGGCGGTTGCGGCGGCAAGCAGCAGCGCCTCGTTTGACAGTCCGGCGAGCTTTTTCATCGAGAGATCCTTCTGCCCGATTTCAGCGCCGCGCACTGCCTTTAGCAGAGCCGTTTCAAAGGTGTCGGCAATTGCCATAACCTCGCCTGTCGCCTTCATCTGCGTGCCGAGCTTTTTGTTTGCGTACACGAATTTGTCAAAAGGCCACTTCGGGAATTTAACTGCGACATAGTCAAGCGCCGGCTCAAACGCGCAGAAGGTCTTGCCGGTAACGGAGTTCGGAATCTCGTCCAGCGAATACCCGAGGGCAATCTTTGCCGCAACCTTTGCAATCGGGTATCCCGTTGCCTTTGACGCAAGCGCCGACGAGCGCGACACGCGCGGGTTCACCTCAATCACGCGGTAGTCAAACGAATCGGGGTCAAGCGCGAACTGCACGTTGCACCCGCCCTCAACCTTTAACTCGTCAATAATCGCAAGAGCCGCCGAGCGCAGCATTTGGTATTCCTTATCCGCAAGCGTTAAGGCAGGGGCGACGACAATACTGTCTCCCGTGTGGATTCCCACGGGGTCGAAGTTTTCCATGGAGCAGACAGCAATCGTGTTGCCGAGTCTGTCGCGCATAACCTCAAACTCAATTTCCTTCCACCCGGCAACCGACACCTCAATCAGCACCTGATGAATCGGCGAGAGTGCAAGCCCGTTTGTCGCAACGGCAACAAGCTG
Source organism: Oscillospiraceae bacterium (assembly GCA_031260605.1). Classification (GTDB taxonomy): domain Bacteria; phylum Bacillota; class Clostridia; order Oscillospirales; family Oscillospiraceae; genus JAIRRO01. The sequence continues at coordinate 13,060 of JAISLF010000070.1, forward strand.
CTTTTCATCGTCCACAATTCCGCCGCCGGAGCCGCCGAGCGTGAACGCGGGACGCACAACGAGCGGGTAGCCGTGAGTTCCGGCAAACTCAAGCGCCACGTCCAGGCTTTCCGCCACGGCGGACGGAATAACCGGCTGGTTTATAGACTCCATAGTCTGCTTAAACAGCCGTCTGTCCTCTGCTTTGTCTATGACCTCAGGCGAGGAGCCGAGCAGCCGCACGCCGTATTTTTCAAGTACGCCCGCGCGGGCAAGCTGCATACACAGGTTAAGCCCCGTTTGCCCGCCGAGACCTGACAAAATACTGTCCGGCCGCTCCTTTTCGATAATGCGGGTGACGGTGGTGAGCGTCAGCGGCTCAAGATAGATGATGTCCGCCTGTGTTTTGTCTGTCATAATCGTCGCCGGGTTTGAGTTCACGAGGACGATTTCCACGCCCTCGGCGCGCAAAACACGGCAAGCCTGCGTTCCGGCATAGTCGAACTCCGCAGCCTGACCGATAACGATAGGTCCCGAACCGATGACAAGTACTTTTTTAATTGAAGGATCTTTTGGCACGAATAGTTCCTCTTGCGCTCTGATAGTATCGCTGATGAATTCTACGCTAAAGTAATGCCGCGGGACGCTGAGGGCAGCGTCCCTTACGAGCGGGGCGGTAGAACTTACAGGCTCAATTTTGCTGTGCAGTAGTGTAGGGGACGCTGCCCTCAGCGTCCCGTAAAGTAAACCGTCTAAAACTGCTGTCTATGAAAACTGTTTGATAAACTCGTCGAACAAAAACGCTGTGTCACGCGGACCTGCCGCCGCCTCCGGGTGAAACTGCACTGACCGCACACTGCCGTTATTGTAGCGGACTCCCTCGCAGGTGCCGTCGTTGACGTTCACAAACCATTCCGTCGCAACAGCCGGGTCAATCGACGAGGATTTCACCGCGTAGCCGTGGTTCTGCGTTGTAATATACGTTCTGCCCGTGAGCAGGTTCTTTGCGGGCTGGTTCGCTCCGCGATGTCCGTAATGCAGCTTTTCGACCTCAAACCCCGAGGCAAGCGCAAGCATTTGATTGCCGAGGCAAATCCCGAAAATCGGAACTCCGCTATTTGCGAGCTTTGCAACATTCGCGATAAGCTCCGCGTTTTCCGGTGCGCGCGGGTCGCCGGGTCCGTTCGAGAGCATAATCCCGTCAGGCTTTTCGGCGAGAATCTCCTCCGCCGAAGCGCTGTGCGGATACACGGTAACGCGGCAGCCGCGCCGCACAAGCTCGCGCACGATGTTTTCCTTAATCCCGCAGTCGAGCAGCGCAACGCTGTGCCGGCCGTCCGAATTCACAATGTATTTTTCCGCCGTTGAGGTGCTTTGAATCGCGTCCTTAATTTCGTAGGCGGCGATTTCCTCAAGAGAAACAGCGTCAGGCAACGGCGCGATTGCCCCGTTCATAACGCCGGACTCACGGAGGATTTTTGTCAGGCGGCGCGTATCAATTCCCGAAATGCCGACGACATTGTTCGCCTGTAAAAAAGCGTCAAGATCCCCTTCACTTCGAAAATTCGAGGGTTCCTGACACCATTGTCTGACAATATAACCGCGGCAGGCGGGTCTGTCGCTTTCCAAATCCGCCGGAATAACGCCGTAATTTCCGATCATCGGAAACGTCTGGGTGATTATCTGCCCGTAATAACTGCGGTCTGTCAGCGTTTCAAGATAGCCCGTCATTTGCGTTGTAAAAACGGTTTCTCCGATTGTAACGCCGACCTTGCCGAGGGACTCGCCCTCAAACACAGTTCCGTTCTGGAGTATTAAGTAAGCTTTGCTCATATTGTATACCCTTATTTCAGTAAAACAGAACGTGATTGCTCTGTTTTCAGCATTGTTCAGCTTTGCATCGACCTGATTATTCCGTTTGCAACATCGCGCCGCGTTGTGCGCAAATCCATTGCCTGCTTTTCAATATACTTGTGCGCCTCCGGCTCTGACATATGCATACGGTCAATCAATATGCACTTTGCGCGGTCTATTATCTTTATATCCTCAATTTTCTGCTGGAGCTTTTCATTCTCGCGCCGCATCATATTAAAACGCGCACGGGAGGCGGCAGCCATTGTCACGGCATTCCAGAACATACTGCGGGAGAGCGGCTTTGAAACCGTAATAACGCCGAACTGCGCAAGCTTTTCCGCCGCCTGAGTAAAGTCGCTTTCCGGCACGATGAATATAACCTCGCCGCGCAGATTTTCCGACACGGAAACCGCAAGCCTGTCGCCCGGTTCGTCCGGCAGCGGACCTGAAATAACAATCAGGTCAAACTCAGAAACAGCGAGCGTTCGGCGTGCCTCTCCGGCGGAAAGAGCCTTGGTGATCAGCGAAAATCCCATTTGCCGCAGAGTAATTGCGAACTGCTCCGAGGCGTTCTGTGAAGTTGTGACGAGTAGTGCGGACTGCAAGCTCTACTCGCGGCCGTACCGGCTTGAGAGTGAGTCAAGAAGCTTGGAGAGCAGCGTGTAGATGTTTCCGGCGGGGCTTTCTTCATACCGCGCGGAGGTAACCTCCTCAAGCATATCGGCGCTTGTTACATCAAGCGAGAGATACAGCGCGTTGTCGCTGCCTGAAAAGTCAGCGACAAGTCCGTTTTGACCGGCGACGGCGCCGACAGCGGTTTTGAAGGTCTGAATATTGTCGGCAAGGGCAAGCGGCGCTGCAGGGTGCAGGCGAACGGAGTTTTGCCCCGCCTTTTCGCCGTGGTATGAAGCTTCTGTTTCAATGCCCATCGTCTGCAGATACAGGCAAATGTCCCGCCGCACGTTTTCGCCCAAATCGTCGGGATACACGTCGAGATACGTGCCGAAATCAAATGGAATATCTGTTGCGCGTCCCTCTGAATCAGTTTTGAACAGGCGGAATTCAACCTCCGCCGCAACAGAGGCGACAAGCCCCGCCGCGCCGAATGCTTCCTCCGATTCGGCAAGTATCGCGCGTGTGTCGTATTCCGAGACGGCGCCGTTTTCCTCGCGCAGGGAGGCGAACATACGCAAAACCCTGCCGTGCGACGGCCGCCACGGAAGCGTTGCAAGCGTGTCACAGTCGGGATACAGGAAAAGCTCGCTTGTTTCCGGGGGACAATCGGCAAGAGCCTGCGCCGAAACACGAATGCCGTCCGTTACAGCCGCTTCAAACCGCTTTGGGGGTATCGAGACATTCTTAACAACACCGTCAGCGTCCGTAAACGCGAGACGGATAAACTTAACGTCGCTTTCCTGATCCGTTACAAAACGGATGATTTCTTCCGCTTTTGTCATTATGTTCGCTCCCGGCGGCAATGCTTGCCGTGTTTATTACCCAAAGACCCTGTGCCGACGCGCAAGGACTCAGTTATCTGTGTACATCTGCTTGTATGGATTTGCGCTGTTTGCCGCAAGCACCCAGTAGTCAGCGCCGAGAAGCTCGTTAATATCTCCGCCGAAAAGCGCGGCGTAGCGCTTGACATATTCGGAAATCGCAACCTTGTCCGCGTCCTCCGCCTTGCGGCAGAGTACCTGCTTCGGCACATCCTCGGGCGGCTCAGCCGAGCGGATATATATAGCTCCGCCGTGCATTCCGGTGCCGGTAAACCGTCCGACGTCAGCCCGCCCGTCGGAATTTTTGTTCAGCACGATAATCAGCCCGCCTGCCATATACTCGCCGAGAAAAGACCCTGTTCCTCCGCCGACGACGATAACGGGACGCTTGTCCTTATACTGCTTCATATGAATGCCGGTGCGGTAGCCCGAGCCCTCGCGTACATAAATAACGCCGCCGCGCATTGCGTACCCCAGCGCGTCTCCCGTGTGGCCGTGGATTACAATCTCGCCGTCGTTCATCGTGTCGCCCACCGCGTCCTGAGCGTTGCCATTGACGGTGATATGCGCCCCGTCCATATAGCAGCCAAGGGCATTGCCCGGAGTGCCGTTTATGACAATAGACTTGTCGGCTGTCGCCGAAGCGGCGATAAACCGCTCGCCGTATGAGTTGTCAATAATTATTTCGCCCGTTAGCTCACGCACCTTTTCGTTGAGCGCGTAAAAACCGAGCTGCTTTGCTGAGAGTGTTTCAGACATCAGTGCTCCTCCCCAAGATATTCACGGCGCACATCCTGACCGAATGCCGCGAGAGCCGGGTGCTGTGTTAACAGTTTGAAATCGACGGTAGAAAGGTCTGTTCCGCGCCGAATAAGGTCCGTGATAATACCCGCGCGTTCGTACGCGGGGATTTCCCCGTCCTCCGGGTGCTTGCTTCCAATTAGGATAAACCCGCGAAGCTTATTGTCCCGGACAAAAAACTTCTTGTAGTTGTTCCCCTCGACAATTGCCGTTTCCTCGCCGTCGTAAAACCCGGCTGACAGCACGTGCTTTCCGAAAAAGCCGATTGCATTGAGCGGGAACGCCTTGTCAAACTGCACCGAAACGCCGGCGGCGTTAAGTCCCGCAGCTTCTCCCTGCATATACGCGTTCGGCAAAACCGCCATAATGCGGCTCTCGCCGGTCACAACGTCCTTTTGCTCGCAGCAGTCGCCCGCCGCGTATATATCGGTGTTAGACGTGCGCGAAAACTCGTCTATCACAACGCCACGCTCGACTTTAACGCCCGCGTCCTTGAGCAGCGCCGTATTCGGACGAACACCGACGGCAAGAACCAGTATATCAAACTCCAGCTTTTCGCCTGTGGCAAGTGTCGCAGTGTTTTCCGTAAAGCTTGCGACGCTTGTGCCGAGTCTAAAGGCAAGTCCCTCTGCCTCGCAGGCGGACTTAATAATGTCAGACGCCTGTGCGTCGAGTATAGACGGCAAAACCCTGTCCGCAAGGTCAACAAACGTGATAGACGCGCACTTTTCGCGGATACCCTCGGCGCACTTCAGCCCGATAAGTCCCGCGCCGATAATCAGCACTCGCGCATTCGCGCCGACCTCGGTCAAAGCTTCGCCAAGAGCCAGAGCGGAGTCCAGCGTCTGGAACGTGTACTTGCGTTTTACGTCCTCCAGCCCGTCCATCGGCGGCACAAAGGGCGAGGAGCCCGCGCCGTACAGCAGCTTGTCATAAGAAACAGTCTCGCCGGAATCGAGGGCGACGGTCTTTGCCGCCGCGTCGATTTTTGTTGCTCGAGCTCCGAGCTTTGCGGTAACACCGTTTTTCTCGTAGAAATCAGCGGGGCGGTACAGCATTCTCTCGCGGTCTGTTTTGCCGAGAAGTAGGTAGGAAATCAGCGGGCGGCCGTAGGTATGGTGCGGCTCGTCTGAAATCAGAGTGATTTTACTGTCACTGTCTATTCTGCGGAAGCCCTCGATTGCGCCGATAGCGGCGGCCGAGTTTCCGATAATCACAAAATGCGGCATAGGCCTACCTCTCCTCGTATATGATTGCCGCGTTTATGCAGCCGTCAACGCAGCGGGGAGTTCCCTCTGCGGTTTGCAGGCACAGCTGGCACTTGTCCACAACGCCGCTCTCGGACTGCACAAGGCAGCCGTACGGACAGGACAAAACGCAGGTGTAGCACGAAACGCACTTGTCGCGATCGACGGAAATAACGCCGTCCGTCTTTGTCAGCGCGCCTGAAATGCAGCCCTTGACGCAGAGCGGCTCAACACAGTGGCGGCAGGAGACCGCAAAGGTTATATCGCTGTTTGGCACCTCTTCAATATGTATGCGAGGGCGGATTTTCTTGCCCTTTAGCGCGCGTGACATATCCGACTGTCCCGTTGCCGCAAAGGCGCAGTAATACTCGCACAAATGACAGCCGAGACAGCGGTTTTCATTTACATAAACTCTTTTCATTAACTGTTGTTCTCTCCAAGATACAGGCTTTTACCTGAATACTTATCTTATATATAAACTAAAGCGTAGCTATAGAATATTTTTTTACCTGACGATTATCTGCTCTCTTTCGGCGCCGATGGAAACATATTTTATCGGCACGCCGACCTGTTTTTCAATGAACAGCACGTATTTCTGCGCATTTTCCGGCAGCTCCGAAAATTTGCGGCAGCTTGTTAACTCGTCTATCGACGAAACGCCGAAGCCCGGCAGGTATTCGTACACAGGCGTTGCGGCTTCAAGTTTGTCGCCTACGGGGAAGTCCGTTATGCGCTCGCCGCCGATGTCGTACGCCGTGCAGACCGGGATTTTGTCTAAGTAGTACAGCACGTCGAGCTTTGTCAGCGCAATCGCGTCCGCGCCCTGCATTTTTGCGCCGAAGCGCGAAGCCACAGCGTCAAACGCGCCGACGCGTCTCGGACGGCCTGTCGCCGCGCCGTATTCGCCGCCCGCCGCGCGAAGCTCCTCGGCTTCCGTGCCGGACATTTCGACAGTGAACGGCCCGCCGCCCACCGAGGAGGAATACGCCTTCATAATTCCGATTACGTTATCGAGCCTTGCCCCCGGAACGCCCGCGCCAATCGGCGCGAACGCCGCAAGCGCGGTGGAGGAGGTGGTGTAGGGATAAATGCCGAAGTCTATATCGCGCAGCGTTCCGAGCTGCGCCTCAAACATCACGTTCTTGCCGGACTTTATCGCGTCGTTCAGATAATCCTCGCAGTTTGCGATAAACGGCGCGAGCTTCGTGCCGTAGTCTTCAAGCCAGGCGAGAGTATCCGCAATTTCAACAGGCGCGGCGCCGTAGCCCTTCATTGTCACGTTAACGCGTGAGACAATCGGCTCAAGCTTGCCGGGAAGCGTGCCGAAATCCAGTAAATCGCCGATTCGCACGGACTTGCGTAGATACTTGTCGGCATAGGCCGGGGCAATTCCGCGACGCGTCGAGCCTTGCGCGGATTTTCCGAGCCTGTCCTCCTCCAGTCCGTCAAGCGCGACGTGATACGGCATACAGATACAGGCTTTTTCGCTGATTTTGAGGTTTTTCGGAGTGATTTCAATTCCCGCCGCCGAGAGCTTTTCAATCTCGCCCCACAAATGCGCGATGTCGATTATCATTCCCGTGCCGAGAACATTTACCGTATTGTGCCGCAGAATTCCGGAGGGCAGGAGGTTCAGCACGAACTCGCCGCGCTCATTTATAACGGTGTGCCCCGCGTTGTTTCCGCCCTGATAGCGAACAATTATGTCGTAATCACAGCCGAGAAGGTCAACCATACGGCCCTTCCCTTCGTCACCCCAGTTTGTTCCGACTATCGCTGTTAGCATTATATAGTAACCTCTAATTAAATCACATTTCGTCTTTTGCGCCATATTTCCGAACTGCTTCAAACACCTCATCGAAGGGCGGAAGCCCATCTTCTTCGGCGTTTTTCGCATTTCGAAAATATGGCACTAAAATCCGAAACGCGATTCAATCAGAGCTTACTATAAGTTCCTTTATTTTCGTGTGTGCCGCACTGTCTTGTGCGTAACACCACTGACTTCGGCTGTTTACGCCGATTCTCCGGCGTGCTTTATGCCGAGCATACGCAGCTCAACGTCGGTCAGCCCGACGCCGCGCAGCATAAGACGGTTTCCGCGCAGGGCTTCTATCGAGTTGATACCCATACCGCCCATCATCTCTTCAATCTCGTGTTTCCACGCGGTCATAAGATTCACAAGACGCTTATAGCCGATGTCGGGGTTTAGGCGCTTGACTAAATCCATACGCTGTGTCGCAATGCCCCAGTTGCACTTGCCCTGATTGCACGTGCGGCAAAGGTGACAGCCCAGCGCCAGCAGCGCCGACGTTCCGATATACACCGCGTCCGCGCCGAGCGCGACTGCCTTTATAACGTCTGCCGAGGAGCGGATTGAGCCTGCCGCGACGACCGAGATTTTATCGCGGATTCCCTCGTCACGCAGGCGGCTGTCCACCTGCGCAAGAGCAACCTCAATCGGAATACCGACATTGTCGCGAATCCTCGTCGGAGCCGCGCCGGTGCCGCCGCGAAAGCCGTCTATCGCAACAATGTCCGCGCCGCTGCGCGCAATGCCGGAGACGATCGCCGCGACGTTATGCACCGCCGCAATCTTTACGATAACGGGCTTTTTATACGCCGTTGCTTCTTTTAACGAGAAAACGAGCTGACGCAAATCCTCAATCGAGTAAATGTCGTGGTGCGGGGCAGGGGAGATAGCGTCTGTTCCCTCAGGAATCATACGCGTGCGCGAAACGTTCGGTCCGACCTTTTTGCCGGGCAGATGTCCGCCGATACCGGGCTTTGCGCCCTGTCCCATCTTAATCTCAATCGCGGCGGCAGTTTCTAAATACTCGCGGTGAACGCCGAAGCGTCCCGACGCGACCTGAACAATCGTATTGCCGCCGTATTTGTAAAAGTCCTCGTGCAGACCGCCCTCGCCTGTGTTGTAAAACGTACCCGCCTCCTGCGACGCGCGGGCAAGACTCTCATGTGCGTTATACGAAATTGAGCCGTAGCTCATCGCGGAAAACATAACAGGTAGCTCAAGCTTCAGCTGCGGAGAGGTTTTTGTAATCAACCTGCCGTCCTCGCCTCTTTTGACGCTTTCTTCCTTTGCGCCGAGAAAAACCTTTGTTTCCATAGGCTCGCGCAGTGGGTCGATAGACGGGTTAGTAACCTGTGAGGCATTCAGCAGAATCTTGTCCCAGTACACGGGAAATTCGGAGGGGTTGCCCATAGAGGACAGCAGAACGCCGCCGGATTCCGCCTGCTTGTAGACCTCGTAGATGTCTTTTTTCTTCCAGGAGGTGTTTTTCCTAAATTCGTGATCCGTCGGCACGATTTTCAGCGCGCGCACGGGACAGATGGAAACGCAGCGGTGACAGTTGACGCACTTTGCGTCGTCCGCAATCATCTTGTCCGCTTCCTCAAGGTATTCGTGCACTTCATTTGCGCACTGGCGCTCACAGGCGCGGCAGCATATGCACTTATCGTAATTCCGGACAACCTCATTGTCCGGATAGATGTAATTCAAGCTCAATGTGTGTTAACTCCTAACCGTAAATCTTCTTGTGTGCGTCAGGCGTAAGCCGCGCGATGACGCATTCCCCGCCGGACGGCGCCCATACCTTGTCAAGGTCAGGCTCAATCAGCCGAATCGCGGATTCCTCACTTGCGCAGTACAAAAGGTCTCCCTTTTCCGCCGCGACCATGCTTCTGAGCTTCAGTCTGTCGTTCAGCGCCATCATACCGCCGGTAAAGCCGACGAGAATCGAGAACGGGCCCGTTATAAGGTAAGGCGAAAATACCGTGCGCAAAAACTCATATTCGCGGCGTTCGTCCGCCGGCATTTTCTCAATCTCAGACCAGAACGGCGCCGCCGTTACGCGGCAAACCTCCTCAAAAGTCAGCCCCTGCCGCCGCGTGAGGTAATCTATAATGTACGCGATGACCTCGGTGTCCGTCTGCAAAGTGCAGGGATAGCCGTACATCTCGATTGAGCGGCGGTTCGCGTCATAGCTTGAAATCTCGCCGTTGTGAACAACCGTTGTATCAAGCAGGGAAAACGGGTGCGCCCCGCCCCACCAGCCGGGTGTGTTTGTCGGGTACCGACCGTGCGCCGTAAAACAGTAGCCCTCGTATTCAGACAGGCGGTAGAATCTGCCCACATCCTCAGGATAGCCGACAGCCTTGAAAACACCCATATTTTTGCCGGACGAAAACACAAAGCTCCCGTCTATATCGCGGTTGATGTGAAACACCGCGCGTGCCGTGAACTCACGCTCGTCCTGCTGTGAGTCGCGCAGCTTGTCGCGGCGCGGCGTGGCAAAATAACGCCAGATAAGCGGACCCTGGTCAATGCCGGGTACGGGCTGTATCGGTATTGTTGAGGCGGCGGATACCTCAAAGGTTTCCTCAAGGTATTTTTCCGTCTCAATCTTTGAGCCGATGCTGTTGTGGAAAATATGCAGGGCGTACTCGTGCTTGTGCTCGGGGTATATACCGTAAGCGGCAAAGCCGCCGCCGAGTCCGTTAGAGCGTTCGTGCATTATTTCAATAGACTCAATTATGGCATTGCCGCTCATCAGCTTGCCGTTTTTTGAGAAAATGCCCGATATAGCGCACCCGGACGGATTGCGGAAAGCGCCCTCAAGTGCGGCGTTGCCGGTTGTAATTGCGGTTGAAAAGTTGTTCATTGAAGTTTTGTTACCGATAGTTTCAAAATTACAGCATAAAACAGTGCGGCGACGCGCCACACTCTATTCTATATTATAGCATAGAAAATGTGGTTGTCAAGAGAGGGCGCGGTAAGTTTGGCGGATTGTAAAAAATGGCAGATGGCGCGGCGGTTTTGGTACGCACAGCTGTGCGCCGGAGGGTGCTATGTTTGTAATTACGGCGAAGCTTGGCAGCTTCGCGAAGCTTTACGCCTGCGCGGCGGGCGGTCACTTTCTTGCTGCGGCAAGAAAGTGACCAAAGAAGCCGCTTTAAGGGCCTGCTCTCGTTGTCCGTCTGTATATCGTGACGTTTCTCTCCGCGAGCTTGGGAAAGTTCCTCCGAATAGGTCAAGCAGGAGGCTACGGTCGGCTAACGCCGACGGGTGGCAACCAGAATTTGGCGAAGCCAACCCGCACCGCGCCCTGCGCTGTTGCGGCGGGCAATACGCCGCGTGTTCCGACGCGCAAAGCGCGGAGGTAGACGAGGGCACCCGACGCACCCAGATAGCAGGGCGCAGTAGTTTGACGCAAAAGTCGGTGGCAAACCAAATAAGGGACGTCGTGGACGCCGTCCCCTACGTAGATTGTCTAGTAACGGAGCATTGCCTTGAACCGTAAGTTTGCACCCACCGTAACGCCAACCCCAACCGCGTCGGGATACGCACCGCATTGCCGAACAACGTGCGTCAGCAATCGTAGCAGCACAGTCTTTCCGGTTGGCACCCGACGGCAGTTTGCGGTAACCAATCGCCTTACCTAAGCAGCCAACCTCGCGACAGGCTGTGACCCTGCGTGCGGCGCAGCGGAAGCGTTCGCGCACCCCACCGCGATACGTCGCGGGGACAGGTACACTCTCCATTGTCACTACCGCAGTTCCCGTATAAAAAAGATTGCTTCTTCTAAAGAAGTCGCCCCTTTTTGGTTACTTTTTCCGGCGAAGCGGAAAAAGTAACCGCCCGCCGCGCAGGCGCTCTGCAGCGCGGTG